>CAMPUL010000011.1 GCA_946997215.1 Gardnerella vaginalis
TAGTGCAGGTTCTTAGCTGCCCACAATCCAGAACATAAAAACAGAAGTGTTTCAACTATGGATACGATTACGACCGTAATATTAGGCTGCGCGCTCATGGCAACTGCTGGTTTTAACATAACGATAAAAGGTGATGCCATAAAAAGTACTATGTCTGACGAAGCCAATGCCATGCCGCTTAAAAATCCTGCTACACCAATTCCAAGCGTTACCCACATGTTTTCAAATCGTGATGATACAAAAATCATAAAGGACAATACAGGCATTGACGTAATAAATGAATATGCAGCAAAAGATATAAGAGTACTTACATTAAACGTGCCTTGTGGCAAATCTGTTACACCGATTTTTGCAAGTGCTAAATTTTGTATGCAAATAGCGATTAGTAATAGAACAGTCAGCAGCATAAATTTGCATAGGTACATAGCAGGAACGCTCATAGGCAGCATATGCATCTTTTTTACTGCATTTCCCTTAAATTCCATGTTGTAGATAATGCATGCTGCGACTATTATGCCGAACATGTTTAACACCATAATCATGCCGTAAAGCTGTGTGAGAAGAATATCCATAGGAGCTAAAGGCAGGTTTAATAATGTATTTTTTCGTACAATGAAATTCGCAAAAGCGTACGCTGCTCCCATAACGCCAATAGCAATCATAAGAGCTATAAAGCCAGTTCTCTTGCATTTTTTTAGTTCGATTACAAGCGTTTTCATAGTCTTGCACTCTGTTTCCTGATCTTATTGTCTTCATCAATCATGGATAGGAACATATCTTCCAAATTGTCGGAAGCAAAACCAGATTGTAATGCATGCTGTCGTAGTTCATCTAAACTACCTTCAAATAACAAGTGTCCGTGATTAAGTATTCCAATATCATCTGCAATAAGCTCAATTTCGGATAGCATATGAGAAGAAATAAGAATCGTGCAATCGTAAAGATCTGGCAGCGACTTAATCAGGTTTCGGATTTCGTGTATGCCAGATGGATCGAGTCCATTTGTTGGCTCATCTAAAATCAAAATAGGTGGTCTACCAAGCAATGCTCCAGCAAGACCAAGCCTTTGCTTCATGCCAAGCGAATATTTTTTTGCAAGACGGTCTGCAAACTCAGAAAGACCTACTAATTCTAATGCGTCATCAACTGCACTCTTAGGTAGTTCTAAAATGCGACGTATAATGTCAAGATTTTCTCTACCTGTTAGATTTGCATAGAAAGATGGTGATTCAATAAACGAGCCTATTTCTTTCAAAATAGGTATGCGGTCGGCAGGAAACTGCTTTCCGTCGATTGTAAATACACCTTTTGTTGGAGCCGTAAGCCCTAGGAGCATTTTCATTGTTGTAGATTTTCCAGCTCCATTTGGCCCAAGAAAGCCGTAAATGCTACCTTTGCGAATATGAAGTGAAACATCATTAACAGCAATAAATGACTTATATTTTTTTGTTAAATGTTCTGTTGTAACAATATTGTTCATGGCAATATCTCCTTTCGGGATTTATGATATTGCGTCAACCTTTCTACAACATTCTCTTCACCTTACATCTACCTTACATTTTTATGCGAGGTCAAAAAATGAATATTCACATGGCATAATATATGTTAGGGGGTTCTCCATGAATCGGAATGATTATTTATTGAACAAGCATCTGCTACTTGTTGATGATGAGCAGGAACTTCTAGATATGGTTGTATCCATATTAAACGAATACGGTTTTTATAATATAACGACTGCAAAAAGTATAAAAGATGCAGTAGAGGCAACACAAAAATTACGTCCAGAATTAGCAATACTTGATGTTATGCTCCCAGACGGTAATGGATTTGAGTTAATGAAGCAGATAAAACAATATAGCGATTGTCCTATTTTATTCCTTACGGCTTGCGGTGAAGATGAAGATAAGTTTAAGGGATTTGACTTAGGAGCAGACGATTATATTGTAAAGCCGTTTCTTCCAAAAGAGCTAACGTTTCGCATTATGGCAATTTTAAGACGAAGCTACAAGAGCGAAAATCCCATTGTTAAACTGAAAAATAGTCAGATTGATTTTTCTTCTGCCCAAGTAATAAAAAATAACGAACATATTCCACTCACGGCCAAAGAACACGATTTGCTTTCTGCTTTATATAGAAATGCTGGATGCATTGTAACAATTGACGCGTTATGTGAAGCTGCATGGGGAGCTAATCCTTTTGGATATGAAAATTCTTTAATGGCACATATACGTCGTATCAGAGAAAAAATAGAACTCAATCCATCGCAGCCTGTTTCTTTAATAACAGTTAAAGGCTTAGGATATAAGCTTATTGTGGAGTAAAGCAGAATGAAAAGCATACCAAAACTAATACAACGCTTTATAAGTATTTTTCTACTAAGCTCTGTGCTTATAGTATTAATGAATATTATTGCGTTTGCTGTACTTATAGGAAATTACGCTCCCGATAAAGAGATGTCTCCTTATAGCATAGCAAAAGAGACGGGAGAAGCATTACATTTATCACCAAGTGGGGATTATGAATTATCAAAAAATATGTCTTCCAAATTGACAAATTCTGGCGCATGGGCAATTTTGATTGATAATAATACGTTGAGAGTCGTATGGAAAACAAAAGACGTTCCTGCAACTATTCCAAACGATTATACTTTGTCTGATATAGCTAATTTGAGCGTTGGATACATTGATGGTTATCCAACTTACACTGGCAAAAATAAGGATGGAGTTGTTGTAGTCGGATTTCCGCACAACAGCTTTTGGAAACATACTCAACCAAGTTGGAACTACAGTTTAATCTCAAATTTTCCGCAGATTGTTTTAAGCGTATTATTTATCAACATTTTGCTGATTCTTGGAATTTATTTAATAGCTAATATAAAACTACTAAAATCAATTAATCCGATTACAAAAGGGATACAACGTTTATCTAGTGGAGAAAGCGTGCATATTCCAGAAACAGGAGCACTTTCAGAAATTTCATCTAACATAAATTCTGCTTCCGATATTTTGCAAATACAAAAAGAACAATTGAGAAAAAAGGAGACTGCAAGAGCGAATTGGATAGCTGGAGTTTCACATGATATTCGTACGCCGTTATCTATGGTTATGGGGTATGCAGGACAGTTAGAAAATTCTCTACATATTTCGCAAGAAGATCGTAAAAAAGCGACGATGATTATTAAGCAAAGTGCAAGAATGAAGAATTTGATTAATGACCTTAATTTGGCTTCAAAACTTGAATACAATATGCAACCAATTATGAAAAAAGAAGAAAATGTTGTTGCTGTTGTTAGGCAAGTTGTTGTGGATTTTATGAATATGGGTATGCAAGATGAGTTTTCGATTAAATGGGAAACAGACGCAGAATTGACTGTTTGCAATATTAATGTAGACAAAGATTTATTAAAACGAGCAATATCTAATCTTATTCAGAACAGCATATCTCATAATGAAAATGGGTGTACGATTTATGTATCCGTTGCTGCAAATAATAACAATTGTATTATTTGCGTTGAGGATAATGGTATAGGTGCTTCAGATGAAAAAATCGAAAAGCTTAATCATGCACCGCACTATATGATTTGCGATACAAGTACTGCAGAACAGCGGCATGGTTTGGGTCTGCTAATTGTTCAGCAGATTATTGGCGCTCATAATGGAGCGGTTGATATAAGCAGAAGCAAATACGGTGGGTTTAAGGTTGAGTTAACAGTTCCGAATAAAAAATATTTATAACGCATTTGTGATGATGTTTATAAATTATGCTTATAAAATTGTGCCTTAAAATTATGCCTTAAAATTATGCCTAATAAGCATATCTGTTAACTGTATAAGTATTATCTTTGTTTTGGTTTTTGATTAAGTACTTCTAAGCGCGAATCGCCAAAAATGGCGTATTTCTGCGCGTGTTGAGATTGTATCTAGACTTGTATAATATACTATGTATTGTTTATTTATTCAATATATGACCTTGGGAGGTCACTATGACTAATAAGAAGCGTATTGTATTGGCGTATTCGGGTGGCCTCGATACATCTGTAGCAATTCCGTACCTTAAAGAGCAAACAGGCCAAGACGTTGTAGCTGTTTCGCTAAACGTTGGTCAAGGTGGAGAAGCGCTAGAAGTGATTAAAAACCGCGCTTTAGCATGCGGTGCTGTTGAATCGTATGTAGTTGATGCTCGTGAAGAATTTGCAGATAACTATTGCATGCTCGCATTAAAAGCAAACGCACTTTACGAAGACGTGTATCCTTTAGTTTCCGCGCTTTCTAGGCCGCTTATCACTCGTCACTTGGTTCACGCAGCGCACGAATTTGACGCAGATACAATCGCACACGGTTGCACGGGTAAAGGAAACGATCAAGTTCGTTTTGAAGTTGCAATTCAATCTTTGGACCCAGAATTAAAGGCAATTAGCCCAATTCGCGATTTGTCGCTTACTAGAGATGTGGAAATCGCTTTTGCAAACGAGCACAAGCTTCCGATTACTCAAAGCAAGAAAAGCCCGTATTCCATAGACCAAAACGTTTGGGGAAGGGCAATTGAAACAGGCTTTTTGGAAGATCCGTGGAACGCTCCAACTGAAGAATGCTACTCTTACACAAAGAATCCTTTGGAATCTACAACTCCAGACGAAGTTACAATAACGTTTGAAAAAGGCGTGCCAGTTGCAATTGACGGCCACAGCGTAACTGCGCTTCAAGCAATCGAAGAGATGAACAAGAGGGCAGGCGCTCAAGGAATCGGCAGAATCGACATTATTGAAGATCGTTTAGTTGGCATTAAGTCTCGCGAATTGTACGAAGTTCCAGGCGCGCAAGCTTTGATTACGGCTCATCAAGAGCTTGAAAATTGCTGCTTGGAGCGAGAACAGCACAGGCTTAAGCGTGCTCTAGATAAAAAGTGGGCAGAATTTGTGTACGACGGCCAGTGGTTCTCGCCAGTTGTGCGTTCTTTGAACGCGTTTATAAACGAAACTCAAGAGCATGTTTCTGGCGATATTCGCATGACTTTGTACGCTGGAAAGGCTGTTGTAACAGGCAGAAAGTCGAATGAGTCTTTGTACGACTTTAACTTAGCTACTTACGATTCTTCCGATACCTTCGACCAGCGCGCTTCCAACGGATTTATTGAAATCTACGGATTGTCTAGCAAGGTTGCAGCGGCTCGAGATATGCGCGTTGCAAAGAACGACTAAAAACAACTAAGAACGACTAAAAACAACTAAAAAGACGAAAGAATAACTATGCACGATGCAAATGCCAATTACAGCGCAAATGCCAATACTAATCATCCAATAGCCTTGTGGGGCGGCCGTTTTAGCTCGGGGCCTTCTGCGGAACTCGCAAAGCTTAGCAAGTCAACGCAATTTGACTGGCGATTAGCGGATGACGATATTGCAGGCTCTCGCGCGCACGCCCACGCTTTGCATCGTGCAGGTTTATTAACAAATCAAGAATACGCAGATCTTTGCAAAGCGCTAGACGAGTTGCAAAACCGCGTAGATAATGGCACTTTTGCTCCAATTGAAGAAGATGAGGACGAAGCAACAGCATTAGAGCGCGGTTTGCTTGAGATTGCAGGAAGCGAACTTGGTGGAAAACTTAGAGCTGGCCGCTCTAGAAACGACCAAATCGCAGCTTTAATACGCATGTTTTTGCGCAGACACGCGCGCGCATTAGCGGCACTCGTGCTAGATGTTTGCAATGCTTTAGTCGCTCAATCTTTAGAAGCAAAAGACGCTGTAATGCCTGGGCGAACTCACATGCAACACGCTCAACCAATTTTGCTTGCACACCAGCTAATGGCTCATGTTTGGCCGCTTTTGCGAGACGTAAATCGTCTTGCGGACTGGGATTTGCGCGCAAACAAAAGCCCATACGGGGCAGGGGCATTGGCTGGCAATACTCTTGGCTTAGACCCCGAAGAAGTTGCTAAAGAGCTTGGTTTTTCCGCTGTTTGCGCGAATTCGATTGATGCTACAGCAAGCCGCGATGTTGTTGCGGAATTTGCGTTTATTGCATCTATGATTGGCGTTGATATTTCTCGCTTAAGCGAAGAGATTATTATATGGAATACTCAAGAATTTGCGTTCGTAACTTTAGACGATGCTTATTCTACTGGCTCTTCGATTATGCCTCAAAAGAAGAATCCAGATATTGCGGAGCTTGCTAGAGGAAAAGCAGGGCGATTAATCGGAGATTTAACTGGATTAATGGCCACTCTTAAAGGTCTTCCAACCGCTTATGCGCGCGATTTGCAAGAAGATAAAGAGGCGGTTTTTGACCAAATCGACACTCTAGAAGTTTTGCTTCCAGCGTTTGCAGGAATGGTTAGAACAATGCGATTTAACACGCCTCGCTTGCTTGAGCAGTCTGCAACTGGTTTCGCTCTTGCTACAGACATTGCAGAATGGCTTGTAAAACAAGGCGTTCCTTTCCGCAATGCGCATACGTTATCGGGATTATGCGTAAAGCGTGCCGAAAGTCTTAAATGCGATTTAAGCGATTTGAGTAACGACGATTATGCAACGATTTTAGACGGCGTTATTGATGCAAATAAAATACCAGATCTTAGACTTGTTCTTTCTAGCTATGGCTCTGTTTCTTCTAGATGCGGCAAAGGTGGAACAGCTTTTGTGCGCGTAAAAGAGCAAATTAATCAAGCTCAGCTTGCGATTAGCGAGTATAAGAAATTCGCTGAATCTGTAAGCGACGGAACAGCTTATAAGAGTGTCTCCATGTGCTGCCAAAATTGAAAGGCTTGTAGCGCGCAAATGCGCCCGATACTTTCGGTAATTTTTGCAATAATAAGGAGATATAAATGGCTCAGGTGAGGAATTACAAAGAAGCTGGATTTGCTTCTTTGTTTGAAGAGCTAAAGTGGCGTGGATTGATTTCTCAATCTACAGACGAACAGCAACTTGCTCAAGCACTTGACGGAGAACCATTAACTTATTATTGCGGCTACGATCCTACTGCTGCATCGCTTCATATTGGCAATCTTGTTCAGCTTATTAACATGCGTCATTTGCAAGCTGCAGGCCATCATCCTATTGCTTTGGTTGGCGGTGCTACGGGCTTGATTGGAGACCCTCGCCAAAGCGGAGAGCGCACGCTTAATTCTAAAGATATTGTTGCTGGATGGGCGGAGCGTTTGCGCAAGCAAATCGGCCGTATTTTGCCTCTTGATGGAGAAAATCCTGTTCGTTTTGTAAGCAACTACGACTGGGTTTCTAAAATGTCTGCTATCGACTTTTTGCGCGATGTTGGCAAGAACTTTCGTGTTGGCACAATGCTTTCTAAAGATATTGTGGCTCGCCGCTTAAACTCCGACGAAGGCATTTCTTTCGCTGAGTTTAGCTACCAGGTTTTGCAAGGAAACGACTTTTTGTACTTGTTTGATAATTACAACGTTACTTTGCAACTTGGCGGATCTGATCAGTGGGGTAATTTGACTTCTGGCATGGATTTGATTCGTAAGGTTCGCGGAGCTTCTGTAAACGTGTTTACAAGCCCAATTATTACGGATAATCAAGGTCGTAAGTTTGGAAAATCTGAGGGTAACGCAATGTGGCTTGATCCTACAATGCTTAGCCCTTATCGCTTCTATCAATTCTGGTTTAATCAGCCAGATGATGAAGTTGTTAAGCTTCTTAAGGCTTTTACGTTCTTGCCTAAGAGCGAGATTGAGCGTTTGGAAAAGCAAATTCAAGAAGATCCAGGAAGCAGAGAAGCTCAGCGTGTGCTCGCTTGGGAAGTTACAAGTTTTGTGCATGGCGAAGATGTTACAAATCAGGCTATTGCTGCTTCTGGAGCGCTTTTTGGCAAGGGTGATTTAGCTGGAATTGACGAACAAACTCTTGAAGCTGCTTTAGATGGCGTTAAAGTTAAAGCACAAGATGGCACTTTGGAATTTGCTAAAGCGCATGTTGCAGATCGTGTTGTTGAGGCCGCTGTTGCTGCAGGATTGTTCCGTACTATTTCCGAGGCTCGTAGAGCTATTGAAGCTGGCGGATTGTACGTTAACAATAATCGCGTAGAAAGCGTTGATGACGTTTTGAGCGATAGCTCATTCTTGCACGGTCGTTTTGCTTTGATTCGTAGAGGCAAGAAGGCTATTGGCGCTGTTGAGCGTGCGTAGTTTTAAGCTCGCTTGATTTGTTTTTAGCATTAGATTTTAGTATAATTTTATATTTTTAGACTTTGAAAGGTATGCCAATAATGGGCGAAGAACGCGGATCGCGTAGTGGTAAGTCGTTTGGTAATCGTGGCCATTTTAGCCGTCAAAATGGCGGTAAAAATGGTGGAAACGGTGAGCGTCGTGGAGGATTCCACAAGGGTGGGTTCCACAAAGACGGTGCTCATAAAGATGGATTCCACAAAGATGGTGAGCATCGCGGTGAATTCCACAAAGACGGTTTCAAGAAGAGCGGTTTTAAGAAGAACTCGGATCGCAAGTTTGATGGCGATGGTGAGCGCAGGTTTGATCGCGATAATCGCAGATTTGACAGAAAAGATAATCGCGAAGATAGATATAATCGCGAAGATAAGCGCAATCGCGATAATCGATACAATCACAGCGATTACGATAAGCGCACAAATCGTGGTTTTGAATCTGATTCAAAGGAATCGGGCAATCCAAGATACAAGAAGTTTGATAAGTATAATCGCGATAATCGAGATAATCGCTCAGAGCGTGGCGATCGCAAGTTTGACCGCTCAGAACGCAATGATCGACGCTTTGAAGATAATCGCGGCGGATTCCACAAGGATGGCTTCCACAAGAGTGGATTTAAGAAGAACGATTCTAGAAAGCGCGATTCAAAGTCATCTTTCCGCTTTGAAAATGGACCTCGTAGAAACTCGGATGGAACTGTTTCTTACCCATCTCAAAACCCGTATACAGATAGGCGTCCGGGCGAGCCAAAAATGCCTAAGGGCTTAGAATATTCAATGCTTTCTAAGGAATCTCGCGAGCGTTTGCGCGGTCTTTCTAAGGAGCATTCCGAAAACATTGGCTTGCATATTCTTGCTGCATACGCTTTGCAAGACGAAGACCCAGAGCTTGCTTTAGAACACGCAAAGTGGGCTGCAAAGCAGGCGTCTCGCATTGATTTTTCGCGCGAAACACTAGGATTTATTGCGTACCGTCAAGGCGATTACAAGCTTGCTGCGCGCGAGTTTAGAACAGCTATGCGAATGAATGGCTACACGGATTATCTTCCATTTATTGCAGATTGCGAGCGCGGCATGGGCAACCTCGATAAAGCGCTGGAAATTTGCATGTCGGATGAAGCTAAAAGTGTTAGCGGCGAAGTTAAAGCAGAAATGTTCCTTGTGTACGCAGGCGTTTTGGCAGATACAAACCATGCAGATAAGGCGATTGAGCTTGTTCACGCAATGGGCAGGTCTAAGGGCTTGCCTGGCGAGTATAGAATGCGCGCTGTTCAAGCGGAGCAGTACTTCCTTGAAGAGGCTGGGCGAAGCGATGAGGCGATTGAGCTTGACGCTTTGCTTGACCGCTTAGAAGAGCAGTATGCAGATATTGAAGACGAAGAAAATCCAGAAGATGTTGTGATTGACTACGATTTGGAACATCTTAACGACGCGATTATGGACGAAGTTGGCATTAGTGAAGATGATGCGCAATTTGCTCCAGATGACGATTCGGAAGATGATTTTGATGATGATTCAGATGACGATTCGGATGATGATTCAGATGATTCAGCCGAAGATTCGGAAGATTCACAAATCGCAGATAATACTGAAACTGTAGAGATGAGTGCAGTTAAGCCTAAAGAGGAATAGTATAAATAATATTTTCTAAGCCCGGCTTCTGTATTATTAGAGTATAGTAAGCCGGGCATTTTCTACTTTGGTATTTTTAAAATCGTGAGGATATTTTATGCAACTTGATGAACGAGCGAATTTTTCAAATAGCAAATCTGCGTTAAGCAAGGATTTTCGCTTAGCTTTGCTTGACTTAGACGGAGTAGTGTATAGAGGCGGAAAATCCGTTGAATACGCAGCCGAATCAATTGAAAATGCTAAAAAAAATGGCATGTTTATTGAATACACAACTAATAATTCTTCTCGTTTTCAAGAAGTTGTAGCAAGTCAACTAGAAAGTTTTGGCTTAAAAGTAGAGCCGTGGCAAATCATAACGTCTTCACTTGTAGCTGCTCGAATGGTTGCTCGATATGTTCCAAGCGGTTCAAACGTTTTAGTTTTAGGCGCAGATCATCTTGTACAAGAGGTTCGTAGCGCTGGTCTTAATCCAGTAAAGTCTTGTAAAGATAATCCAAAAGCCGTTATTCAAGGCTGGTATCCGCAAATGACTTGGCAAGAGATGGCACAAGTCGCTTTTGCTGTAGAGCGCGGAGCTAAGTATTTTGTTACTAATCGCGATTTAACAATTCCACGTGAATTCGGTATAGCTCCTGGATGCGGTTCTATGATTCAAGCTGTAGTAAATGCCACTGGAGTAGAGCCTATTGCGTCTGCTGGAAAGCCCGAGTGCGCAATGTACGACGAAGCGCGATTGTTGGTTGCTGCAAACGCAAAGCACAACGATGAAGATATTAAAGAATATGCGCAAAAAGACGAATTTGGAAATCCTGTAATAAGTATTGAGCGCTCGCTTGCTGTAGGAGACAGATTAGACACAGACATTGAAGCAGGTACCAGAGGAGGGTATGAGTCTCTTCTTGTGCTTACGGGCGTTACCAATCCGCGCATGTTGCTTGAAGCTCCAAAGCACTTGCGACCAAGCTTTGTTTCTAAGGATTTAAGGGGATTGAACGAGGTGCATGTTGCTCCTAAGCGCGTTGACGATTCTACGTTTGTATGCGGAACTTCTAGAGCGCAGGTTGCTAGCAACAACTCTATTGAAGTAAACAATCCTAATGATTGCAACGCTTTGCGTGCTGCTTGTGCGCTTGCTTGGAGCTTAATGGATAGTGGAAAATCGCTTGAAGATTATATTCTTCCAGAGTTTTCTTTGTGATGTAATGCGTTGTGTGATTTGTGATTTGTGATTTGTGGCTTACGACTTGCAATTTACGACTTACTACTTACGGCTTACAGCTTGCGATTTGTGACTTTATACTTTAAGCGAGGTTTTTAATGCTAGACGAAGATGATTTAGGTCAGCGCTTAGACTGCGCGCTTGTAAATCGCAGTTTAGTGAAGAGTAGAACTACATCTCAACGCTTAATCAAGTCTGGAGTAGTGAAAGTAGATAATCGCATTGTTAAAAAATCGTCATTTTTAGTGAAAAAATCGCAAAAAATAAGCCTTGACGAATCAAAAGAAGAAAATTCTTGCGTTAAATACGTTTCTAGAGGAGCACTAAAACTCGAAGGCGCATTTCGCTTATTTGAGAATTTAGGATTAAAAGTTGATTCAAATACTAAAGCATTAGATATTGGCGCTTCCACTGGCGGTTTTTGCGATTATTTGTTGCAAAATGGCGTGAATCGCGTTATAGCTTTAGATGTTGGGCATGGTCAATTGCACACAAAAATCGCAAGCAATCCGCGCGTTATTGAAATGAGTGGCGTAAATATTAGAAATGTTTATGCGCAAGATTTGCCGTACAAGCCTAATCTTATAGTCTCCGACGTCTCTTTTATATCTCTTAGCTTGGTGATTCCAGTAATTGCACGTATTGCGCAAAACAACGCGAATATTGTTCTTCTTGTAAAGCCACAATTTGAAGTTGGTAAGGGAAATCTTGGCAAGCGCGGAATTGTAACAGATAAAAACCTAAGACTTAAAGCCTTAGAAAATATTAAAGAATGCGCTAAAAATAACTGTTTAAACGTTATTGCAACTCGCGAATCGCCTATAGAGGGAACTCACGGGAACGTTGAGTATCTTCTTTATGCGCGATTTAATAGTCAAATTTAATAGTCAAGAGATTATTTGATAAATATTTGAATAAGATTAATGTGCAATATTGCAATATGTAGATTAATGCTCAATATGTAGTGCAACAATTACAATAACTATTAATGTTTGTAAAGCTGCGATTAGACTACGATTAATCTGTAAATAAGCTACGATTAATCTACAAATAGCTACAAAGGGGGTGCTATGCAAGAACGTTTAGAAGGTAATTCTGCTTCTCGCAATGCTCTTGTGGTTACGCATGCGCGTCTTGATGGCAACAGTGCTGTTGTAAATCAAGTTACTACTCAGCTTAAAAATGCTGGTTTTAATGTTAGCGTGTTTCATAGTGCTGCAGTGTCGGATTTTGCGCAAAAAATCGCTCAAGGAGTAGATAAAAATACGGAAATTGTTGTTGTGCTAGGTGGGGATGGCACAATGCTTCAAGCTGCAGAATTAGTGCATTGCACTCCTGTTCCAATTATTGGAATAAACCTTGGGCATGTTGGATTTTTGGCGGAATTTGAGAGCTTCCAGATAGATGAAGCTGTGCGAAGAATTGCGCAAAAAGACTACTTTTTAGAGCATAGAATGGAAGCGCATGTAGATGTTTGGCTTCCTGGAGCGAGCGAGCCTTTAAGTGATTGGGCGCTTAACGATATTACTTTAGATAGGGCAGATCGTGGGCGAATGGTGGAGCTTTCGATTCGCGTTGACAACGTTGAAATGTCGTCTTTTGGATGCGACGGCGTGATTGTTTCTACGCCTACTGGTTCTACTGCGTACGCGTTTTCTGCAGGTGGGCCGATTATGTGGCCAAATGTTGAGGCTTTGCAGCTTGTTCCTTTGGCTGCACACGCGCTTTTTTCTAGACCATTGATTATTGGAGCAGGTTCTACTTTTACGATTGATATTTTGCAAGAATCAGCTTCTGGTGGGTGGATTTGCTGCGATGGAAGGCGTCAAAGAGCTTTGCCGCAAGGTTCTAGGATTCAAATTAGGCAATCTAAAGATGAGTTGCTTTTGGCGCGACTTTCTGGCGTTCCATTTACGCAAAGATTAGTTACTAAGTTTGATTTGCCAGTTGTTGGATGGCGTGAAAATCGCCGAAAAGTGGCCGCTAAGCCTAAGATTTATGAAGCAAATCTTCATAATGAAACCGATAGAAATTATGAAGATAGCGCATGTGTAGATGGCGCTGACCGTAATGCTGATGGTAGTGCTGAATATTCAATCGTACCTAATAATCTAAACCTATAGGGGGTATTTGTGCTTGAAGAACTTGAGATTCGTAATTTAGGCCCAATTTCTAACGCTGTTATTACGCCTTCTAAAGGAATGACTGCAATAACTGGCGAAACTGGTGCTGGAAAGTCCATGCTTTTAAGCGCTATAAAGCTTATATCTGGAGGCAAAGCGGATTCTGCAAAAGTATCATCTTTTGCAAATGAGTCGTGGGCGCAAGGCGTGTTTTCTGTGTCAAAATCTAGCGATGTTGCGCAAATATTGCAAGAATCGGGGATTAATGCCGAAGAATGTGAAGATGACGATTCTAAAGAAGACATTTACGTATCTAGATCTGTTCCAAAAACTGGTAGATCAAGAGCTGTAATCTCTGGTTATTCTGTTCCAAAATCCTTGCTAGAAAGCGTTTGCTCGCACACAATAACAATTCATGGTCAAAGCGATCAGCTTCGCATAGCAACCGCCGCAAAACAGCGCGAATTCTTGGATTCAATCTCTTGTAATTCTAAAGAATTGCAAGACTATGAATCCGCGTTTAATAAGTGGCAAAGTGCTGTTGAAGCATATAACCGCCTTATAAATCAGCAATCGTCTTCTAGGCAGCGCGCAGACTATTTGCGCGAATCGTTAGAAAAAATTCGCCAAATCGATCCAAAGCCAAATGAGGATGAAAATCTTAAAGCTAAAAGAGATCGCATAGAAAACGCTACTCAAATCGTTGGAGCTATTAGCGAAGCAGTCTCTTCGTTAGACGCAAGTCAAATTGATTATGGCGCAATAGATTCAGTTGACGCATTACATTTGGTTGACAATGCGTCTAAGGCGATTCGCTCAATTCGAGTTGACGGAGATTATAACGCGATTGCAAATCAACTTGACGATATTTCTTCACAGATTTCCGACATTGTTATGCAACTTGCTCAACAATTAGATGTTGATGAGAGTCAGGAAGATTTAGACGCTATTAACAATCGTATTCACGATTTAAGTGATTTAACACGCAGATGGGGTCCGAAAATTGACGATGTTTTAGAGTGGGCCAAAAAAGCGCAATTTGAGCTTGAAGATTTGGATGATTCGCCAGAAGCTGTTGCGCGCGCTAAAGATTTGTGCGAGAAGACTTATAAAGACGCTGAAAAACTTGCCGAAGCTCTTTATAGCACGCGCAAAGTTGTTGCAAAAAAGTTTAGCGACGAAGTTAGCAAAGAGCTTGAATCCTTATCTATGCCAGATGCGCAACTTTTGATTAATGTTTCTAAGCGCGCTAAAAATCAAGACGGAAAATTTGATTTGAACGTGCATGGCTTAGATAGTGTTGAGTTTCTTTTTAAGCCTTTCCCTGCGTCTAACTATTTGCCAATGGGCAGTAGTGCTTCGGGCGGTGAACTCAGTAGGCTTATGCTTGCAATGGAGCTTGTTAGCGCAAAACAAAATCGCAGTAATAATCAATCAATGACGTTTATTTTCGACGAAGTTGATGCAGGCGTTGGTGGTGTTGCAGCAGTAGAGTTAGGCAAGCGCTTGTCTTTGCTTGCTAAAAGTGCGCAAGTGATTGTTGTAACGCATTTAGCTCAAGTAGCAGCTTTTGCAAACGTTCAATTTGTTGTTAGAAAAAAGATTGAAAGCGCGGCGGATTCTGACGATAATTCTAGTTTTGCAGATACAACTGTTACCAAATTAGATGAGATTAGTCGCCAAAGCGAAATCGCAAGAATGCTTTCGGGAAGCCAATCGCAAGCATCTTTGGATCATGCAAAAGAATTGCTTGAAAATAGTAAAGTCTAATGAAAAATCTTAAGCTAATTCAAAGTAATTTTTCTAAAACAGATTTTTCTAAAACAGAATAATAGGGTTAATATCAAAGATAATCGGGATTAATAATATGAGCGAAAATGCATTAGTTGATAATTCAAATTACGCATCAATTTTTGATTTTGACGGCACTTTGCTTGATTCTTTGGACGTTTGGGACAAGATAGACGAAGAGAGTTTTGCTAAACGTGGCATTAAAGTGCCTGCCGATTTTGCTGATTCCACGGCAACAATGACACCTCGCCAAGTTGCGGATTATGTTATTAAGCGCTTTGGTTTTACGGATTCTCCCGAAGATTTAATGAAAGAGTGGCAAGACATGGCTTTTGACGCATACGCAAAGCATTTGCCACTTAGAAAAGGTGCGAAAAATTACGTTGATTATTTACGTAAAACGGGTGCGAAAACTGTTCTTATAACTACTCTTTCTAAGTCTTTATGCGTTGCTGCGTTAAAGCGTACGGATTTGTATGATTACTTTGATTTGATGATTTTTGGAGAAGATTTAGAAAGTAACGCAAAAAATAGCTATAAAACTTATGTTGACTTAGCAAAGCGAATTGGCGTAAAACCAAGCGATTGCACTGTTTTTGAGGATTCTGATGCAGCACTAAAATCAGCTCGTTTAGCTGGAATGAAAACTTGTGGGGTAGCGGATTTAATAAATGGCGACTTTGACTTTGCGCCAAAGAGTCTTAAATAAAAGTCTTAAATAAACGCTAAAGTAAAAGCCAAAAGTTGAGGTGAGGTTTCACATACCCCGGGTTTTGTCGCGTGCAAAATGCACACGGATGACCATCCATCTCGATTTGACGTTACCGCCAAACTCTAGCAGTCTACCCGAAGACTCAGGCGAGCAGCCCTTAAACACCTTCTGCTTGACCTTGCTCCCAATGAGGCTTGCCATGCGGCTAACTGTTACCAGAAGCCCGGTGGTCTCTTACACCGCCGTTTCACCCTTACCTAAACAAAAGTTTAGGCGGTCTATTCTCTGTTGCGCTATCTCTCAGGTCGCCCTGGGCGGACGTTATCCGCCATTGTGCTCTGTGGAGCCCGGAAGTTCCTCAGCTACTCCGAATGAACATTGCAGCCGCGGTCATCGTGAAACCTCAACCTTCCCAATTATAGCAGACGTCTTAATTTTGTGCATATTTTGCGACTCGCTAGAAAATGGCGGCTTTTAGCGGATATAATAGATGTATCAGCGGCGCTGGTGCCGTTGACGTGTACGCAAACCGATTTTATATCGGATTACTTAAGGAGGTTCGCATGGAGATCGTCATCACTGGACGTCATACGCAAATTAAGCAAAGATTCCGTGACGTTGTAGAAAGCAAGATGAATCGTGTGACCGCCATTGCTCCAGATGCTCAGCGCATTCAGATTGTGCTTAACACTGAGGGCAATCCAAGGCAGGCAGATACTGCAAAAAGAGTTGAAATTACTGTAGTTGCAGGAAGTACGGTTATTCGCGCAGAAGCATCTAGCGCAGATCAATACAGTGCATTAGATATGGCGTTAGATAAGTTGACGCTTCGCTTGCGCAGAACTAGAGATCGCCGCAAGGATCATCGTCGTGGCTACGAGCAGATGGTTCCAGTTGATTTGGGTGTTGTAGAGCCAGAAGTTGAAACAGCTGTTGAAGAAGTTGTTCAAGTTGATGGAACAAATAGTGCAGATGCTGCGGTTGCTTCCGACTTGGGTCCTGGCGAATCAGTGGAAGTGAGTGTTGGAGATACTCCTATTGTGATTCGTCGTAAGCTACACATTGCCGAGCCGATGAGCATTGATGAAGCATTGTACGAGATGGAACTTATTGGTCACGATTTCTTCCTGTTTGTAAATAAAGAAACCATGCGTCCATCGGTTGTATACCGTAGGCATGGATGGAGTTATGGTGTGTTTGAGATTGATACTCCAGAAAATGTTGCTAAAAAGAAGTAACAAAACAGTAAAGAAACAGTAGAAGAATAAGGGTAAATAAAGTAAATAAAATAACTCATATGAGTGCAATGCCCGTCTAGTAATAAGCTAGGCGGGCATTTTATGCGTTGTTTTGGACTCGCGAGCTGCAAAAATCGTAGCCGTCGCGTAATATAGGCACAGTTTACGTCTATATTGGCTAGCCGAATAATAGACACGACCTAAGGGAGCTAAACGTGGTAGATATCGTTGATAAAGCCTTGCGCATGGGTGAAGGCCGTCAATTGAAGCGCCTTGAGAACGTTGCGAAGGCTGTGAATGCGCTTGAAGATCAAATTTCTGCGCTTTCGGACGAGGAACTTAAAGGACAAACGGCAAAATTCAAGCAAAAGTTAGACAATGGTGCGAAGCTTGATGACTTAATGCCAGAAGCCTTTGCTACAGTGCGAGAAGTTTCAAAGCGTACTCTTGGTCAGCGTCACTTTGACGTTCAGCTTATGGGCGGTGCAGCATTGCATTGGGGCAATATTGCAGAAATGAAGACTGGCGAAGGTAAAACACTTGTTGCAACATTGCCTAGCTATTTAAACGCTTTGGAAGGCAAAGGCGTTCATGTTGTTACTGTTAACGACTATCTTGCTAGCTACCAGAGTGAGCTTATGGGTCGTATTTACAGGTTCCTTGGAATGAGTGTTGGATGCATTATTACAGACCAGCAGCCACCAGAGCGCAGGAAGCAATACAACGCAGATATTACGTATGGCACAAACAACGAGTTTGGCTTTGACTATTTGCGAGACAACATGGCTTGGGAAAAGGGCGATCTTGTTCAGCGTGGTCATCACTATGCAATCGTCGATGAGGTTGATTCCATTCTTATTGATGAAGCTCGTACGCCACTTATTATCTCGGGACCTGCCGAAGGCGATGTTACGCGTTGGTATCGCGAGTTTGCAAAGCTTGTTCTAAAGCTTGATCGCGATGTTGATTACAAGATTGACGAAAAGCGCAAGACTGCTGGTATTTTGGATCCAGGCATTGCAAAGATTGAAGATTATTTAGGTATTGATAATCTTTACGAGCCAAGCAATACTGCTTTGATTGGCTATTTGAACAATGCTTTGAAAGCTAAGGAATTATTCCTTCTTGATCGCGATTACGTTGTTACTAATGGCGAAGTTTTGATTGTTGACGAGCACACCGGCCGTGTTCTTCCAGGTCGTCGTTATAGCGAAGGCTTGCATCAAGCAATTGAAGCTAAAGAGAATGTGGAAGTAAAAGCAGAAAATCAGACTTTTGCAACTATTACTTTGCAAAATTACTTCCGCATGTACGATAAGCTTGCTGGCATGACTGGTACTGCAGAAACGGAAGCTGCAGAGTTTATGGGAACATACAAGCTTGGTGTTCTTCCAATTCCTTCTAACCGTCCAGTTATTCGTATGGATAAGGACGATTTGATCTTCCGCACTAAGAAGGAAAAGCTTGCTGCGATTGTTCGAGATGTTGCTAAACGTCACGCAAAAGGTCAGCCTGTTTTGCTTGGTACTGCATCGGTTGAATCTTCCGAAATCGTTTCCTCGCTTTTGGACGTTGCTCGTATTCCTCATCAAGTGTTGAATGCTAAGCAAAACGCTAAGGAAGCAGCTGTTGTTGCTGTTGCAGGTCGTAAGGGTGCTGTGACTGTTGCTACAAACATGGCAGGTCGTGGTACAGATATTATGCTTGGCGGAAACGTTGAGTTCTTGGCAGATGCAAAGCTTAAGGCAGAAGGTTATTCTCCAGACGATACTCCAGAAGAGTATGAGAAGCGTTGGCCAGGCGTTTTGGCAGAAGTCAAAGAACAAGTTAAAGACGAGCACGAAGAAGTTAAAAAGCTTGGTGGCTTGTATGTTCTAGGCACTGAGCGTCACGAATCTCGTCGTATTGATAATCAGCTTAGAGGCCGTTCTGGTCGTCAGGGTGATCCTGGCGAATCGCGATTCTACTTAAGCTTGGAAGACGACTTAATGCGTTTGTTCAACACTCAGCTTGTTGCTCGCGTTATGGCTAAGGGCTTGCCAGAAGGCGAACCAATCGAATCTAAGTATGTTTCTAACGGCGTTCGTACAGCTCAAAAGACTGTTGAAGCTCGTAACTTTGAAATGCGTAAGAACGTTTTGAAGTACGACGACGTTATGAACAAGCAGCGTACTGTTATCTATTCGGAGCGTCAAGCTGTTCTTAAGGGTGAAGATATTCACGAAGATATCTTAAAGTTCATTAAAGATACTGCAGATAGCTACGTTCGCGGAGCAATGAACGGTTCCGACAAGCCTAAGGATTGGGATTGGGAAGGCCTTAAAGATGCTGTGAACGCAGTTATGCCAATTATTGTTGATTGGGATCAGCTTCGATTGCAAATTGAGCCTCTTAAAGGTCAAAAAGCTGTTGATACTTTAAGAGATACGATTGTAGATAGTGTAACAACTATTTACGCAGTGTTTGAAGAGCGAATGGGCTCCGATAGCTTGCGTCAGTTTGAGCGCAGAGTTGTTTTGGCTGTTCTTGATAGAAAGTGGCGTGAACATCTTTACGAGATGGACTACTTAAAGGATGGCATTGGCTTGCGCGGTATGGGTCAGCGAGATCCTTTGGTTGAGTACCAACGCGAAGGCTTCCAAATGTACAACTCAATGATTGAAGCCATTAAGGAAGAGTCTATTCAGCTTCTGTTCCGCATGAATCTTGAGCAGATTGTTGCAGAAACAGAAAATCAAGATGATTCTTATATGGACGAAAGCATTGAGCAAGAGGAGCAACAAGAGCAAGAAGACGAGCATTCTGGAATCGTTGGTCCTGCTCCTATGAGCCATGCAGAAGGCGAAGTTCCATTGAGCAAGCGTCCAAAGGCGGAGGAGTGGAAGACTCCTTGGGCAGATGGTCGTACGTTCCCAGGAACAAATAAGAATGACGAATGCCCATGCGGATCTGGCAGAAAGTACAAGCTTTGCCACGGTCAAAATGAGGATTAAAGTCAAAGTCTTATAAAAGTAACGTTTTATAAAAGTAACGTTTTATAAAAATGAGGCTGGTGTTAATGCATCAGCCTCATTCTTTTGCGCGAATACACCTAAACTCGCTAGTTCTAAACTCGCGCACCTTTTCCAAACTCGCTATAGTCTTCGCTAGAAGTATTGTCCTTTTTTCTGCTCATAAGTAGGCCTGCTCCGCCAATCAAAAATAGGAAAGCGCTAACAGAGCCAGTGTAAATCGCAAAATATGGCACTAGGACGCTCAAAATCATGCCTAGAACGCCCAAAACAAACACGCTCCATAAAACTATAAGGGTAATTGAAACGTTCTTAAAATGGGGGTTTGGAGCAACAAAGTCGTCTCCGTATTCGTCCATTGTTTTATCAACATCGAGCCAGCTTGATGTTGTGTTATCTCTTGGACCAGGTTTAGTGTTAAATGTTATGTTTTTTAATGGTTTTGCAGCTTGATTAATGCGTTTTCTAAAGATTTTTGCGCTTTTGGACTTTTCTAAATCGTTAAAATCTTTTCTGTGCTCGCTAACGAATTGAGACCAATCGTCGTTAAAGTTTTGACTAAACGAATCGTCACCATTGCTATTTTCGTTATTATACAAACGGTTATGGGAGTTGGTATTCTTAGAAGAAGTCATGAATTATACTGTAGCAAGTCTGCTTGATAGCGTGAATGCTGTTTTGTGAATCTTGCTAGAATGGGGATTAGCATGTTGTATTGGTTCTTTGTAAAGGGGTTTGGATTCATTGCTCGCTTAAGGATTCACCCTACTGCTCAAGGAGTCAACAATATTCCTAAAAAAGGTGGAGCGATTATCGCAGCAAATCATCTTGCTGTTATTGACGATGCGCTTTTACCTCTTACATGCCCTCGAATGATTCATTTTATGGGGAAAGCTGAGTATTTTGAAGGCAAAGGATTAAAGGGGCGATTCAAAAAGTGGTGGTTTACGTCTGTTGGCGTGTTTCCAGTGGATCGTTCTGGTGGATCAAAATCGCTTGGCGCGTTGAATCACGCTAAAGAAATCCTAGAAAAAGGTCAGCTTTTTGGTATTCACATTGAAGGAACAAGAAGCCCAGATGGAAAGCTTTATAAGGGTCATTCTGGCGCTGCAAGATTATCGCTAGAAACAGGATGTCCGATTGTTCCAGTTGCGATTATTGGCACGCGTGAACTTCAAAAACATGGTCAGATTATGCCTGCGAAGGGCAATACTAAGGCGATTTACGGAAAGCCAATCGAAGTTAGCAAGATGAGCCCAGAAGAAATTACGCACGATATTCTGCGAGATCTTACTAATAAAGTAACAAAAGCAATCCAGCAAATGAGCGGTCAAGAGTACGTTGACGAATATGCGCAAACTGTTAAAAAGCGCATGTTAGAAGAGTCTCAAGCGAAAACAGATAATCGTTAAGTTAAATAGTTAAATAATCGTTAACGTTACTGTTGTTGGATTTCCGCTTTCGTCTAGAACTCTAACTTGAGATCCTGGAGCCGCGGATTGGAATCTAACAGTGTGCATAAGATCGCCCAAAGGCGCAGAAACATTCACTTTTAGTCCAAGCGATTCAAGTATTCTTCTAGCATCATTAGCGTTCTTATTGCGCACATCTGGCATTGTTATAGTCTTTGGTCCCTTAGAAACGACAACATCGAGTTTATCTCCCCAATGCATTTGCGTTCCCTTTTGTACAGACGCGCTAATAATCTTGCCTTTTTCGATTTTGTCATTAAACTCTTCGCTGTAGTTTGGAACTAATTTTGCTTCGTTAAATGCCTTATCTGCTTCTTCTTTTGTAAGATTAACAACGTCTGGCATAGAAACAGGCATTGGTCCCTTAGAAAGAATCACAGTAATATTTTTATTGTGATTCATTTGCATTCCAGGAGTTGGCGAAATCTCAACAACGCATCCTTTAGGAATTTCCAAAGAATAAATGTCTTCGCTTGGTTTATGCGTAATAGAAGTAAATCCTGCCTTTTTTAATGCTTTTATAGGATCTTTTCCAGCATTGGAAGTTGGATCTATAATGTCTTCTGGAATAGTTGACTTGCGTACGCCTTTTGAAACAACAATTTTAACGCGGCCATTATTTCGCTTAGAGATTTTGCTGCCACTAAAATCTGGATTAGTGAAAATAATGTTTCCTTCGGGTATGTTGTCGCTAAAGTCTTTAGAAACCGAATAAGGAATATTAGATATTTTAAGAGTGCGCTCGTAGTCTGCCCACGGAACGTTTGTTATTTTGCATGCACTTTGTGATGCGCATTCTTGCGTGTTTGGTTTTGGTAAAGACCAATAGCTTCCAGGGCCTAAATAGTACCAGTACGCGCCAAATGCTACTGCGGCTGCTGCGATTGCTGCGCAACTTGCAGATATAATAATAATGTTTTTGCGCGTTTTCTTGCCATTTACGTCTGAATTATTAGACTTATTTCTTTTAGCTTTTAATCGTTCACTAATAAATTGCGGTGCGCGCATTGTAACAGTGAGCATATTATTATCGTTAAAGTCTTCTAGAGGATTGCTACTTGTTGAAGACGAATAGTTTGAAGAATCCTCATTAAAAGCGGAGTTTTTTGTAGATAATGCTTGAGTTGCGTCAATATCAGCTGTTTTATCTATGTCTGTAGTTTTATCCATATCTACAGTCTTATTTAGCTCTTTTGTGTTAGATATAGTATCATTCGACGAATCAGAATTACCCAAAGTATTGCTATTAAAAGTATTGCTATTAATGCTAGGCGGAAGCGGTATTTGGGATTTTAGATTAGAGTTTTTATCTTCAAGTTTGTTTGCTATTATCGAGCCTACAAAAGATTGATTTTCTGCGTCTAAATCTACTTCAAACTTATATTGCCACTCTTGCTCGCTTAATCCAGCGCACACGCTTCTTAAAATATTAAGCGCTTTAGAAGCGTCACTTGGTCTTTTTTCCATTTCTCGAGCAGTAATCGAGCTAAGAAAATCAGCAACAGAAGAATTTATATCTTTGCAAACAGTTTTTATAGAAGGAGTGTCTTCGTGAACATGCTTAAAAACAAGCGTTACTGGGTTGTCTGCGTTAAAAGGAACTCTGCCAGCAAGCATCTCCCAAGCCATCATTCCTGCGGAATATAAATCTCCTTGAGGAGTAGCAAGATTCTTCTCAATCATTTCTGGAGCAAGGTATGCGGCAGTTCCAAGAAGAAGACCCGTAGAAGAAAGAGTCGCTTGAGAAATTGCACGCGCAAGTCCAAAGTCGGTGATTTGCACGTTTCCGCGGTCGTTAATCAAAATATTTTCTGGCTTAATATCTCGGTGTACAACGCCAGCAAGGTGTGCGGATGCAAGACCATCTAAAGTTTGAGCTAACACGCGCAAAGTATCTTTTACGCTAAAAGTACCGTATTTGTTCATTTCGTATCTAAGATTTACTCCATGAACATATTCCATAACTAAGTAGTCAAGTCCTTCAAATTCGCCAGTATCGTAAACTTGAACAATATGTGGATTTGCGATTGCAGCGGCAGAAGTTGCCTCTCTGCGGAACCTTGCAATAAATTGTTCTCGGTGAATTCCTTGAGCAAGTTGCGTATGCATGATTTTAAGCGCAACAGGGCGATTAAGACGCTCATCTTGCGCTTGATAAACAGTGGCCATGCCACCTTCCGCTATCTTTTTAACTATGCGATAGCGATTTTCAATACACATTCCCAGTTGCGCTTGAACTTCACTCATGTAGTAAATCCCTTATACGAGTATTAAACCCACTACTTAAAGTGTACAGGTAATACAGTAAAGAATAGTCGCAATTTGTGCTTATTGCCATTCTTTAGGAATAAACATGCTAGAAATATTGTGCAAAATGACTTTACTATGATTGCTTAGTGAACTAGTGTCTATTCTTTCTTGCGATTCAACCCAAAGATTATGAATGCGTTCTTTAGACTTACTTATAGCGCCGCTTTGATTGTAAATATCAATGATTTTTTTAACATCGTCTTCGCTTCGACTTTTAGAAGTGTATGCGTTTATAAGGAAGAGCTTATCTTCGGGAGTGCAAAGTTCTAAAGCATCTGCTAGAAGAACAGCGCGTTTTCCTTCTCGAATATCTCCTCCGATTGGCTTACCTGTGTGAGCAGAATCCGAAACAATATCTAAAAGATCGTCTGCAAGTTGGAATGCGATTCCTAAAGGATCTCCAATTTGATTTGCTAAGTCGATTGCGTAGTCTTTTTGCATTCCAGCAGCCAAAAATCCTAGTGCAAGAGGTGCAATAGTTGTGTAGCTTGCAGTTTTCCACCTAAAAACGTTTATAGAAGATTCGGCAAGTTTTTGTGGATCATCTAAGCTCATCATTTCGATTGAAAGGTCTAGAATTTGGCCAATTCCAACGTTTTTTTGCATATTTGCAAACTCGCATAAAACTTCATGCGGATTTTGTAAGTTTTCGCACGCTTTTCTAGATATATCGAAGCTTTGAGAAGCTAGAATGTCTCCCAGCATTAATCCAAGCCCAGTTCCAATATGCTGGCTGTTTGTGGCTTTAGATAGAGCACAATAAGCGCTTGGTTTTCCTCGTCTTAAAGCGGATTCGTCGATTATATCGTCGTGAACAAGTGCTGCTGTTTGAAATACTTCTAGAGCGCAAGCAATGTCTAGCATTGCGTTTTTTGAGTTTTTGTAAGAATTGTCACTTTGTGTAGCTGAGTTGCTCTCTTTTGATGCGTCAAAAGCATACAGTGCTAATAAAGCTCTAAGTCGTTTTCCGCCTTCGCTAGACAAAATAGCTTGAGACACAACGTTTTTAAGTGTTTTATTGCAATTAGAAATAAGATTTTTGCAAGCTAAAGAATCAAATTGACTATAAATTAATTCGCCTATACGCGTATCGATGCATGACTTTTGCGAATCTAAACTCATATCTACGAGTTATTCACATGGCTTAGACATTATAAAAGTGAGTATTTTCTAGGATTTATATATGACTTTTCCAGTATTTTCTAGGATTTATAGCCTTTAACCACATTGCTTAGTTTTTATTGCGCTATCGCTTTTGCGATGCAAAACTCTTATTTACAAAGTTAAAAGAAACAGCGAAACCAATACAGCAAGTATCGAGTAACAAATATCAAATATCAAATAACGAATAACGAATAACGAATAACAAACATAATAAGGGAGGAATTATGAAAACATTAAAAAACGAATCTAAAGGTTGCGAAATCAACGAAACGCAATTTTTTGAAGACAAAGATCATGAATATTCAACTTTTAAGGAGATGACAAATCTTTATGCTGCAAGTATGATTTGTAACAACTCCGAAGAGTATTTTGCTATAAGCTGTGTTGCTGGAAAAACAGTAGAAAAGGTGGATTTTAATCATATTCCAAAAGAGTGCATAGCAGTTTTAGACATTCCTAAAGATTATGTTAACAATCATCATGATTACAGCGATAATTGGATTGAAAATCTTAGATCTTTAGCTCCAGAATTTTTTGAAAAGTATATTGATTACATAAACAGAGATTTAGATGTTAAATGTAAGCAGGAAGCATTCTCGGCTTTTGATATTTTTGCAAATCAATCAATACGCAACTGGCATAATATGATTTTCAAAAAAGAAGGAAACATTGTTGGCTACGACCTTATAATGCTGCCGATTGCAATGTTTGACAATATTAACGTTCGAGACACTTTGCTTGTAGATTTATTGGATTCTAAAGGTGAGTACTACAATATTGATTCGTTGCTTACTCTAGCTTTTGAGCCTAGAACAAAAGAAATCTCTAAGGATTTAAGATGTTTTCTAGAAGAAAAATTTAACGAAGAGCACGAGCTTCCAGATATTTGCAAAGCGTTAGACGTTGTAAATCTACTAAAAGCTATGGCTTGTGTTGTAGATGGAATCCCAGAGTTAAAAGTGCAAGTTTATGCTTTAATGTGCTATATAAGTTGGTGGTTTAGGCTGGGTGATGTTGAAAAATATGTTGAAATGGCGTTAGATATAGATCCTGATTGCTCAATGGTTAGAATAGTAGATAACGCATATAGGAATCATGTAGAGCCAGCGTGGTGTAGAAAATTCGCCACGCCGCAAGAAGAAAGTAATAATGAATCGTCCTTAGAAGATGATTAACTTCTTAATGAAAAGTTGCCCTTGCCATAACTGTACCTTTATGGTATAGTAGAGTGCCTTTAGGGTATAGCAAAATTAAATACCCTATTTTGGCTGATTACTTTGTGTTAGCGGGGAATCTACAGGAGGAAAAGTTTGGCGAGCGAAAATAAAGCAAGTGTCGATTCCAAGACGAGCAAAGAAGAACAACAAGACTTTAAGATTGATGAAGACGTTGACGCTCAAGATGTTGACGTTAATGTTGATGCGCCAATGGATCCAGACGAAGATCACATGGATTTAGAAGATTTTGATGAAATTCACGATGATCTTGATGTAGACGACGTAGACGACTTGGATGATGATGACGATATTAATGATCTAGACGATATCTCTGAAGACGAAGATAGCGAAGACAGCGAAGAAAATAAGCCAGAAGCTCCGCAAGTTCCTCAAGCGAAAGGCGCTTTTATTGTTCGCGATGATGACGATGACGATAATCTTACGCCTTCTGGAAACCCAAAGCGTCGCGTAATTGCTACTGGCGCTACGGCAGATCCTGTTAAAGACTACTTAAAGCAGATTGGTCGCGTGAGCCTTCTTAACGCGGAGCAGGAAGTTGATTTGTCGGAGCGAATCGAAGCTGGCTTATATGCTCAGCATTTGCTCGATACGCAAATCGACCAAATGGAGTTTAAGCGTAAGCGCGAGCTTAAATGGGCTGCAGCAGACGGTAAGAAAGCTAAAGATCATCTTCTAGAAGCAAACTTGCGACTTGTTGTTTCTCTTGCTAAAAGGTATACGGGCAGGGGCATGCTTTTCCTTGATTTAATTCAGGAAGGTAACCTTGGTTTAATTCGTGCAGTAGAAAAGTTCGATTGGAAGAAGGGCTTTAAGTTCTCAACCTACGCAACTTGGTGGATTCGCCAGGCGATTACGCGTGCTATGGCAGATCAGGCTCGTACAATTCGAGTTCCAGTGCATATGGTGGAAGTTATTAATAAGCTTTCTAGAGTTCAGCGTCAAATGCTTCAAGATTTAGGTCGCGAGCCTACGCCAGATGAGCTTGCGCGCGAGCTTGATATGCCAGTTGAAAAGGTGCAAGAAGTACAAAAGTATGGGCGTGAGCCTATTTCTTTGCATACACCTTTGGGTGAAGATGGCGATTCTGAGTTCGGAGATTTGATTGAGGATACTGACGCAATAGCACCATCTGATGCTGTAGCATTCTCTCTTCTGCAAGAGCAGTTCAGGCAGGTTCTTGAGACATTAGCTCCTCGGGAGGCTGGTGTTATTAAAATGCGTTACGGTTTGGAAGATGGTCAGCCTAAGACTTTGGATGATATTGGTCGCGTTTATGGCGTTACTCGTGAGCGTATTCGCCAGATTGAGTCCAAGACAATGTCTAAGTTGCGTCATCCTTCTAGATCGCAAACTTTGCGTGACTTCTTAGATCAGTGATTTGCTACAGCGCGCTTGCGTGGCTTTAAGCTTTAATTGTTGTTGAATAAGGGGTAAAAGTGGCTTCTCTTAAAGAGCAAGAGCAATATGATGCCGATAGTTTAACCGTGCTAGAAGGCTTGGACGCTGTTCGCAAGCGCCCAGGTATGTATATTGGCACTACCGACAGTCAGGGATTAATGCATTGCCTTTGGGAGATTATTGATAATGCGGTTGACGAGGCTTTAGCTGGTGCTTGCAATCATATTATTGTTACTCTTCACAACGATGGTTCTATTGAAGTTGCAGATAATGGTCGCGGTATTCCAGTAGACGTGGAGCCAAAAACAAAGCTTACGGGCGTTGAAGTTGTTCTAACTAAGCTTCACGCTGGAGCAAAGTTTGGTAACGCTTCGTACAACGCTGCAGGCGGATTGCATGGTGTTGGTTCTTCTGTTGTAAATGCGTTGAGCTTGCGATTAGACGTAGAGGTAGATAGAGACGGAAAAACGCATCATATGGCTTTCCATCAGGGGCATCCTGGTGTTTATAGCGATGCAGACCCAGCAAATCCGTCTCCTGCTTCTCCTTTTAAGCGCACGCGCAAGAACAAGCCTACTGAGCTTGAGATTATTGGTACGGTTTCGCCAAAAACTACTGGTACTCGAGTTCGTTATTGGGCGGATCCTGAGATTTTTAATTCAACAGCTCGCTTTAGTTACGAACAGTTGATTGACAGAGTTCGTCAAACAAGCTTTTTGGTTCCAGGCTTAAAAATTACTGTTATTGACGAGCATGTTCCTGAAGGCGAATTTAGCGATATTCAAGAAGTTGATAGTAGTGCTGGCGATGATGCGAATGCTGATGTTAATGCGAATGTTAATGCGGCTGCTGATGCTGATGCTGATGCTGGCGATTTAACAGATGATTTGACGTTTAAGGATGAATCGCAAGCAACCGAAGATAATGAATCTAATGAACTAAATCAAACTGAATCGGAATATGAAGAAGTTGAATCCGATGGCGAATCGGAAGTTGAATCCGATGGCGAAATTGATAGCGAATCTAATAGCGAATCAGAAGAATCCGCCGAACAATCTGTTGCAAATAGTGAATCTGCTAGAGAATTGCAAAATAAGCATCATCCTCGAGTAGTTGAATTTTTGCATAATGGTGGCGTCAAAGATTTCGTTGATTTTCTTTCAAAAGGTGAAGCAGTATCCGATATTTGGCGCATTTTTGGCGAAGATACGTATGTAGAAGAAACGCAAGCTGTTGATTCTGCTGGAGATTTACATGCTCAACAAGTGACGCGTAAATGCGGCGTTGATATTGCAATGCGTTGGGTAAACGGCTACGATTCAACGATTATTAGCTTTGTGAACGTTGTTGAAACTCCTGGCGGAGGCATGCACGTAGACGGATTCTTGCAAGGATTGACTAAGCAAATTCGCAAGGCTGTTGAAGACAATGCTAGAAAACTTAAAGTCAATCTTAAAGATTCAAACACTAAGATTGAGCGAGACGATATTCTAGCTGGAATGGTTGCTGTTGTAACAGTTCGCATAGCAGAGCCTCAATTCCAGGGTCAAACTAAAGATGTTCTTGGAACTGCTCAAGTTAAGCCAATCGTTACAAAAATGACGGATGCTCAATTCGGCGAGATGATTAGCGGATCCAAGCGAGGATTCAAAGAGCAGTCTGCTAGAGTTTTAGAGAAAATTGTTTCCGAGATGCACGCGCGTATTCAAGCGCGTAAAACTAAGGAAGTTACTCGCAGAAAGAATGCGCTTGAGTCTGCTTCTATGCCGCCAAAACTTTCTGATTGTCAGCCTGGAAACGACGATGTTGCAGAACTTTTCATCGTAGAGGGCGATTCTGCACTTGGTACTGCAAAAGCTGCTCGAAATTCCGCTTTCCAAGCGCTTTTGCCAATACGCGGTAAGATTTTGAACGTTCAAAAAGCAAGCCTTGCTCAAATGCTCTCTAACAAAGAGTGTGCTGCAATTATTCAAGTTGTTGGAGCAGGGTCGGGCGCAAGTTTTGATATTTCGCAAGCGCGTTATAACAAGATTGTTATGATGACAGATGCTGATGTTGACGGCGCGCATATTCGTATTTTGTTGCTAACGCTGTTTTATCGCTATATGCGTCCGCTTATTGAGAACGGGCATGTTTATGCTGCTGTGCCGCCGCTTCATAGAATTGCGCTCGCTGGAAAGCACAAAGGCGAGTATATTTACACGTATTCCGACGACGAATTAGCTGGAAAGCTTGATGATTTGCAATCTAAGGGCATTGATTTTAACAGCGATATTCAGCGATACAAGGGCTTGGGTGAGATGGATGCGGATCAGCTTGCAGACACCACTATGGACCCTAGAACTCGTATGCTTAGAAGGATTCGTATGGAAGATGCTCAGCAGGCGAGTGAAGTATTCGATTTGCTAATGGGCGATGACGTTCCTCCGCGCAAGCAGTTTATTGTTGATAATGCAGACGACTTCGATCGTTCCAAAATCGATACCTGATTTTGTTTTACTTGATTCAATATTTTAAGATTATCTGCAAGAAAATGTAGATTAAAAACATCTTATTTAGTATAAATAAGATGTTCATAATTGGGTTATTTACAGTATTGCTTATGCTGTTGAATATTGTATCATTTTTATCGTTGCTGATTTTGTCTTTTCTAGTAACATATATTTGCAGTAGGAGAGTTGTATGCCTGATTTAGATGCTATTTCTGATCTATCTACAACAGATTGTGCCCGTTGCAAGAAATATCATATTCCCAATGCTGATACGCTTGCTACATTTGAAGAAGCTAAGCAACTGAAATATGATTCTAATACAAAAACTTATAACTCGTTTGATGAATTGATATGTGAATATGATTAACCTTCTTCTTGCAATTATCTATTTAGCATTTATCAGTTTGGGTTTGCCTGATGCTCTTTTAGGATCTGCTTGGCCGACTATGAGCCACGATATTGGCGCGCAAATTTCTTGGGCTGGCGGAATATCAATGGTTATTTCTGCAGGAACTATTGTGTCTGCTCTATTGAGTGACAGAATAACTAAGCGATTTGGCGTAGGAAAAGTTACTTCTATATCTGTTGCTTTAACTGCGTTGTCATTATTGGGTTTTTCTTTTGCACCGAATTATATTGTGCTTATTTTGTTAGCAATCCCGTATGGTCTAGGTGCTGGAGGAGTAGACGCTGCTCTTAACAATTATGTTGCTTTGCACTACGAAAGCCGTCATATGAGCTGGCTTCATTGTATGTGGGGTATTGGAGCTTCAGCTGGGCCTTACGTTATGGGTTTTGCACTTTCTCACGGATTTGGATGGTCTGCAGGGTATCAATATATTGCTATTGTTCAAGTTATATTAACTGTAATATTGTTTGCAAGTTTGCCATTGTGGAATAATCGTAAATCGCATAAATTACTAAAACCTATTCAGATATCTAAAGAATATTCTAAAACGCTATCTTATGCGGAAGTTTTGCGCATTCCAGGATCTAAGAATATTCTTATTATGTTCTTTTGCTATTGTGCGTTGGAGCAAACTGCAGGATTATGGGCTAGTAGTTACATGGTTTTGCACGGGGGAGTTAGCCGCGTTGTTGCGGCGGGTTGGGCAAGTTTATTTTATGTTGGTATTACAGCAGGACGATTTATAAGCGGATTTCTTACTATGCGTTTTAACGATGCAACTATGATTCGTCTTGGGCAACTAGTGATGATTTTAGGCATTATTGTATTGTTATTGCCATTGTTAAATTATATAGCATTGGTTGCAGGATTTGTGATTATTGGTTTAGGTTGTGCACCTATTTATCCATGCATTATTCATTCCACACCGCATTATTTTGGAGCTGATAAATCGCAAGCGATTGTTGGCATGCAAATGGCTAGCGCATATATTGGGTCTATGGTAATGCCTGCAATCTTTGGGTTTATTGGTCAAAACGTGTCTATGTCTTTGCTGCCAGCGTATTTGATTATTTTGCTATCTATAATGGCATTTATGCATATGAAATTGCTTCGTACTTGTAGGAGCTAGAAAATCACTTCGTAGCTATTCCAAGCATGCTCGCAAAAACTAGTTACGAAAATTGCAACTTTAGCATCCATCGAAACAATTGCATAAATGGCGTAACTGCACGGTGTAACTACCCAATATGCGCAATAGGGGAGACTAGCTCGGTTCCCGAAGCGTCTCTTCGCATATCTGGCTTAGGTAGTTCCACGTTCGCTCCGCGTTGTGTAGTCGCGTAAAGCGGATAATTCCCAACGTATGCTGCCAAAATCGTGTTTTGCCCTTTAAGGAATCGCTGCGATCGCACGCCTCCCGTGCCTCTGCCCTTTGTAGGATACATTTCTAGCGGCGTAATCTTTGCAGCTCCGTTTTCTGTTCCAGCAAGCGCGTCGCTGTCTCCAGCAAGAGTGAATACTACGCTTCCAGAAGCAGAAAATAGTCCGTTTTCGCCCTCTTCGTAGTTCCATTCAACATCATTTTTAGCAACTACAGCAAAAGCAGAAACAACGCATCCTTCGTTAAGCCTAATTCCTGCCATTCCAGCAGAGCTTCGCCCCTGCGCTCGCACTTGTTTTGCGTCGAATGTAAGTAAGGAAGAGTCGCTGCTTATAAACACAATCCTGTCTTCGTCTTTTGCAAGAGCTGCGCCGATTACTGAATCGTTGTCTTTTAAGTCAATAATGCTCCAGGAATCCATTGTTGTTGGCGACTCAAAATTCCATCGTTTTACAACGCCATTCTTTGTTCCGATTGCAAGAGGAGTTTTAGAAGATGTAGGAGTTTTAGAATCAGATTTGCTTAGTGCAATAGCAGCTACGACTTTTTCTCCTCTAATCGGGTCTGTGCTTTGAGTGGAAGTTAGCAATTCGCTTGCGTTAACTCCATTAGAAAGCGATTCTAGAACGTCTTCGTTTCCTTGATTTAAGTGTGGCAAATCTGCAACATGCGCTATTACTAATCGCCCTGCGGATGTTATTAAAGCGTAGTTTGCGCGCGTTGTTGTTTCAAACACGCTTAAGCATGGAGTGTCAAAAACATTTGAAGAATGTGATTTCCATCTATTAAATGTTTCAACGCTTGTTCTTGCTATAAGCCCAGATGTGCTCAAAGCTACAGCGCATGGATCGTCGCTTAATTGCAAAGCTATTGCAGACGCATCGCTGCTTCCAGACTTTTTGGCAGCTAGTGTAGCTGCTGCTACATCTGCTTGAGTGCTTGTAATCTTATTCGCTGCAATAACTGCGTCCATTGCTAAATCATTGTTTGCAACTTTAGTGTTTTTAGTGCAAACAGGCGTAAAGCTGCCGTCTTCTTGCTCGTCTAAAAGAATTGTTCTTCGAGGAGTATCCCACTGTTTTACAGCGTAATCCATCTCTGCAATAACAACTTTGTCTAACTGATTTGCAGAGCTTAGAATCTCGTTAAGTTCATCTATTTTTTGCAATAAGTCGTTTTTTTCGCCTTCTAGCTCGATTCGACTCATTTTTGTAAGTCTTCTAAGCCTTAAGTCAAGAATGTATTGCGCTTGAATCTCGTCTAAATCAAATACGCTAATAAGCTTTGATTTTGCGGTTTCTGCATCTTCGGAAGACCTAATTACTTGAATTACTTCGTCAATGTCTAGCATTGCAAGAAGCAATCCTTCTACAAGGTGCAATCTCTCTTTGGCTTTGTTTAGTCTAAATTCGCTGCGCCTTCTAATAACGGTTCTTCTGTGCGCAATCCACACGTCTAGAAGCTCGCGAAGACCCATTGTGTGCGGTCTGCCGTCTACTAGCGCAACATTGTTAATCGTAAAGCTTTCTTGCAGCGGAGTGTGCTTAAAAAGTTGCGCAAGAACAGCGTTTGGGTCGAATCCTGTTTTTATTTCTATTACGATTCGCGTTCCGTTATGTCTATCTGTTAAGTCGATTGCTCCAGATATTCCGTCTAGTTTGCGCGCTTTTATACCTTGAGATATGCGCTCGAGCACACGCTCAGGGCCAACCATAAATGGCAATTCTGTAACAATAATCGCCTTTTTGCGCGCTGTAACGTTTTCAATATGCGTTTTTGATCTAGTTGTAAAAGCGCCTCTTCCAGTTTCGTACGCTTCGCGGATTCCGCTGCGTCCAATAATTATGCCGCCGCCTGGCCAGTCTGGTCCTGGAACTATTTGCATTAAATCGTCTAGAGTAGCATTTGGGTGCTTCATAACGTATTTCGCTGCAGCTACAACTTCGCCAAGATTGTGAGTAGCCATGTTTGTAGCCATTCCAACTGCGATTCCGGAAGCTCCGTTTACAAGCAAGTTTGGTATAGCAGCAGGCAAAACTGTTGGCTCTTTTAGCTTATTGTCGTAGTTTGGCGCAAAGTCAACAGTATCTTCGTTTATGTCTGCATTCATTCCAAGCGCTGCTGGAGCTAGTCGCGCTTCTGTGTACCTGGAAGCTGCAGGACCGTCGTCTAAGGAACCAAAGTTTCCATGACCGTCAACCAAAGGGAGTCTAAGGGAGAATGGCTGAGCCAAGCGCACCATTGCTTCGTAAATCGCGGAATCTCCATGCGGATGCAGCTTTCCCATAACTTCGCCCACAACGCGAGCAGACTTCATATAAGCGTGCTCTGGCGTAAGATTCATGTTTCCCATTTGGTACACGATTCTTCGCTGTACAGGCTTCATTCCGTCTCTTGCATCTGGCAATGCGCGCGCGTAAATCACGGAGTATGCGTATTCCAGAAAAGATTTGCTCATCTCTTCGTTAAGCGGCGTTTCAACAATGTTTTCTTTAACCTTTCTAGGGTCGAAGGCTGGTTTTGTTGACTTGCTGCGTGAAGGCATGATTTTGAACTCCTTGAAGTGACTTACAAGCCTTTATAATACCAATTTATATGCACAAATGTTTATTAAATGCTTATTTTTCTTGTGATTTTAATTGCCATTTTAGTGGTGATTTTTCTTGCGTTATTTCTTATGATTTGAATCTAACTTTAGCGCTAACTCGAATTTAACTTTAATGTAGTCTTTTTTAACTACAATGTAGCTTATGACTATTGAGATTCCACAATTGGATGACTTGTTGAAGTTTGTTGAAAGTAGCAAAATTCGTGACGCATACAATAATCCTAAATTTGCTCTTCATCTATCTTCGATTCTTCCAGCTCTTAGTGCTTCTATAGGATCGCCAATTTGCACACAAATCCATAAAAATCCTGATTCTTTGCGAGATTTGTTTGGGTTTCCTAAAGTAAAAAGTGCTGTTGTTGTGCTTGTGGATGGTCTTGGATATTGGAATCTTGCTATTAGAAAAGGTCATGCTCCATATTTGCGCGCTCTTCTTAACAACAGCGCAAATCAGCGCCCTATAACAACTTGCGTTCCTAGCACTACAGTTGCAGCAATGGCCACTTTTGGCACTGGAACTTGCCCTGGTCTTACTGCAATGACAGGATACACTCAAAAAAATCCTAAAACTGGTGCATTATCTCAATTAATCCAATTTAGGGATGCTCCAAATCCATTAGATTTGCAACGTCAGCCTACAATATTTGAGTCGCTTTCTAGTTTGGGTGTTAGAGCAAACCACGTAAGTCTTTCAAAATTCGAGGATTCTCCTTTAACTCAAGCAGCTTTTAGAGGAGCTAAATTTATAAGCGGAACAACTGCTAGAGCGCGAATCATGAACGCTGCAAACAGCACTAAAACGCCTGGTTTAACGTATTTGTATCTTAGAGATATAGACAAAATCGGTCACAATTATGGTTGGAAATCCGAGAATTGGGTTTCTATTTTTGAGCAAATAGACGCACAATTAAATCTTTTAAGAAAAAATTGTCAAAAAGGCACTCTAATCGTTATTACTGCAGACCATGGAATGATTGAGTCAAATACAGATTTGAAAATAGATATTGCAAAAGATAGTCGTCTTACTAAAGGAGTTAAGCTTGTTGGGGGAGAGCCTAGGTCTGTTATGCTTTATGCGCAAGACGGCGAAAATCCAGAAGATATTGCGTTAAGGTGGACTAATGTTTTGCAAGATAAAGCGCGTGTTAGAACTAAAGAGCAAGCTGTTAAAGATGGCGTTTTTGGAGAAGTCAGTTCGCTTGCGCTAAACGTTATTGGAGATGTTCTTGTTCAAGCAAAGTCATCTGTAACAATCGTTGATTCTAGAATCGAAACAGAAAAAGCCATGAACTTGCCGAGTGTTCATGGCTCTATGAGCGCAATGGAAATGGACATTCCGTGCTTAGTTGATATAGCTTAATTTACGCTAAATCATCCTTCGCCAAAAAGAATCTCATCCCAGCTAGGAACAGCTGCGCGGCTGCTCTTTTTGGCTTTAGAATGTTCGTTTGCGCGCGCTTTAGTAGACTTTGGCGTTTGCGTAGACTTTGGTGTTTCTATCGAAACAGTTTTGTCTGCTTGAACGTGATTATCTTCTTGTTTTGCTTTTTCGATACTCGAGTCATTGTTAGAACTAGAGTCGTCACTAAAAAGCGCATCTGAATTGTTGCTAGATTTGCTCAAATCAGAATTTGACGAGTTTGCTATATTAGATGCGATTTGTACAGCATTTATACTGTTAGATACAGCATTTGTATCCACTTGGTTCTCGCTATTTGCAACTAAAGTACTTAAATTATTGTTTTGCTCGTAGCTTTGCAAAGAATCTAAAGAATCTAAAGGATTTTCATTATTTTGGTCTAGTGATTTACTCGCATTATTCGCATTGTATTGTTCTTGTGCGTTTTGTGCGTTTGCGTTTTGCGCATTTTGGTCTTGCTCATTTTTTGCATTTTGCGCTTGCATTGCAACGTTTGCAACATTTGCAAGGTTCTCACTATTCCTTGATTCCCATTGAGAAACAGCGCGCTCTATTCTTGCAGAACGAATTGAGTTTCCTGGAAGATCTTCGTTTGCAAATGGGAAGCTAATGCTTACAGTATCTCTATAAGTTCCGCCAAATTGTGACTTTTTGGAAGAATCATTATTCATAACTTCTTCGCCAAGTAACAATCTTGCAGAAGGATTAGCGCAAGCAACGGAGTTATCGTGCATGTTCCAAGTCCACTCGGCTTTTATTGTGCGAGTAGCAGTGTTGAATTCTGCTGTTATAAGCCATGGCTCAAGTCCGCGTCTTGTAGCGCGCCACTTTACTGTTTCCATTCCAATATGCGCTTTTGCAAGAGTGCGTTCAATCAAATCCGAAAGAGTTCGCATATTGCTTTGCTTAGGTGCTGGAACAGTCAAGAATTGCTCAATAGCATATTGCTTTTCGGTTTCTACTCCGCTTGAGAATCGTCTAACTTGAGATTCGCTTACGTTGTAGCGCTTTGCAACATGTTCTGGTTCTAATCCAGCGCGTATTAAAGCTTGAATTTGAGATATAGGCAGAGTTGCTGTAGTTGCATTTGGCGAATCGTCCGATTTGCCAGTCGAATTAACTGTATTTTGATTACGTCCATCAACATTTGTTAGTTTTTTCGACTCGGCGATTGCGCGCTCCAGCGTGTCGTCAACATGAATTTTTAACGGCGTGTTTTCAAAAATAAAAATTAAATCGCCATTATTATCCACATGATCGAAACTCGCCTCTTTTGGCGGATTTTCAAGCATTGTGCACCACTTTCTTCGCTTTTAACGATACTTATAACATACTTTAGTCCATAGTATGCCTTCTTTGCCATTTTCTATTAATAAAAAAGCGAGTATTCTATGCGGGGTAGCTTTCATGTATGCTATGCGCGTAGGTAGATTTAGACTAATTGCTATAAATAGTGCTAATTGCTATAAGTAAAGTAGAAAAGTAGTTTTAAGCAATAAGTAATCTTAAAAACGAAAGGACCATAATGGCACAGGATTATGATTCTCCTCGTAGTAAAGACGAAGACGAGGAGTCGTTGGAAGCATTGAGCAAAGGCTCTCAAAGTTCTGCAAACGATATAGACGATGACGAAAACGCTATTGCAGAAGATTACGAGTTGCCAGGCGCAGATCTTAGCAACGAAGACGCATCTGTTACAGTAATACCAATGCAAGGTGATGAGTTCATTTGCTCCGAATGCTTCCTTGTAAAGCACAGAAGCCAGCTCGCTCAAATGTCTCAAGACGGTCAACCGATTTGTAAGGAGTGCGCAGCTTAATGGCTTACGATGATACCTATACGGGCCCAGAGCAGGTGGAAGTTCTTATTAAATATTTGAACGATGGAACAGATAGCCAGGCTGCAATGGAGCATCTTTCTTACGCCCATGCTGGAGATGCTGGAGCGGATTTGCGAACTACGCAAGACGTTACATTGCGTCCATTTGAGCGTGCTCTAGTGCCGACTGGCGTTGCAATCGCCTTGCCTGCTGGATACGTGGCTTTGGTTCATCCGCGTTCTGGTTTAGCTGTAAAACAGGGTGTTACTGTTCTTAATGCTCCAGGAACGATTGATGCTGGGTATCGTGGAGAGATTAAGGTTCCATTAATCAATATGGATCCAAATAATACTGTGCAATTTAATCGTGGAGATCGCATAGCTCAGCTTGTTATTCAACGCTATGTTGAAGCTAGGTTTGTTGAAGCAAGTCAGCTTCCAGGCTCCGATAGATCCACTAAAGGATTTGGCTCTACTGGCGTGCAATGAGGTGACATTCAATGGGAGAATCTCAAGAAGATATTAAAGGCGCTAATATACTCGGGTGTGAAATTAGCGAAGATATGCGAGACCCATTGCGTCCTATATTGCAAATGTGCAAGTGGCATCATCCCGATGAAAACATGGATATTTTGCATAAGGCGTATAAAAGAGCCGTAAAACAGCATACGGGTCAAAGGCGTAAATCGGGAGAGCCGTACATTATTCACCCTCTTGCTGTATCTCAAATTTTAGCTGATCTTGGAATGGGTCCTATTGTTGTTGCTGCAGGATTATTGCACGACACTGTAGAAGACACAGACTACACGCTAGAAGAGTGCAGAGCAGACTTTGGAGACACGGTTGCTGGCCTTGTAGATGGCGTTACAAAAATATCCAATATGGAGTACGGCGAAAGCGCTCAAGCAGAAACAATTCGCAAAATGGTTGTTGCAATGAGCCGAGATGTGCGAGTGTTAGTAGTAAAACTTGCAGATCGATTACATAATGCGCGTACGTGGAGGTACGTTAAGTCGTCTAGCTCGCATAAAAAAGCTCGAGAAACTTTAGATGTTTACGCTCCTCTTGCAAATCGACTCGGTATGAATGCCATCAAAACAGAGCTTGAAGAGCTAAGCTTTAAGGTTTTATACCCTAAGATTTACAACGAAATCGTAGTGTTAGTTGCTAGAAGAGCTGGCCAGCGAGAAGTCTACTTGCGTCAAATTCTAGAAGAAATCAACGAAGATTTAAGTCAGCAGCGAGTAAAAGCTTCTGTTAAGGGGCGACCAAAAGATTACTTCTCAATTTACCAAAAGATGATTGTTCGCGGTCACGATTTTGAAAATATCTACGATCTTGTAGGCGTTAGAATAATCGTTGATTCTATTCGAGACTGTTATGCGGCTCTTGGCGCAGTTCACGCGCGTTGGAGCCCTGTTCCAGGCCGATTTAAGGACTACATTGCTACTCCTAAGCTAAATATGTATCAAAGCTTGCACACTACTGTTGTAGGCCCTGGCGGAAAGCCTGTTGAGATTCAAATTCGCACATGGGATATGCATAGGCGTGCTGAGTTTGGTATTGCTGCACACTGGAAGTACAAAGCAAACGGCCAGGCTGGTCGCGCTTTAAGCAAGCCAGATAAGGGTGATGTTAAGCGTGAGCAAGAAGAAAACAAAGAGCTTAGCGAATTAGATAACTTAAAGTGGATTCAGCAGCTTGCAGATTGGACTAGCGAAACGCCAGATTCCGACGAATTCTTAGGTTCCTTGAAGCAAGATCTTGGAGCTTCGGAAGTCTACGTGTTTACTCCAAAGGGAAGTATTGTTGCTCTTCCGCAAGACGCAACACCAGTTGACTTTGCTTATTCTGTGCATACAGAAGTTGGACACAGAATGATGGGCGCTCGCATAAATGGAAAGCTTGTTCCACTAGATACAAAGCTTAACAATGGAGATACTGTAGAAGTTCTTACATCAAAGTCCGATACGGCTGGTCCGTCGCGTGATTGGCTTAGTTTTGTAAAAAGCCCTAGAGCTAGAAATAAGATTAGGCAATGGTTTAGCAAGGAACGCCGTTCGGAGGCCATTGAAGAGGGCAAAGACGAGCTTACGCGCGCTATGCGTAAACGTAACTTGCCTTTGTCTACTTTGCTCACTCCGCAAGCGTTAATAGGTGTTGCAGAAGAGCTTAATATTACTGCAAATGTAGAGGCCGTTTATGCTGCGATTGGCGAAGGCCAGGTTTCTACTCAAAATGTTATTTCTCGTCTTGTTAAAGATGCGGGAAGTGAAGAAGTAGCAGAAGAAGCGCAAGAAGAGGCGCTTCCGCTTAGAAGAGCAGAGCGTAATCGCAAGTCTAACGGCGTTCTTGGCGTTTCTGTAAAGGGTGTTGGAGACGTTTGGGTTAAGCTTGCGCGCTGTTGCATGCCTGTTCCAGGAGATGACATTGTTGGCTTTATAACAAGAAATCAGGGTGTTTCTGTTCATAGAACAGATTGCCAAAATATGATTGATTTGCAAAAGTCGCAATCGGAGCGTGTTATTCCTGTGCAATGGACTAGCGATAAAGGCTTGTTCCTTGTTAAAGTTCAAGTAGAAGCTTTGGATCGTCAGCATTTGCTTTCAGATGTTACGCGAGTTCTTTCAGATCATGGTGTAAATATTCTTTCGGGAACGATTGCTACTGGAGACGATCGCGTTGCTACAAGCCAATTTACGTTTGAAATGGCAGATCCTCAGCATTTGAATACTCTTCTTGCTGCAATTCGTAAGATTGATGGCGTTTTTGACGTTTATAGAATTACGGGTGCAAAAGATAGTGCGGAACCGCGACTTAGAAAAATGGAACGCGATTAAACTGCAATTAAACAGTAACTAGATTGTAGCTAAATCGTAGCTAAACAATAAAACTTCCAGTAAAATAATGCTTTGGCTGGAAGTTTTATAGTTTATAGTTTTATATTATAGTTTTATAAGTTTTACTTAATAACATCAATAGATATAATTCCAACTGGCTCTAGTGGAGCATCAGACCTATCTGTTGGAACAGATTCTAGCTTATCTACAACAGCTTTAGACTCATCATCTGCAACTTCTCCAAAAATCGTGTGATGGCCATCGAGCCAAGGAGTTGGAACAGTTGTTATAAAGAATTGCGATCCATTCGTGCCATGCAAGCGGCCATCGCGTCCGCGTTGCTTTCCAGCATTTGCCATTGCGAGCAAATATGGCTTATCGAACTTTAGCGATGGGTCAATCTCGTCGTCAAATTCGTAGCCAGGGCCGCCCATTCCGTTTCCAAGAGGGCATCCGCCTTGAATCATAAAGTCTTTAATAATTCTGTGGAAAGTTAAGCCATTGTAAAAGGGTTCGTTAGATTTTTTGCCGCTAAAAGGATCTATCCATTCTTTTGTGCCAATTGCCAAGTCAACGAAATTTTTTACTGTAACAGGCGCTTTATCGTCAAAAAGATTAATCTTTATATCGCCTTCAGATGTATGCATATTAATAAGTGTCATATTGCGATTCTCCCATACATTAAAGACTGTTTATTGTTTATTTTGATTAATATCAGCGCTCGTGATGGTTGATTTTGTTGGATATTAAATCTCCAATGCTTTGCACTAATTGCACAAGAATAATGCACAAAATTACTGCTGCGCTCATAACGTCGTATTGGTAGCGTTGGTAACCGTAGCGAATCGCAATATCTCCAAGTCCGCCTGCGCCAACTGTTCCAGCCATTGCAGAGAATCCAAAAAGCGTAATAAAAGTCAATGCTGCTCCGCGAATTAGCGAAGGCAAGCTTTCAAAAAGCAATACTTTGAATACGATTTGTGTGTTGCTTGCTCCAAAACTTTGAGCAGCTTCTATAAGACTTCCGTCAACTTCTGCCAAAGATTGCTCAACAATTCTCGCTACAAATGGTGCAGCTGTTATAACAAGCGGAACAATTGCTCCTGGAACACCTAAGGATGTTCCAACAATAAGTCTTGTAAGTGGGATTATAGCAACAAGCAAAATTATAAACGGAATAGATCGCACAACGTTTACAATGCTTCCTAAAACAGTGTTAAGCAATGCATTTCGGCAAATTCCTTGCTTCGCGCTTGTTATAAGAAGAACTCCTATTGGAAGTCCTATTACGTATGCAAATAGTGTAGATATTGAAGTCATAACAATTGTGTCTTTTGTGCCTTCAATAATTAGTTCGCCGTAGTCGTTTATAAATTGTGAAATATTTTCTGGCATCTTATTTCACCTCACTGTTTTTGCTGTTATCTCTATGATTTTCAACATTTTCGTTTGCAATAAGTGTTTTTAGAATATTGCTTTGCGGATTCTTAAAAAGCGTTGAAGTATCGCCGATTTCTACGATTTTTCCGCCATCAATCATTGCAACTCTATCGCAAATATTTCGTGCAACTGCAAGAGAGTGAGTAATAATAACCAATGTAACGTTAAGATCTCGGTTAATTCTTCTAAGCAAGTCAAGTATTTGAGCTGTAGTTGTTGAATCCAACGCGCTTGTAGCTTCGTCACAAAGCATAATCGAAGGATTGTTAGCAAGCGCTCGCGCAATAGCAACACGTTGCTGCTGGCCGCCAGAAAGCTGAATAGGGTAGCGGTTTGCTAAATCTTTTAATCCAACTAAGTCAAGCAAATATTTTGCTCGCTCTTCTCGTTCGTTCTTATTCGTGTGGTTTAGTTCCAAAGGAAAAGTCACATTTTGCAATACAGTTCGCTGCTGGAAAAGACTAAAGTTTTGAAAAATCATGCCAATATTCGACCTGATATTAGATAAATCGCGATTTTTAGCGTCTGTAATATCTTTTCCGTCTATTATAACTTTTCCGCTCGTAGGCCTTTCTAGAAGGTTTATGCATCGAACTAGCGAAGACTTTCCAGCTCCCGAAGAACCTAAAATTCCAAAGACTTCTCCCGATTCAATAGTCAAATTAATGTCTTTAAGCGCTTCGTGTTTAGTTTTGCCGCTTGAATAAGTCTTATAAAGATGTTCAATCTGAATCATTTTTCCACCGATTGTAGAACGAATTGTAAAACAAATATGAGGCACGTGCCTCTAGTTTTTTTAGAGGCACATGTCTCTTTTTTTTTATTTGCGATTAAACGCTGTAGTCACGTTAAAACACTGGCAAAACAGCGCCGTTGTAGTTTTTATTTATAAAATCACGAACTGCGTCGGTTTTTAGTGCCTTAATAAGAGCTTTGATTTTAGCAAGCTTTTCGGAGCCCTTCTTAACAGCAATAATGTTTTCGTATGTTTTAGCAGCAACGCCTCCAACTTTTTCGCTTGTAAGAGGATCTTTAGTTGGGTTAAATCCAGCTTGAATAGCGTAGTTTCCGTTTAGAGCAGCTAAATCAACGTCTTTAACAACTGTTGGAACCAAAGAGGCGTCTATTTCCTTAAACTTTAGATTCTTTGGATTAGAAACAATATCCTTCTTGGTTGAGTTAACATCCTTTGGATTCTTTAGCTTAAGAAGACCTGCGTCTTGCAAAAGAAGGAGTGCGCGAGCTTCGTTGGTTGGGTCGCTAGGAACCGCAACTGTTGCGCCATCTTTTAAGTCCTTAATTGTTTTAGTCTTTCCTGGGTAAAGTCCAAATGGCTCAAAGTGGATTCCAGCAATAGAAATAATATGCGTTCCTCTTTCTTTATTAAAGTTATCTAAGTATGGCAAATGCTGATGGTAGTTTGCGTCTGCTTCGCCTTCTTCTACGGCAGTATTTGGCTGAACGTAATCAGTAAATTCCTTAACAACCAACTTATAGCCTTGCTTTTGCAAAATCGGCTTAACTACTTTGTTCAAAATATCGCTGTGAGGAGTTGGGGAAGCTGCAACCTTAATCACTTTATCGTCTTTAGTTGCTCCATTTGCAGAAGATCCGCATGCGCTTAGAGACAATCCCAAAATCGCAGTTAGTGCTGTAAAAGCTGCAATAATCTTTGTGTTCTTCTTCGTGATTTTCATGTTTTTCCCCTTGTCCTTTAATGTTTTTTGTTCGTTGATTATTTTGTTTCGTAGCAACGGAATATCAATATATGCGATTTTGCAGCCTCTTCGCTACCTATTTTCTATTTGTATAATTTATGACGAGTTAGTAAAGCTAATAAAATCAATAAGATAATCAACAATTATTTTTTGCATTTATAGCTTGATTTTTTGTTTTTTGCTATTTTTACGATTGGCGTTTTGCGATTTTTCTATTTGCAAAGCTAAAACGTTTTATTGCAATATGGATTATGCACATGGATTATGCGATGCGGCTTATGCAACATGGCTTATAATAAAAACATGACTTCTTTGCGTTTAGCTTTAGCTCAAATTGACACTTGCGTTGGAAACATAAGCAAAAATACGGATGAAATATTGCGATTTTGCAAAGACGCAAGCAGTGGTAACGCCGATATTGTTGTGTTTCCAGAGATGACACTAACAGGGTATCCAATCGAGGATCTTGCTTTGCGTGCGACTTTTAGAAAAGCAGCTAATGATGCTGCTTATAGTCTTGCAAAAAGCTTAAAAGATAGCGGATTAGGCGACTTATACGTTGTTGTTGGAACTGTTGGTGTAGACGATGAATTAGGTAAGCCAAGAAATCGCTTGCTTGTTATTAACAACGGAAAAGTGGCGCTTGTTTACGATAAGCATTTCTTGCCAAATTATGGAGTTTTTGACGAATTTAGAATTTTCTCTTCTGGAAACGATTGCGGAATTCTAAACGTTAAAGGCGCAAAATTAGGATTTGCGATTTGCGAAGACATTTGGCAAGATGGCGGCCCAGTTGCGCGTCTTTCTAAAGAGGGGATTGATGTTTTAGTAACAATCAACGGTTCTCCGTACGAAGAAGGCAAAACGGATATTCGATTAAAGTTGGCTCAAAAACGCGCAAAAGAGGTTAATGCTCCGCTTGTTTACGTAAATCAAGTTGGTGCTCAAGATGATCTTGTTTTTGATGGTGGCAGCTTTGTAGTAAACGCAGACGGGTCTTTGATTGAGCGTTCTAAGATGTTTGATCAAGACTTAAGTTTTGTTGATTTTAATACAGATTTAGATGTACAAAAGTGCTCGACGATTGCTCAAAAATTAGACCCAGACGAAGAAGTTTATTGCGCATGCGTTTTAGGACTAAGGGATTACATGCGCAAAAATGGCTTTAAGGGTGTTTGCTTAGGGCTTTCTGGCGGAATCGACTCTGCGCTAGTTGCAACTATGGCGGCGGATGCTTGCGGAGGGCAAAACGTTTGGGGAATTTCAATGCCAAGCATGTATTCTTCGCTTGGCTCTAAAGACGATGCTTGCGATTTAGCTAAGCGCCTTGGAGCACATTACGATGTTCAGCCTATTGAGCCGCTTTTTAAGTCATTCCAAAATCAGCTTGATTTGCAAGGTGTTGCTGCAGAAAATTTGCAAGCGCGAGTTAGAGGCGTGATTGTTATGGCGTATTCTAATTCAAAAGGTTTGCTGGCTTTAGCTACTGGCAATAAGTCGGAGCTTGCATGTGGTTATTCTACGATTTATGGAGATGCGGTGGGAGGGTATGCTCCTATTAAAGATTTGTTTAAGACTCGCGTTTGGGCGCTTTCTAGATGGCGAAATCGCGCTGCTAAAAATGGCGTAGGTCTTGGAATGTTGCCTATTGCTGGGAGTGAAGATTTTCCTAAAGACAATAATCCTAAAGAAAAGGCTCCAAAAGATGGAATTCTTATACCTGTAAACTCGATTATTAAGCCTCCAAGTGCAGAGCTAAGACCAGGGCAAAAGGATTCTGATTCTTTGCCAGAATACGATTTGCTAGACAAAGTGCTGGAAGCGCATATTGAGCTTGCTCACGGACGAGCGGATTTGCTTGCAGATGGTTTTGATGAGCGCACAGTTGATACAGTTATTAGGCTTGTAGACCGCGCAGAATGGAAGCGTAGGCAATATCCGTTAGGTCCAAAAGTTAGTGCGATTGCTTTTGGCAGAGATAGGCGAATACCAGTAACAACGGCGTTTAGGGAATAGGCGAAGGCTGGGAACTGATTAGCGAAGCTTGGGAAAAATCGCCAGCAGCCGCCTGCTCTCTAACCGTTGTATATGTGCTAGTTTGAGGATTCAAACTAGCATTTTTTATTAAAAATAATCTAAAAAACAGTAAAATGTGAGGTAACTCACGTTAAAAATGCCAAAAATCGACGTGTACTGTTTGAACGTTGCTCTAACATAGTAGAGAAGGCGACGTGAAGAAGCGTCGTGGATACGAAAGGAGTCAAATATGGCATCAGTGGATGCATCCGTTCTCAGCGAAGAGGATCTTCGTGCAAAAGCGTGGGATGGCTTTACAAGCGGCAATTGGGAAAAAGATATTGACGTTCGTGACTTTATCCTAAAGAATTACACCCCATACGAGGGTGATGAGACGTTCTTGGCAGACGCTACCGAAAAAACGAAGCATATGTGGAAATACCTCGACGACAACTACTTGGCAGTTGAGCGCGAGCGCCGCGTATACGACGTTGAAACACATATTCCAGCAGGTATCGACGCAATGCCAGCAGGCTACATTGAAAGCCCAGAAGTAGATAACGTAATCGTTGGTTTGCAAACCGACGAACCTTGCAAGCGTGCTATGATGCCAAACGGCGGTTGGCGAATGGTTGAGCAGGCCATTAAGGAAGCTGGCAAGGAAGTAGACCCAGAAATCAAGAAGATTTTCACCGTTTATCGCAAGACTCATAACGATGGCGTGTTTGGTGTTTACACCAAGAATATTAAGATTGCTCGCCACAACAAGATTTTGACTGGTTTGCCAGATGCTTATGGCCGTGGTCGTATTATCGGTGATTATCGTCGTGTGGCTCTTTACGGCGTAAATATGCTTATTGAGTTCAAGAAGCGCGATAAGGATTCGATTCCATACCGCAACGATT
>CAMPUL010000012.1 GCA_946997215.1 Gardnerella vaginalis
ATAATCCAAAAAAACAAGAAAAACACCCCCAAAAACCAAAACACGGGAGTGTCGCAAGATAAATAATCGCACTAACTAATCAAACAACTAATCAAACAACTAATCAAACAACTAATCAACCTTGCCTAATCAACCTTAAGCCCAAAGAAATCTGCAAGCTTGCAAACGCTCACTCTGCCATACTTATTAACCAAGCACATCCATCGCTTTGCGTTCTCTTCGCCAAAGCGCGCAGCCTTACGCCTATACGTATCTACCGTTAAAAATCGCGGCGGAATCGACTTACTGTTGTATTTATCTGCAACCATCACAATTTCTTGCTCAACTGTGCGCGGAATATAATCGCCAGCTGGAAGTGGCAAATTTTGCGCAACAACTTGCTCGCGAGTTAGCCCAACGCCCGTATGGTTACGCGCAAATTGCGCAATATCTTCACTAAAACCGTTATCAATCAAGTAGTTGTAGCCACGCAAGCCGTGCAAAATATAATTCGGCCCGTCAAACTCCAACTTGCCATCCGCAGCTTTTGAACCGTCTTTAGCTAAAACAAAATACGTTCCAATATCGTGCAACAATCCGCCTGCAAACGCCGCATATTCGTCTACATAATCTTTCGGCGCGATTCCGCCACTAACTTTAGGAAGCTCAAGTGGATTTGTGTCAATTAACTTTTTAAGACACGACTTTGCTAAATCACACCTGTTTTTTAGATCTTCATTGATTTTAGACATTTGACGAAGCATAATTTGCTCAACATCTGCTTGCGACTTATCCGCAAAATCCGCAAGATTCTCAAAATCATCAAAATCCGCAAGATTCTCATTCAAATTAAGCTGCTTAAAAGCCAACAGCTGATTTTGGTGTCTAGCAAGCATCCAAGATATTGTAGCGATAACAATGCAATGGCAATGAATAAGATTATAAGCGTCTTCGCTAGGCGAGGCAGCGCGATGCAACTTTTCAATCGTATTAAAATCAGGAATATTTGCAAGCATAACAATCGCACTCCTTAAATCCCATCAATCACAAAACGGCCGTTATTGAAAGCAAGCCAACGCGCACACATAAACACATACACACACATGCAAACACACACAAATGCGCACGCAAAAGCAAGACAACGCAAACGGCCGATTAGCAATAAAGCAATAATACGGATTTTAGTTATTTTTTAACTGCTTTAATCTGACCAGTATCTATTCTAGCGATTTTGCCAGTATTAGATATTTTAGTCTCCTTATTTTCGGACTTATTTTCGGACTTGCTTCCAGACTTATTTTCAGACTTTACTTCTGCAGAAACATTCGCTGCAGCAATATCTCTAGCATTCATAATCGTAGTTTGCTCGGCATCAACCGAAGCTTGTGCAGCAACATCGTTGCCTTGCAAAGACTGAACAGCTCTAGAAGAAGCAACCTCTTCTCGCTTTAATCGAGGAGGTCTACGAGTAGAAACAAACAACGGCTGAACTTCTACAACAGGATTATACGGAGCTAAGCCAAACCACTTAACTGGCGTTCCAGCAATATGACGAATCGCATACTTCATTTTTAGCGACAATGCGCCACGCAAAGAAATATTCGACTCAGGCATTAACGCCTTGTGCAAAAGAACGTAACGAATTGGGCCAATATCTGGATCCGCATCTACCTTAGGGTACACAGACTGCTGCTGCGGAAGCTCGCCCGTGTGCGACAAATCGTGCATAATTTGATGCAAATATGCAGGAATCGAAGGAGAAACCTTAAATCCAAGCTTGATTTTAACGCGGAACAAATAATCCGTTCCAAAATTCTCCACGCAATATTCGCGAGTAAACGGAGCATCATCCGTTTCTACAGAAACAGCCCACCACGCGCGAGCGCGCTTAGGATGATCCGCAAAAATCGAGAAGAAAATGCCAGTATCTAGACGCTTCATCTCCCTATCGGAAGTCAAATACACAATGTTATCTGCAAAATAAGGGATTCTAAAATCACTGTGCAACTTATCTAGAACAGGCAAAAAGTCCTTAGGCTTCATGTGCAATCGCTGCGAGCGCTCAATCTTAGTGCCATCTTTCCAAGTGAGCATAATAATCAAAATCGAAGCGCCAAGAAGCATTGTAAACCAGCCGCCATGCATGAATTTTGCCATAGACGCTATAAAGAACAAAATCTCGATAATCAAGAACACAGTGGCAAAAATTAAAGCAGCAACCTTCTTATTTTGATACCACATGTGAACCGTAAGAAGTATTGTTGTTGCAATCATGGTAAGCGTAAGCGCAAGACCGTACGCTCCAGATATATGCTCAGAATCCTTAAACACAGCCAAAACTGTAAGCGTTGCAATACAGAGCACAAAATTAACAACAGGAATATAAAGCTGTCCGCGAGTTCGCGCAGGGTATCGCACTTGAAGATGAGGCATCCAGTTAAGGCTGGTAGCTTCCGAAACCATAGTAAAAGCACCAGTAATCAAAGCCTGGGATGCAATAATGCCCGCTGTTACAGAAAGCACAACAGCAACGTAGCGCAAGTTTGGTCCAAGCATCTGGAAGAACGGATTTAAGCCTTCTATAGACCACAACGCTTTATTGTTTTGATGCTGAAGCATCCAACTGCCTTGACCGAAGTAGTTTAGAATAAGCGCAACTTTAATAAACGGCCACGTAACATAAACGTTTCCACGACCAACATGACCCATATCGGAGTACAAAGCTTCCGCACCAGTTGTAGAAAGGAAGATAATGCCCATTAAGGCCATTCCTTGCATATTGTGCGAGCTAAACAAGAACTTTAGGCCGTAAGTTGGGTTCAAAGCTTCAAAAATCGCCAGATTCTCGCCAATATTCATGATTCCAACAAGCGCTAGGAATCCGAACCAAATCATAACGACTATGCCGAAAACTTTTCCAATTCTTTCAGTTCCGCGCTGTTGAACAGAAAACAGAATCACAATAATAATTACTGTGATCATTAAAGAAAGATTGTCGTTTTCTAAGAAGATAGGCCTAAACGCAGATATTGTGCGCAAGCCTTCTACTGCGGAAGATATTGAAACTGCTGGAGTTAAAACAGAATCCGCAAGGAACGCTGCGCCACCAATCATTGCTGGAATCGCAAGCCATGCGCCTTTTCGCCTAATAAGCGAGTAGAGAGCAAAAATTCCGCCTTCGCCCTTGTTGTCTGTTCGCATTGCAACAAATACGTATTTTACCGTTGTAATAAGCGTAATTGACCAAAACACAAGGGAAAGCATGCCATAAACCGCTTCGCGACTAATGTTTTGCAATCCGCCTTGACCTGCCAAGAATGTTTGAGCAGTGTACAAAGGAGATGTTCCAATATCTCCATAAACAACGCCCAATGCCACAATTGACATACCCAAAGTGAATTTATCGGAGCTGGTTTGTATCTTTGCCCACCATCTTCCAAGCGGGCCTCTAACCGCACTATCCGCAAGCTTTTCGGCCTCTTTAACCTCTTTTGCTTGCTGATACGCCAACGCCTCTCGTTCTTCGCGAGTGGTGGTTTTCTGAGAAACTTTTGGCGCTTTTGTAAAAGAAGCGGCTTTTAGAATCGCCTCTTTAGGGTTCGTTACTCCCTTAGCAGCCTTCTCAGACTCCTTCGCCCCGTTGCGAAGATCCTTAGCGTTATCGTTAGATAGCGCTGAAACGCGTGACTTAGTCATGCTTGATTTTTCCTCCAAAAAGTAAGACCTCTTCTTTGCAATAATCTGCCATAATAAGAAGTCGCATACGGTCTTACTGCTTACAGTTTTATTTATTTGTACCTAAATATTGTATACAACAACAGATATATAAAGCAAAATAAGCGTAGAATCCTTGGAAAATAAGGCTTAATCAAAGAAAGAATATAAGACTAAATCGTCTAAAAACCGTAGATTTCTTTCGTTGTTTTTAAGGTTGATTCTGCTACTTCCTTCAAAGAACAGTCAAGCACATTTGCTAACGACTCAAGAGTGTAAGGCACCATATAAGGCGCGTTCGGCCGTCCGCGGTAAGGCATTGGAGTAAGGTACGGAGCATCCGTTTCAACAGTTATGTGGTCTTTTCCAATGATTCGCGCAGATTCTTGCAAATTCTCGTTACCCTTATAGCTAATCGTTCCAGAAAAGCTTGCATACCATCCGTTTTCTTTTAGAACTTGAGCTAAGTCTTTTCCACCAGAATAGCTGTGGAAAACTGTGCGCTCTGGTGCTCCGTCTTTTAGTAAAATTTCTACAACGTCACTATGCGCATCTCTATCGTGAATTTGAAGCGGCAAATTAAGCTCTTTTGCAAGCGCTATATGCGCGCGGAATGAGTCGCGTTGGTAAATTCTTGCGCTCTCGCCTGTGCGAAAATAGTCTAATCCCGTTTCGCCAATCGCAACTACTTCTTTTGAGTTATCTACAACCAGCGAGCGCAAGTGTTGCATTGCTTCGTCAAATGGAATATCGTGATACGGCTTATAAACTACTGGCAAGCCGTCTGGTCCTTCTGCTCCCCTATGACCATGTAAAGGTGCTTCGTTTGGGTGAATCGCTATTGCAGCATGCACGCAATCTGCATGAGCTGTCGCAAAGTCTATTGTTGGCTGCCAATTTGGATATTCGCAGCCCACTTCGATCATTTTAGAAACGCCTGATGCTTTTGCACTATTTACTAAGTCGTTTGCGCTAGGCTCAGCTATTAAATCTCTACCTTTTTGCGCTAATTCTTGATTAAGATCTTTTGCAAAATCCACTACGCTTAACATATGCGTGTGGTCGTCTGCGATTGTTACGCCTTCCTTAATAAGATCCTGCCATATTTCAGACTGCTCTGTTAAAGAAGGCGCCCAATTGTGCTCACGATGATGCTTACTCATGATTTACAAGTGTAGTCGCAGATTTAACGTGACTTAAAACGCGGATTAAAACGCGGATTAATACAACACATAAAACGCGACTTAAAACGCGACTTTTGCGCCTCTTAAACACCACTTTGCGCTTACGCAATCGCCGCACTAATCGCAGCGTATTGCGATTCCACAAGTCTGTAATACGCACCTTTTTGCGCCATAAGTTGCTCATGGCTTCCGCGCTCCACGATTTGCCCATGGTCAATCACGCAAATCAAATCCGCATTCTCGATTGTAGAAAGCCTGTGTGCAATCACAAAAGAAGTGCGATTCTTAAGCAATTGAGCTAATCCCGCTTGCAAAGCCTCTTCTGTACGCGTATCAATATTGCTTGTTGCTTCGTCTAGGATCAAAATTCGCGGATTCGCAAGTAATACCCGAGCAAACGATATAAGCTGCCTTTGTCCTGCAGAAAGAGTAGCTCCTCTCTCCTCAATCTCCGTATTGTAGCCATTAGGCAATTCTTCAATAAACTCGTGCGCGTGAACAACTCGAGCTGCAGCCTCAATCTCCTCGTCCGTTGCATCAAGCTTGCCGTAGCGAATGTTTTCTTTAACAGTTCCGCTAAATATAAAGCTGTCTTGAAGCATAACGCCCATTTGCTTTCGCAAAGATGCTAACGTTACCGAGCGCACATCGTAGCCGTCAATGGTGATTGAGCCTTCGGAAACGTCGTAGAATCTAGAAAGAAGACTTACAAGCGTTGTTTTGCCTGCTCCAGTAGGTCCAACAAGCGCAACCGTAGTTCCATGCTCAATGTGTAAGTCAACTAAATTCAAAATCGGCTTTCCGCCCTCTTCGTAGCGAAAAACAACATCGTTTACGTCAACCTTGCCTTTAATTTTCTGCAATTCTTTTGCATCTGGCTTATCTACAATATTTGGCTTAATACTTAAAGTCTCAAAAATGCGCTCCAAATACACTGAGCATGTTACAAGTTGCGTGTAGAAGTTACCAATGTTTACAACTGGCTCCCAAAAAGTGCTCGAATACCACACAAATGCTATAAGAGTACCCGTGCTTATGTTCATACTGCTTGCGTTTGTTATGCCAACATAGTAGAGCAGCGAAATTGCTGCACTTTCAATAATCGAAGCTCCAGGCCAAAGCAGCATTTGCACTCTAACATTTTGCATCCAGGCTTTTCTAACTCCCGACTGCTGCTCTTGGAATGTGGCATATTGCTCCGATTCGCGCGCAAAAGTCTGAGTGGTTTTTACGCCTGCGATTGATTCGTGCAAATATGCGTTAAGATTGCTTTGCTTATTTGATAGTTTTTTAGACGCTTTTCGTTGCAAAATTTGCAAAGTGCGAGTCCAGATTATAAAAACTGGGAATAATACAAGACTCCACAACGCCATTCGCCAATCCATAGCAAACATTGCGATTAGTGTAATGATTAGCACAAAAACATCGGAAAACACGTTGATTAAACCAGAAGAAAGCGTGTCGGAAAGCGTGTTTATGTAGTTTACTATACGGATCAAAATCTTGCCGTGTGGGCGCGAATCGAAGTAGTCAAACGATAACGATTGCACGTGCGTAAAAATATCGCGGCGCATATCTTTAATTATCATTTGACCAAGTCGCGTAATAGCAAGCGTTCTGTAGGCCAAACCAAGCTCATATAACACAATAAGCACGCCAAACAATGCAATAAGCGCATACAAATAAGAAACGTTTTTATTAGGCAAAACTACATCTATAAGTGTTTTTGTAATCATTGGAGTTACTGTCATAATGCAGCTTCCGCTAATAACAACTAAAACTATTTTGACTAGTTGCCATGCGTACGGCTTTATGTATTTGCGAACGCGCATCAACTCGTGCAAATTTACGTGCTCTTCTTGGCCTTCGTCTTCTCTATAAGTGTTGCGCTGCGCCATTCTACTCCCCCTTAGCCTCGTGTGAATCTTCAAATCCCAAAGCTTTGCCCGTTTGCATACCAAGCTGCTTTTTGTAGATTTCCCAATATCTTCCATGCGACGCAACAAGCTGCTCGTGCGTTCCGCGCTCTACGATTTTGCCGTGATCTAGCACAACAATCATGTCTGCGTCTTTAACAGATGAGATTCTGTGAGCAATTGTGATTACTGTTCGCAAGCCGTCTAACTTTTTTAGCTCTTTTTGAATATGCTCCTCAGTTTCCATGTCTACTGCAGAAGTTGTATCGTCCATAATTAATACAGCGGGATTATTAGCTAGCGCGCGAGCAAGACTTAAGCGCTGCTTTTGACCGCCCGAAAGGCCAACTCCTCGTTCTCCTACAACAGTTTCGTAGCCTTCTGGCATGTTCATAATAAAATCGTCTGCATCTGCGATTCTTGCCATGCGCCTAATAGTGTTATCTAACTCTTTGCAATTTTCCTCGTTTTGAGGCAATCCAAAGCTAATATTTCCTGCAATCGTATCGGAAAACAGGAATGTTTCTTGCGCGACTATGCTAACTTGATTTCTAACAGTTTCTAGAGGCCATTCGCGCACGTCTTTTCCATCAATCAAAACGCGACCGCTCGTAGTGTCATAAAAACGCGCTATAAGACTTACAAGCGTTGACTTTCCAGACCCCGTTTCTCCTAAGATTCCAAGCTTTGTGCCTGCTGGAACATCTAAATCAATATCGCTTAAAATTGGTGAATCAAGATCATCTGGGAACGCAAAATCAACGTGTTCAAAAGTTACGCGCCCCTTAACTTTAAGATTTTCCGCAGATGTAGATGGCAAATCAATATGCGATTCTTGCGTAAGAAGCTTACGAATATTTACGCATCCTGCGTTGAATCGCTGCCAATCATTAATAAGCCACCCAACCATTCTTACTGGCATGTGGAGCATCCAAAGGAAGCTGTTAAACGTTACAAACGCGCCTAAAGTCATGCTTCCATTAAGCACAAGCCATCCGCCAAATCCTACTGTTACAAGCTCCAGCGCAAAGCCCATACCGTCCAGCCATGGCATGTATTTTTGCGTGTTTTTTGCAAGCGTAATATTGCGATTAAAGTAGTCTTCGTTGCAATCGTCGAATTTCTTTGTTTCAAAAGGCTCGCGAACAAAAGCTTTTACAACGCGATTACCTTCAATGTTTTCTTCCACCATTGAATTCATGCGTGCAAACGATTCGCGAATCGCAAGGAACTTTGGTCTAGCATTCTTGCCCATAAGTCTTGCAAGCCAGAACAAAAATGGCGTAATTGCCATAAGTGCTAGAGCTAGCTGCCATTGGATTGAAAACATTATAATTAGCGCAAACACAAACATTACTAAGCAATCCAGCGCCATATAAGACACCCAGCTTAAAATGTGGCGAATCGCGTCCGTATCCGAAGTCATGCGGCTCATAATGTCGCCTGTGCGCGTGTGATTAAAGTATGTAAAGTCAAGCGAATGTAGCTTCTCGTACTCGTCGCTTACAAGGCGATACACGGCGTTTTGGCCGAATCTTTCCATTTGAAGCTGGTAGATATATCTTGAGCCTACGCGAACAATCATCATTGCAACCATTAGCACGCATACGTTAAGAAGCAAATCATGCTGTTTTCCAATAATGACTTTGTCTACAATAAAGCCCGAAAGCAGCGGCATTGTCATTGCCATTGTGTCGTTTATAGTAAAAAGAACTAGCGATACGCCTACTCTCCACATATCTGGCTTACAATATTGCAAAACCCAGCGCACATTACTCGCGTCTTTGCGTTTACTTGGATTTACATACATGCGCTAGATTCTCCCTTATTTTTGACTTCGCGATTTATTTTTTATTAAGTTTTATTAAGTTTATACTATTTTTCTGAGTTTATTTTTGCGCGACTATTTTTTACGCGATTATTTTCTGCGTAACTACGCACGCGATTACAGCAAAAGCATGTGGCGTGCAGCCAAAGACCACACGCCACATGCTATAAGTTAAGCAATCAGCTTAGTAAACTTGCGCGAGTTATCGCTACAAATTTACTCACTTCTGCCAACCAATGTTTTCAACAAAAACGTTAGCATATCCAGCAGGACCGCCGTTAGCGAAGCCCTTCTTGTATGCCTGATAGGTTGGAGGAGCAGAAACTGGGAGTGTACCATACTCAGCGAGAGCCATGGACTCACCCTTGTTGCTCAATGCAGTCTGTTCTTTGTAGTCGTAAGTCTTACCAATCTTGCCGAGCAGGGCATCAATCTTCTTGCTGCCAGTGCCAGTAAAGTTGGAATCGCTCTTAGAACCGTAGAGCTGGGAAGCGGATGCCAAGAAGCTCAATGGAGATTGGGAAACCCAAGCCATTGGAAGCACCTGGAAGTCGAAGGAGGTTACAGTCTTAGAGAACTTAGAAGCAGGCTTGTTTACAGTCTTGCACTTCATGCCAGCCTTCTTCATCATGGCCTGGAATGCGTTAGCAAGAGCTGCCTGAGTGGAGTCGTCGCCGAAGAAGGTGAATGAGAACTGAACAGTCTTACCATTCTTAGCGTAGTAGCCGTCCTTACCCATCTTGTAGCCAGCAGCTTCAAGAGTCTTCTTAGCGTTTTCTACGTTGAACTTAGCATCAGCTGGGAGGTTGTTCTTGTAGCCAGCCTGGAACATGGAGAGAAGCTCAGAACCTGGCTGCTCGCTCTTCCAGTTCATGCCCTGGAACTGAATCTTGTTGTAGGTAGCAACGTCGAATGCCTGAACAACAGCCTTGCGCACGGCCTTATCCTTGAATGCGCCAGCCTTTGCGTTTAAGTTAATAACACGAATCTTGGTGCTGTAGCCGTAACGGAGCTGAGCGCCCTTAACACTACGAGCAGCCTTGATCTTATCCTTGGTGGAGATGGAATCCACGGAATCGATTTCGCCGTTCTGGAAGGCGTTCATTGCAGCGGTATCTTCCATACGCTTTACAACAACCTTATCAAGCTTTGCCTTCTTGCCCCACCACTTTGGATTGCGCACGAAAACAACCTGATCTTCGGTTGCGGACTGAATCTCGAATGGACCTGCACCCCACTCGTTGTGAGGATTATTTACCCAACCCTGGTTGAACACAGTCGGATCAACTGCCTTTGGATGAACCAATGGAGCGAAAAGCATTTCCCAAGTTGCGCATGGCTTATCGTACTTAACGATTACTTGCTTAGGAGTTGCACCCTGCTCAACGGACTCAATGCAGTCATAGCCTTCGTGAGATGGCACAGAGTAAGCTTCGTTCTTGCCATTCATGACTTCCCAAGTAGCCTTGAAAGCAGTGTAATCGATGTCTGTACCATCGTTCCACTTAGCCTTTGGGTTCAAATCGTACTGAACTACGAGTGGCTTGTCGCTAACCTTCTTAACAGAAGTAATGTAATCAGGGTTGTACTTAACCTTCTCGCCCTTAACGGTATCGTAATAAGGAAGCGATGGCTGGTAGAAGCCCCACAAAGTGCTCATATACGCGGTGTTACCGTCGTTAGAAGCGTAGTTCCAGTTTGGACCCATGTCAGAAAGCGAGAACGTGTAAGTACCGCCATCCTTAACATTGTCACGAGGCTGTGGATTGTCATAACGCTTGTCAACCTTAGGCATTGGAAGAGCGCCAGTGTAGGAAGTATCCACACCTGCGGCTGGCTCTTCGGTCATACCGCCCTTGGCCTTATCTGCTGTAGTAGCAGTTGTGCCACCGCAAGCGCCGAGCAGCATTGCAACAGAAAGTGCAGCTGCGGCGAATACAGTTAATTTACCTGCATTAGTATTTTTCATGATTCCTCTCATTCCCCAGAAATGATGTCCACTTTCTGGTATGTGTGTAGAGTATATCTAATCTTTTGACATTTTGTGTTACGACTTTTTTAACAAATGCTAAATTTAAGCTTTTGTTACTTAAGATTTAATCCGTAAAAAAGAAAATTAAATGCAGAAAACCGCAAAACAGAAAATTTTTTAGTTTATTTTAATTAAAAAACAAAATATATTACTTTTTTTAGAATTTATGTGCCTGTAACAAAAAATCGCGTGTGTCTTGCATAACACACGCGATCAAAATTACCCTAAACAAAAGTTTAGGCGCATTCACAAAAGATTAGAATCAGACGCTTGCAACGTCATCAAACGAATCTTCTTCGTTAAGAATAATACGCTTGCGATTCTTCTCAATAGCAGGATCTGGAATTGGCACAGCACTAATCAAAGCCTTAGTGTACGGGTGCTTAGGATTATCAAACACCTCGTCCGTCTCGCCAGATTCAACAATGCGTCCGTGATACATAACAGCAATTCGGCTAGAGATGTGACGAACAACCGCCATGTTGTGAGCAACAAACAAGTAAGCAACGCCCAACTTATCTTGCAAGTCTTCGAGCAAGTTAATAATTCCAGCTTGAATAGAAACATCCAAAGCCGAAACTGGCTCATCAAGAAGAAGAAGCTTAGGGTTTACAGCCAAAGCACGAGCAATAGCAATACGCTGACGCTGACCGCCCGAGAACTGCGTTGGGAAGCGATCAACCTGGTCTGGATTCAGCTCAACAAGCTGCATAAGCTCCGCAATACGCTGACGAATCTCTTCCTTCGACTTCTTTTGAACATGAAGAGGCTCCGCCAAAATATCGTAAACAAGCATACGTGGGTCAAGAGAGCTCATAGGGTCCTGGAACACGTATTGAATCTTAGAGCGAAGCTCACGACGCTGCTCGTTAGTCAATTTATCGTTAAGTTCGGTACCGAAGACGGTAATGGATCCAGCTTCCGGCTTCTTTAAGCTCATGATTTCCATCAAAGTAGTTGACTTACCAGAACCTGATTCGCCAACAAGAGCTACAGTCTCGCCTTCGCGAATCTCAAGATCAATGCCATCAACAGCGCGAACTTCGCCAACCTTGCGTCGCAAGAAACCGCCACCTGTAATTGGGAAGGTCTTAACTAAGCCCTTAACGTCCAAAACAACCTTGCGATCCTCGCGAGGAATGCCCTCAAACATTGGCTTAATCGTTTTTTCGGTTTCTGCATGAAGCAGCGCGCGAACAGTTTCGCTTTCTGCTTCTAGACCCATCATGTTGCTAGTATCGCCACTCTTTTCTTCTTCCATCAACATATCCATTGTTGGCTTAGAGATTGGAGTTAGACGGCGAGTACGCTTTTGATCAACGCGCGGAACAGCGCCAAGCAAGCCGATTGTGTATGGCTGAGTTGGGTTAGCAAAAATCTCCTCAACGCTATTATGCTCAACCAAATGACCCGCATACATAACAATAACTTCGTCTGCAACGCCAGCAATAACACCCAAATCGTGAGTAATGAAGATCATTGCTGCACCAGTTTCGCGCTGAGCTTTCTTCAAAACGTCCAAAACTTGAGCCTGAATCGTAACGTCCAAAGCGGTAGTAGGCTCATCGGCAATAATAATATCTGGGTTATTCGCGATTGCCATTGCAATCATAACGCGCTGACGCATGCCACCAGAAAACTCGTGAGGGAAAGACTTTAAGCGCTCAGCTGGCTTAGTAATACCTACCAAGTTAAGAAGCTCAATAGAGCGATCGCGAATCTGCTCTTCGGTCATATTTGGATTATGAATAACCAAAGCTTCCTTAAGCTGATCTCCAATAGAAAACACTGGAGTAAGCGCAGAAAGAGGATCCTGGAACACCATTGCAATGTTCTTGCCACGAATCTTACTCATCTCTGCATCAGACTTTGTTAAAAGTTCTTCGCCTTTATAAACAACAGAACCCTTAACCGAAGCATTCTTATCTAGCAAGCCCATAACAGCCAAAGAAGTAACAGATTTACCAGATCCAGACTCGCCAACAATACCAATTGTTTTGCCGCGATACAAATCAAAGTTCATATTGCGAACGGCGTGAACTGTACCAGCTTCCGAAGCAAAGCTAATTTGCAAGTTGCGTACAGAAAGAAGTGGTTCGTTGTTCTGATTTTCCATTGCAAAGTCTTCCTTAATTGCGTTATTACCCATATCAGTCATGTTTACACCTCCAACAAGCCTTAATCGGCCTTACCAACAGACCTAGAATATGGATCAATCGCATCGCGTAAGCCATCTCCAATAAGCTGAACGGAGAAAGTCAAAACAACCAAAACCGCAGAAGGAACTAAAAGAACCCAAGGAGACGTCATAACGCTACTTTGACCAACGTTAAGAAGAGTACCCAAAGAAGTATCTGGAGCCTTAATACCAAGACCCAAGAAGCTCAATGCTGTTTCACCATTGATTGCACCAATAACGCCAAGAACCGTGTTAATAATCAAAACGGAACCAAGATTTGGAACAAGGTGACGAACAATAATGCGGAACGAAGAAACACCTTCAAACTTAGCAGCGCGCACATATTCACGTTCGCGCAAGCTCAAAGTCAAAGTTCTAAGCGTACGAGCATAGCCAATCCAGCCAAAGGAAGTCATGCCAAAGGCAAGCCACAGCCAATCGTTGCCGCCAGTAGAAGAGCTAACAATCAAAGCAATAAGCAAGAAGGATGGAACAATCAAAAGCATGTCTAGAAGCCACATGCCAACCTGCTCAAACCAACCTTCAAAGTAAGAGATAGCAGTACCAACCAAAGCAGCAATAATCGTAATCGAAATGGAGCTTACAATACCAATAGAAAGCGAGCGACCAAGTCCGCGAACAACCATTGCATACATGTCTGATCCGCCAGGCGTTGTGCCAAGCCAATGTTCGGCACTAGGAGGAGTTGCAAGAGCCGTAAAATCAGGCTCATCGTAGCCCCACTTGCCAATCTTAGAGCCAAACAAAGCAAGAAGAATCAAGAGAACAAGTAAAACTAAGCCAACAACAGCGGATGGACGCCTAAAGAAGCGGCGCGTATAAAGCGTCATTTTGCCTGTGCGCTTAAAATTACCCCAAGAATTAGCAGTTGCCTTTTTATCGGCAGCAGACTCTTGAGTCTTTGAAGATACATCTTTTTTACTCATATCAATACACCTACACTGTTGCGCAATTAGCTCAAACGAATACGAGGATCAAGCCAAGCGGAGAAGATATCTGCCAACAAGGCTCCAGCCAAAGTACATACGGCTCCGAACGCAGCAATAGCAACAGAACCATTAATGTCGTTATTAGAAATAGTTTGTACGAAGTAGCTACCCAAACCGTTAATTGCAAACACGGTTTCGGTAATCACAGCGCCCGTAAAAACGCCTGCAATCGAGAAGGCAACATCTACGGCAGTAGGAATCAAAGAAGTGCGCAAAGCGTGACGACGAATAGCAATGTTCAAAGGCAAGCCCTTAGCACGAGCAGTGCGAACATAATCAGCATTCATAGTGTCGAGCAAATAAGTGCGCTGCGTAAGATGATATCCAACCATGCCAGGAACAGTCATAACAATTGTTGGCAAAATCAAATGCTGCAAGAAGTCAAGAATAAAAGCAATAGGATTAGAACCTTGGTAGGAATGTAATCCAGTAACAAAGAATAAACGAGAACCAGCAGCGTTATTAATGCTAATCGCGGCTAAAACAATAAGTAATCCAAACACGGCGGCTGGCACAACAAGCAAGAACGTAGCAATAGAGTTAAGAACCCTGTCTTGCCACTTATATTGGCGAATAGCAGTATAAACGCCAACGCTAACACCTAAAACAATGCCAAGAACAGTTGCGCATGTAACAAGCTGCACAGACGCGCCAATACGCGCTGCAATCGCAGGACCAACAGGTGCTTGCTCTGGGCTTAATCCCCAATCCCAACGAGTAAGAACACCAGTAATCCAACGCAAATACCTTGTAATAACTGGAGTTTGGTCGTTAATGTTTGCCAAATCCAAAGAACGGTTAATCGAAGGAATTGGCGGATGCGGATGCCTAGACATATAATTCGATCGCGGATCCATAAATGCACTTGCCAAGAAATACGTCATGGATACGGACACAAACAGCATCACAACATAATTCAGGCATCGTTTAACGATGTATCGTATCATTGTGACTCTTTTCTACGTCTAAACATTGTTACCTCCATCTGGTAACTGCAAACTTACGCTTGCACACTGCCATCATTTAACCACTAATTAAAAAGACAAATCATAAGCGTTTAAGGCACACTTAAGTAAGCCCTAATAATTTGGACGTGTAATTAGTATATTTTTAGCTAACCTATGTACATTGCTTAAAATAAACATGTAATAACACGTAATAAATAGTAATCTTAACCAAAATTAATACATAAAATTAGCAAAATATCAAAATATTTAACGAAATTACTTAAAATTTACGAAAATTAGTCGCGCAAATCGCCATAAACGCATAAAAATAGCATGTTTTACATAAACTAAACACAAACACTCACAAACTAAAACACTAACGAACTACTTAAAGCCGCGCAAAACGCGACTCGTGCATTGAGCAAGCTACAATAACGCTTATTCACTATTTTTAGATAAAGGAGACATATGTCTGAAAACGTAAAAGCCGTTACGCTAAACGACGTGCGCGAATATTCTAAGCATTTTAACGAGCAGCGAGCAAATCGAGTAGCGGCAAACGCTTCGGTATCGAGCGGCGTTCTTAAAGCAGCAACAAGCTACCAGGGTCAGCGCGCACTTCCACGCGAATTTTCTATAGAACTAAAGCAAGGAACAATAACAAATCAGCAGCATTCTGGACGTTGCTGGATGTTTGCATCTCTTAACACTTTGCGCTACGAGCTTATGCATAAGTGGAATTTAGAAGACTTTGAGTTTTCTGAAAGCTACCTATTCTTCTGGGACAAGATTGAAAAAGCAAACGCATACTTGGAAAATGTGTTGGCAACTTTAGATGAGACATTAGATAGCCGAATCTTTGAAAACATTAACTACGGTCCGATTGATGACGGCGGATGGTGGCAGATGTTCGTTAACTTGGTAAACAAGTACGGACTTATGCCAAAGAGCGCATATCCAGATTCGCAAAACGCTACCGATTCCGAAGCATTCGTGCAATACATTAACAGCAAGCTTCGCGAATTTGCATGCGAATTGCGCGAGGCACACAAGAATGGCACTTCTATGGAAGAGTTGCGAAAAATGAAGATTCGCGACTTGGAAACTGTATACCGCATGACTGCAATCGCGCTTGGCGAGCCACCAGAGCGTTTTGACTTCTTTGCGCGCACTAAAGATGACGACGATAAGAAGGACGATAAGAAGAGCGGCGAAAATAGCGAATCTAAGAGCGGCGAAAAGAAGGATGATAAGCCAAAGAGCGGCAAAGACGATCGCCCAATGATTTGTGAATACGGCATTACACCACTCGAGTTTGCAAAGAAGTACGTGCCAGTAGACGTAAACGACTTTGTAAGCTTGTGCAACTCCCCAATGGAACGCACTCCGTTCAACAAGCTCTACCAACTTAAGTACACAACAAACGTTGCAGAGACTAAGGAAATGGAGTTTGCAAACGTTCCACTAGAAGTGTTCCGCAAAGCCGCTGTTGACCAGCTAAAAGACGGACACCCAATTTGGTTTGCTTGCGATTGCACGCAATTCTCGCTAAGGCAAGAGGGCTTCTTTGACCCAGCGGTTGTGCGCGTAGACGAGCTATTCGATGTAGAGTTTACATTCGACAAAGCTAAAGGCTTGGAGTATATGGATTGCCCAGGCAACCACGCAATGACCTTTACTGGCGTAAATCTTAATAAAGATGGCGAGCCAGACCGCTGGAAGATTGAAAACAGCTGGGGTAAAGATAATGGCGAAGACGGATACTACGTTGGATCCGCTCAGTGGTTTGACCGCTACGTTACCGAAATCATTATTAACAAGAAGTATCTTGATGAGGCAACGCGAGCCATACTGGATCAAGAGCCTGTAATGCTTGACCCATGGACGCCACTTACAAAGCGCTGCCGCTAAACTTGATTTAGCTTGATTTAGCGCGATTTAGCACGAGCTGATTTACAAACGCAGATTGCAAATGCAATCTGCGTTTTTTTGACCCAGATTCGTTACATTTGTCTCACGTTTGAGACATTTGTAACGTTTTTTGACTGATTTTCGTTATATTTGCATCATTGATGAGACATTTGTAACGTTTTTTGGCTTAATTTCGTTACATTTGTCTCGCTCGTGATGCAAATATAACGCAAGCGATACAAGCAAGCGGCAAAAGCTTGAAAAGGATAAAAAGAAGCCCGGTGGGAAAGAGAAAACCCACCGGGGCAGAGAGAAAGAGAGAAGAAGGTTTCAATTATGGGGTTCGCGAACGAACCTCACTGATGGAAAAACCATCAGCAATGTATATTATAACCATATTTTTCTCGCAAAACACGCATATAAACTAAAAATTTCCTGAAAATTTTTTCGTATTCCTGGCAGTATGCCAATTTTTTGTTACATACGTCACTATGCCTTAAAATTTTTCGCTAAACTCACTCAGACTCCAGCGATTTTTTTGCAGCAGCCAATCTTTCTTCGTCAGCCTTACGACGAGCAGCAAGTGCAGACTCAAAACGCTCAAGCTCCTCATCAATCGCCTCTTTAGGAATCTTGGCAAAAATCGGAGTTGGCTTAGCAACAGGAGTGCCAGTAACCAATTCCTCACTCTCCCATGGGTGAACAGTCTTTCCAAGCTCATAGTCGCCAGTAATAATCGGGTACTTAAAATCTGGATTATCTAAGTCAGTCACCTCTTCGATTCTTGGAAGCGGCGAGAACACTCCCGTTCCACCAAGAGCTTCCCACACTTTTTGTGCAGAATGAGGCAAGAATGGAGCAAGCAAATGATTAGCATCCGAAACAGCTTGTGCAGCAACATGCAAAACAGTTCCAAGACGAGACTCATCATCCTTAATCTTCCAAGGCTCCGTTGCAGAAATATACTTGTTTATATCCGACACAACGCGCATAGCCTCGTTAAGAGCATTCTTTTGATGATGGCGCTCAATCAAGCCTCCAACAATCTCAAACGCGTTAGAAGTTTGATCCAAAAGCGCACGATCCATATCGGTCATGCAATCTTCATCCAAAGGCGGAATAGCGCCAAAATTCTTATGAATCAAATTTGCAACACGATTAACAAGATTGCCCCAACTTGCAGCAAGCTCTTCGTTATTGTGGCGAACGAACTCTGCCCAAGTAAAGTCAGCATCGGAATTTTCTGGACCCGCAACGGAAATGTAGTAGCGCACAGCATCCACTGGATAACGAGCCAAAATATCTTTAACATAAATCACAATTCCGCGCGAAGAGCTGAACTTCTTGCCTTCCATAGTCATAAACTCGGAGGCAACAACCTGCTCTGGCATATTGAGTGGGCCGTAAACGCCAGCTTCTCCACCCTTAGAGCCAGCGCCATTATACGCAAGCATCTCTGAAGGCCAAATTTGAGAATGGAAAGTAATGTTATCTTTGCCCATAAAGTAGTAGCCAGGAGACTTAGGATCGCACCACCAATCGCGCCAAGCGTCTGGCTTGCCTTGCCTACGCGCCCACTCAATGGAAGCAGACAAGTAGCCAATAACGGCGTCAAACCACACGTACAAGCGCTTATTTGGATTATCAATCCATCCTTCTACAGGAACAGGAATACCCCAATCAATGTCTCGCGTAATTGCTCGAGGCTTGACTTCCTTAAACAAGCCGATTGAGAAGTTAATAACATTTGTACGCCAACCATCCCTGGAATTAAGCCAATCCAAGTTTGCGTTTGCTAAAGCAGGCAAATCGAGGAAGTAATGCTCTGTTTCTTCAAATCGCGGAGTTTCGCCATTTATCTTAGAAACAGGATTAATAAGCTCGTCTGGGTCTAGCTCGTTTCCGCAAGCATCACACTGATCGCCTCTAGCGCCGTCCGCACCACAAATTGGGCAAGTGCCCTCAATATAGCGGTCTGGAAGAGTGCGGCCTGTAGAAGGCGAAATCGCAACCTTTTGAGTCCCCTTGTAAATATAACCATTCTTAAGGCACTGGCGGAACATCTCTTGAACAACATGCTCATGATTTGCCGTTGTTGTGCGCGTAAATAAATCGTAGCTTAAGCCTAAATCGCACAAATCTTTAGTAATCACGCGATTATATCGGTTTGCAAGCTCTTGCGCACTCACGCCTTCTTTATCTGCCTCAACCAAAATCGGCGTGCCGTGTTCGTCTGTTCCCGAAACCATAAGCACGCTGTTTCCCTTCATGCGCTCGTAACGCGCGTACACGTCGGAAGGGACGCCAAATCCTGCAACGTGACCAATATGACGAGGGCCATTTGCGTAAGGCCATGCAACATTCACCAAAATATGACTCATAGCCAAATATTATCTTGTTCAGCGAGGACACATTAAATAATACACAGAAAAATCCCACTAAAAAATCGCTATAAAAATCTATATAAAATCGCATAGCATAGGCTATAAATCAAGCATAATCACATGTAATAAAGCGCAATCACACACAACCACATTTAGTCACATATGATTTAGTCACCTATAGCCACATTTTTTGATGTAAAAAACTAAAAATCCACTTTTCCACAATTACAAAAAATCGAGTAGACAAAAAAGTAAAACACGATATTGTGTATAAAACTTAGAAAATTAAACCTAGAACAGCAGAACACTACAGCGCTAAAACATTACAACCTTACAACACTAAAACACTACAACACTAAAAAGTTGGCGTATAAGCACATTACGCAGAAAGGAGAAATATGAGCACTTCAACGTTGAACAAAAAACGCACAATACGCAATGACGAAAAAAATAAAAAAGCAATAAAAAACTACAAAAGACGCAAAAAGTACAAAACTCGCGAAGAATACGAAGACTACAAAAACTACAGAGAATATAAAAATTACAAAGACGAAGAGATGATTTTATTTTCTGAAAAACAAAACGAGGAGCTGCCGATTCTTATAGACACAAAACACCTACCAGGGCCACTAAGCATGAAGAAACTGTGCAATTTTGGAGCATTCAACAACGTTTCAATACGCACTGGATTTACGCAATCTACCGCAAAAACACCAGAAGGACGATGCAACGTGCTAAAAAATCTGCTTCCAAACGGAACAGTTGCATGCGCATTTACAGCATCTTGGATTTGGCTTGGCGGAAAAATCCCAAACATACTAGAGATAATATCCAAAAGTCATTATCGAATAAAGCCGTACGATCACCGACTACAAGTGTTTAGAAGAAAACTAATGAAAAAAGAACAAAGGGTGATTAAAGACTTGTGCGTAACTTCTCCAGCGCGAACTATTTGCGACATTGCGCTAACGCCATCAAAAAACATTTACGAAGAAATAAGAAGAGTAGATACTGTGTGCGAATTGGCGCAAAAATACAACACAAGTTTTAAGGATTGCGAAAAAATCATAGACAGCAATCCTTATTTTCCAGGCGCTGCAAAGGCAAAAGAATGGATTAAATACATAATAGATAAGGATGACGTTCTTTATGACTATTAAAGCAAATATTAAGAATTATAAAGCGAGCGCAATGCCGCCTGCAATGCCACCAAAACCACCAATTGTACTTACTGCGCAAGTAGCGTGCTGCGAAAGCACAAGCAAAGACGTGCTATGGTATATTGCTAAGAACGTTCCTGCCTTAAGAAAATGGGTTGTTGCAAACCCAATTGCGGATGCAAAAATGCTGGAATACATATCTCAACAAGGCGGGCCAGGCGTTAAACAAAGTCTAGATGTGCTTTTAGAAGCATACGAATATGCAAAAAATGGGGATTAATTGTTAGAGCTTTTCCACATTTGCACATTTTTCGCTTTTATTGCTGCAGCTTTTGCACATTTGCACATTTTCCGCTTAATTTACTACTTAGTTATCCACATTTTCCTTGATTTTTAAGCAAGCTGCATAAACTTCTTTGCGATTAGCAAAAGAGCCATCATAAAGCGGATTACTAGAAACAACTCGAGTTATAGCGTCTTTGATTCGCAAGCCCTCGTTTTGCGAAAGATCGCAAGCCATTTGCGCAAGCTGTTCCACGCTTAAATCAACGTTTTGTTGCACAACCTCATCTTCGCTAGCGCCCGAAAGTACAAGCACGATCTCGCCACGAGGAGGATTATTTTCTACGCTTTTTGCAATCTGCTCAATAGTTCCACGACGCACTTCTTCAAAATCCTTAGTAAGCTCGCGGCACAACGCCATTTTGCGATCTGCTCCAAAAACTGCAAGAAGAGCTTCCATTGACTCCGCAATCCTGTGCGGAGCCTCGTAAAACACGATTGTTCGCCTCTCTAAAAGAAGCGAGCGCAAATGCTGCATGCGCTCCCCCGACTTGCGCGGCAAGAAGCCTTCGTAACAAAAACGGTCTGTTGGCAAGCCCGAAAGCGCCAAAGCATCCAATACGGCACTCGGTCCAGGCGCACAAGTAACAGGCAAGTCGCGCTCTATTGCGCGGCGAACAATCGCAAGCCCTGGGTCGTTAATTGTAGGCATGCCAGCGTCGGAAACAACAAGAACAATGCTTCCTTGCTCGACCTTGTCTAGTAAACCATCTGCCTTATTGCGCTCATTGTGATCGTGATACGCAACAACTTGCCCAGAAACGTGCACGCCAAGGCGATTTGCAAGGTCGTAAAGCCTGCGCGTATCTTCTGCTGCAACAATATCTGCGGTTTCTAGAAGATTAATCAAGCGCGCAGAAGCATCTCCCATATTCCCAATCGGCGTGGCCGCAAGAACAACTTTGCCTAAACTATCTTCACTACTCATCTTAAATCTCCTTATAAAACCTCTTAAGACTCTACACGAATTTATGAAATAACGCACATAACGCACATTAAAAACAAGGTATTTGATTAGAATTATGCTTAGTAATTATGCTTAAGTTTATGCTTAACATAAATTGCAATCGCGCAAAACGAAAAGAGATACTATGAAGATTATAGAACGCCAAATTAAAGGTATTGACGGTAGCAACGCGCTTCTAACTGCATATGTTTTAGATGATAATTTAGATAGCGAAGGCGATCAAACGCGACCAGCAGTGCTGATTTTGCCAGGCGGCGGATTCTTGCGCGTTTCTAATCGAGAAGCAGAGCCTATTGCTATGAAGTTTGCTGCTGCTGGATTCCACGCTTTTGTTTTGCGATACTCGCTTGTGCCTAGCGCGCACCCGACTCAGCTTTTGGAAGCCGCGCAAGCTATGCAATTGATTCGCAATAATGCAAAAGAATGGCATGTAGATGCGCAAAAAGTGGCGATTATTGGATTCTCTGCAGGAGGACATGTAGCCGCAAATCTTGCGACTAGCGTTAGCGACGATGTTGAGGAAGCAAATGGATACAACGCAAATGATGTTCGACCAAATGCTCTTATGCTTGCTTACCCAGTGATCTCCGCTGGTGAATACGCGCATAAGCCAACTTTCGATCGTCTTTTTGGAAACGTAGATTCTAGTACTCGCGAGCAACTCGTGGAGCAGCTTTCGCTGGAAAATCACGTGGATTCTAAGACTCCGCCTGTGTTCGTTTGGCAAACGATTACGGATCAGACGGTTCCAGTTCAAAACTCGATTATGTTTGTAGACGCGTGCGTTAAAGCTGGCGTAAGCGTGGAAGCGCATTTGTTCCCTAAGGGTCCGCACGGATTGGCTTTGGCGGTTAAAGAAACAGCTAAGCGCGATGAGAATGGCGCAGTGATTCCTGAATTTGTGCAGCCAGAAGTTCAACAGTGGATTGACCTTGCTTGCGATTGGTTGCGTCGCGCTTTTGCGCGCGACGACCTGCCTTTTCGCTTAAAGCGTAGCGCGAAAAAGGCAACTCGGAGCGCTGAGCTTGCTTAAGGTTGAAAGCACAGTGTGCTTTCAACGCAAGCGAAGTCGTTCGCGCGCTTAGACCGCGCGAACGAAACGCCTCTTTCGCTGCGAAAAATCTCGAATCTCTACCTAGCGCTATTTCCGCTTTTTGTAGCTCTAATCGGCGTGTCTAACTACAAAAAGCGGAAACAACAGACGCAACACAAAGCAAGAACAAAAACGTCGTCCACACACCATGATTGATGTGTTGACGACGTTTTATATTATTCACCTGAATTTTCGACAATTATTGCCTGTGCTTGCCCTTGCAGAAATAACGCTTTATTTTATTCGTAGCGCCCAAAGCGAGCATAGCAACAGACGCAACAGCTGTGAAAACTGTGCTTACGCCAGTGTTTACAAGCTTATCCCTTACACGCTCTTGCTTAGAATCAGCATTATTATTGTCAAACGAACTTTCATTCGACTGACTATTATTGCTATCTAAATCATTATTCATGCTTGGTATAGGATTATCTAATTCACGAATCTCAGAGTGATTAGGTTCTGAAGGATCCTCCTTAGGCTGGGGATCCTCATGCTGAGGGGGATCATTAGACTCTGTGTCATCAGTACCAGGATCCTTAGGAGTATCGGGCTTAGGGTCATCAGGTTTAGACTCAGGATCCTTAGGCTTCTCATTGTTCTTCGGATCTTCCGACTTAGGATTAGTATCCTTTGGCTCATCCTTCTTAGGATCTTCAGGTTTAGGATTCTTCGGCTCAGGTTCCTTAGGGTCATCAGTCTTAGGGTCATCAGGTTTAGGATCAGGTACATCCCTATCCTGATAATTTGGCTCCTTAGGCTTATCCTTAGGATTTGGCTCATCCTTCTTAGGCTCATCCTTCTTAGGCTCAGGATTTGGCTTTGGCTTATTATCAGGATCCTTAGGATTATCCTTAGGCTCAGGATCATCCTTCTTAGGATCCTTAGGCTCATCCTTCTTAAAAGCTCCAGCATCAATATGCTTCTTATCTTCGCCAGCAGAAAGACTTATATTGCCAACATATGAGTCTTTTGAAGCCGAATTATCGGTTTCTGCAGATCCTTTTTCTGTAACAGATCTATCAGTTACAGGCTCTCCAGGAATCGCGTCAGAATCTACAGAGGAATCTGACCCTTTACGCGTGTATGTAAAACCAAAATATTCACTACCTTCTGGAAGTGTAAATTTAACAACATAGTTTCCTGGCAGCAAATTAGTAAATTCGTAAGATCCATCAGGCGAAGTAGTGGTAATAGGATTAACCTTATTGCCATTTATGTCGATTACTGTGCTATCCCCATACTGTTTAACAAGCTGTACTTTTGCACCAATTATGCTCGACTCTCCCTTATCTTGAATACCATTATGGTTAGCATCAAACCACACGCGTCCACTCAAAGATGCAGGAATAACGATTTCAATAGGAACTGTGCTCACTTTGCTGCGATCGCTACGCGCGTAAGTTGCAACAGTCTCTTGAATTTTGCTAATAATCGGAGGATACGCTAGTTCTTCATCGCTATAAGCGCTATTGCTATAAACACTCTCGCAACTAGGAGACTCGTAATACGTAGTAATACTTGCTTTAGAATTACCTTGCAGCCAAATGCCTTTGTTAATATCATCCGGACCAAAAACGGTAGAGTCTGAATTGAATACTCCCGATACGAACAACTCTGCAGGCCTGTTTTGTTTTCCGTACGTGCCCCAATCTGCAAATGATTTTTCAGGCAGAGTATCACCAAAAACTTTTTCACCACCGTATTGAACTTTATCAATTCCAGCATTCTCCATAAGATTACGAGCTTCAGCGCTGGCATTTGGCCAACGGAAAACTGTTAAATGATGATCTTCAAAAACTTGCTTAGTTCCATTTAAAGCATAGTTCTTAGAACCAAATGGAATTTTAAGTCTCAACTTAATCGGGTTGTTGCCGCTATTATTTCGACGAATAGTTACAAATTGGTTATACTCAAGATCCGCTGGAATAAGCTGGTTAAAAGTATAGTCCTTCAAAGAACGAACCGCAGTATGCCTACCTTCATAATCAACGCCGCTTGTTTCCATTGCTAAACCGGTAAACCAGAATCCGTAATCTCCTTGACCTTTCCAGCCAGTTACCAAATCCGAACGGACTAAGCATGGATTATTTTTCAAAATTGGATCGTTTTGGAATTTTTCAATGCCGCCTATTTCCGAAGTATACTCAATTGACTTTGGTAAAGGCATGTACGAAACTCGGCCCTGGATTAATGGTTTCACACCTTTTTTGTAATTTTGCAAATCAACTAGATCAGAGGTGTTTGCCTTACTGTTGACTACTGTAGGGATTTCAATGGAAACTGTTTGATTATTTTTTATTACATCACCATTGGATAATACATTGCCAGAGTGGTTCACGCCTTTTATGGAAGCAAGATGCGGCATTTCTGTTGCAAAATCAGAAGACCACTCGTTGTAGTTAAAGTAGACGTCAAAAAGATTGTAGTTAGCAAAAGTTGAAGAATCAGAAAGCTCAACAACTTTACTCGCAACACCACCAGCATTCACTGCAAAATTATTTACGTCTACCGTAAGAATTTTCGGAATGGCTAGTCGAAGATATGGTCTAAAAACATCGCCATCTTCAGGAACAGTAAATTTTGCTGTAGCACGAAGCGTAAGCTTGCTACCTGGACGCAGAATTTTATTAGTTTTATTCGTATTCGCATGGTTGTAAGTAGAATCTCCATCAACATAGTTGATTGAAGTTCTTACTTCTGGAAGTTTCCCATCCGACTTGCCGAAGTGCTGGGTAGGAGCAGGAATTAAATCCATATTGTCAATACTGGATTTATTCGTTGGAATGTTCTCATAATTAGTAAAAGCGTTATCATTGCTCGGCTGAGCTAACGCCGAAGAAGATAAACTTGCTGTTAATAACGTGGCTGTTAATAAGCTAGCTGTCACTATTTTCATTTTCATTAAGTATTTTCTCCCCTCGCTAATAAAAATAGTTATGAGACAAGCCACGAGTAAAACATTAAAAAAATTATTTTTCAAATCGAAAATTGTCGTAAATTTTCCGACAACTAAAACCCTTTTTATATTTGTGGAATCACCGAATAAAAAAATACCTTCGGCGAGTCTGAAGAAAAATTTAAATTAATTAAGATAAAATACGAAAAATATACACGTTAACTCTCTTATAATAAAGCTAAATCGTAATATTTTCTTTTGCTATAACAATATGACAATATAAATAATATATGTGAGATTTTTCACATTACACAACACAATATGCTGCAAGTTCAATACACAAATATCTTTACTATAAATACAGCATGGATCCTTTGTAAAAGATAAAAGACGTTTATAAAACAAAAACGTCGTCCACACACCATGATTGATATGTTGACGACGTTTTGTTATTTGTTATTAATTTGTTATTTGGTATTAATAAGTGATTTTAAGTAATCTCAATATTTAAGAGAAAATCACACTATTAATATTTCACACAATATTTCACACAATTTTTGGCATAGGCGTTGTAAGAGAAGACGTAAGGTTTACTTGCACAACCCCAGCTCCAGCGTGAACTTCTACCTTCTTTAAAGTAACAGTACGCTCTTCAGCTGGCTTGTGATCATCATCAGTCATAGTTGCGGGAGACTTGACTGCCACTAACGCAAGATCATCAAATTCAACACCTGCATTTGCGCACAAATCCTCAGCTGCAGATAACGAATCCTCAAAACCAGCTTTTTCAATCACACGCTCAGTTGGAACACCGTAAGCTTCTTCACACAGCAACTTAACGCGATCCAAAAGCGCTTGACCTCTGCGACTTTCTGGCACTTGCGTTTCAGCATCAGCACTAATTACCGACACAAAATCGTCAAGCTGATCCGCCAAACCATCGCCGCCATCGCGGAACAAATTGCCAACAATCGGCTCACGGAAGCCCAACGTCTTAGCCTGCTCCAACAATTCAGGCACTTGATCATCCTCGCCTTCCCACAAATTAATAAGCGGGAAAGTAGGAATATTAAGCGACTCAAGGCGAGCAACATGGAACGGATAACGCCAAGCCAAGGTTTCGTCATCGCGCCAAGTCGTCGCGCGCGTAACAACCACAGCCGCAGCCGGCCATGCAGCACCAAATTCGCGAGAAGCAATATCCAACCACTTTTGAGCGCCAGCATCCGTGCCGTATCCTGCTTCAACAACTACAACATCGTGTTCAGCGCAAGCCATTTCAACGCTTACCAAACTTGGAATACCAAGCGAAACGTTTGCAAACGGGCCGCAATGCACATAAATCGGCGAGCCGTTAATTGTTTCCGTTTTTGCAGGCTTTACAGCATCGGCAAGAATATTGGTAATTCGCCACAAATCCACAAACTCACCAAACTTAACAGGCTTACCGTCTTTTGTGCCAGCAATCATAGCAGCAACGCGCTCAGAAATTTCATCCATGCTGCGAGAAAGAACCACGATTTGCATAAGCTCGCAAGTAGGAGTTAGCACAACGCGCTCCGCAACCGTGCCCTTGCCAAAGTCAACAGCAATGCTACGTAAAGATCGCGAAGGCACTTCGCTTACTCGCGGCACTAAAATCGTGTCTAAAATACCCTCGTCAATCGCCTTTTCTGCAAAAGAAACAAGCAAATTTTGCGCGCATTCAATAGCCGCCATTTCGCCGCACAAACCCCAGTCAATCAGCTCAGGATGAGAAAGCGAAGACTTGCCGCCACCACTTGCGCCGCCTTTAGAACCAGCAGCGGTAATGCCCATGCTTGGCTGCCTCAAAACAGCCGCCGCATCCACACCACGCTCACGCAAAGCATCAACCAACGCAATAGTTGTAGTTGTTTTACCTTCACCACGAGAAGCTTTCAACGGAGTATCAGCAGTAACAAGAAGCACTTTACCATGCTTACGAGGCTCCTCAGGATGCTGCTTAAGATAGTCCAAGTATCCAAAAGCATCAATTTTTTTTACTAAACCGAATGTTGTAGTGTATGAATCAAGAATGCTCATGTACCCCTCTTTCATAGGCATATTGCACAACAATGCATGCGGAAATTAAGTTACATGATTCATACTATACGATTGCTTGCGCTCAGCATAGACAGCACGCCCAACAACTATGCACGTTATTAGTAACATCTATAACAAAGTAACAAAACATAACAAAAATGCCTTCCTCATGAAATAAAAAGTTCATTTCTTCAGAAGGCACTTAAGTTATTACATTATTTTCATAAGTTTTTCTGTATCTATTTATAAGAAAACTTATGTAATTACATTTCAGTGATCAGAGCGATTAAAACCATTCTTCATACGCATGCTAGTTATGTACAGAACTGTATCGAGCAAAGAATCGGTTTCTTTCTTCAACTTTGCAGCCATATCTTCATTCGCTTTAGCCAAAGCCGCGCGCACTTTGTCGTTACGAAGCTCTGCAATAATAGCTTCAGGATCGCGAACTAAATCATCGCAATCTTCGCCTTCACAACCTTCAAACTCTGGCTCGTAATCAGCCAAATCAACGCCAAGAAGCTCTGCTACAGCAGCATCCGTAGCCTTAACCATTGCGTGACCAAGGGAACCAACAACTTCTTGGTAACGCTCAATCGCGTTTGCAGTGTCGTTAAATGCGGCATCCGCAAGAGCTGCAATAATGCGATTTTCCCAATAGAAGTTTTCGCTTGTTACGCGAGTAGTTGTATCTTCCAAATACTTTGGAGTTTCGTTTACATTTGGATAGAACGGCACAAGCGCATTAAACGGGTTAGAGCCATATGCCATCCACTGAATTGCGCGCATTGGCTCCGGCATGTAAGGGCGGATTTGCATAACAGCAAGCTGGCTTTGGCGGTTAATGCCGATTGGTCGGAAAAGATGACGCGTATGCTCATCGCCAAGCTTGCCGTAAGGATCGTACTCAGTTCCCTGATAGTGCGAGCTTAAAACGTACTTAATATCTTCAACCGTCACTTTGCGCTCAGGCTGACGCGCCCACGGAATATCGTTGCTATCTGGCTTGTGATCCGCGTCTTTACCGTCCCACACTTCGTCATACGGATTCAAGAAACGCTCCATAAACCATGCACGAGGCGTGTTGTACACGTGGTCCGCATCTGAATGGGATCCAAAAGCATCTCTAGGATTAAACGGCGAAGCGTTTTCCACCGCCAAATCCAAGTGGTTTTCTTCAATAAACTCAAGCAAATCAGCCGAGCACATGTGCTCTTCTTGGTCTCCTAAAGCGTCTTCTAAATCAAACTCGTCAATTCCAAGCTGATTTGGCATAACAACATACGCCTCGTCTGGCACACGCTTAGCAATCCAGTGGTGTCCGCCAACAGTTTCCATCCACCAAATCTCGTTTACATCCGAGAACGCAACGCCGTTCATCTCGTAAGTGCCGTACTTTTCAAGCAACGCACCCAAACGCTCAACGCCTTCGCGAGCGCTACGAATATAAGGCAAAACAAGCGTTAAGAAGTCTTCTTCTCCAATTCCGCCTGGCACTTCTGGCTTGTAGTTTGCGTCTCCATCTTTGCCTTGCGCTTTTTGAAGCTCCACCATTGGGTCGGCACCCAGCACGCGCTCGTTGGACGTAAGCGTTTCAGTTGCGCTCATTGCCACGTTTGCTTCGTTAACGCCAGCTTCCCCCCAAATTCCTTCGCGCAAGTCTGCGTTTGGCACGCTTGTGTATTGCATTGGATTATCTGGAAGCTCTACTGTTACGTGGCTAAGCACGGACTTATAAACACGTGGCTGGTCTTGCGGCTTTACTACCACTAAACGCTTTGGGTTAAACTCGCCGTTTGCGGAGTCTTCGTTGCGCGCAATAAGCGTGGATCCGTCGTAGCTCGCTTTGCGTCCTACTAGAATTGTTGTGCATGCCATATTTGCATCCCCTATTTTCTAATTTTTGATTATTTTTGGTTATTTGATTATTTTAGATAATTTTGTTTGTTTAGATTAGTTTTGCTTAGTTTTGACTATTTTACACACGCACATCTAGTCGTAAGCTGCTTGCGATTAATCCGCGCGAAGTCATATAAAGCCTAAATCATAAGCCTAAAGCCTAAGTCTAAAGCCTAAACTATAAACTCTAAGCTTTTCCTCGCAAATATAATCCGTTAACGTCTACATACGAATCATAATGCCTGATTTCATTCATCATCTCGTTAAGATAGAAGCCCTCTTTAAGATTTGGAAGAGGTTTTTGCGTGCCGAACACTTCTAGCATGTAGTCGTGATCCTTGTCTGGCGGCTGCGGACCGTTGTATCGCATAGTAATAGAAGGGTCAGTGCACCCCACAAATCGGCTAGCTTGCGAGTTTCGCCCTTGCACAACTTCTGGAATCATGGTCGGCATTGTGCGCGAAAAGTCTTGCGGAATTTGCAAAGCACGCGAGTCGTTAAAGTCAAACATAAGCGCTTCTACTGGAACATTTGCCACAACCCAATGAATCCACTGGAATCCGCACACTGGTATAGCGTCGTCGTCTACAAATCGCCAATGCAAGTAGTGCACAAAATCAGGCAACTTGTCTACATAAAATGGAAAAGATACGACTGGAACGCCGTTAATCTTGTTTTCTTCCGGCGCAGCTTTTGCAAAGTTGTCTGGAATAGTGGTGAAATCTGTAGAAATATTCATAATTTAAGTATCTACTACCGCTGTGACTATACGAAAAAGCAGATCATGTCGCTCGCGCGGTCTATGCACTAAAAAGCGCGTAGAAAAACTTCCGCACTTTGTACCAAATTTGACCTAAAAATGGTACAAAACCCGGAATTATTTTCCGCACTTTGTACCAAAATCCACACAAATTTGGTACAAAACCCGGAAAATCGTTCGAGCGCGGTTACGCCAAGCTAGGTAGAGATTCGAGATTTTTTGCAGCGGATGAAGCGAACCTCAGCGCCGAAGGTGGTGATTCGCTGAAGTAGCAAGAAAAATCGAGAATCTCAGCGATAAAAGCTACGCAAAAGTCCTAGATATCCAGAAGGTTTGATGTATTTCTCTACGAGCAATAAATAGCGCCGTACTAAAACCTAAAACCTTAGAATATTAACGTTCATAAACTATACGCAAAAGTGCGCGTCACTTGCGAGGAGAGAAATACTCAAACCTCGCGCAACACCAAATAGGAGAATCACTCGCGCGCGTTAAAGCGAGCAGAAAAGTGCTTCAAAAACAAGCGTTGCGTTTCCATTGCCAGCAAGCCGCTTTTTAGCCACAGCAAGCGCGTCCAAGCATTTAAGCGCGCGCTCTGCTGTAATTTTTTTAGAAAGCTGCATGATCTCTGCTTTAAATTCTTGATTCACAAGCGGCGTTTGTAATTGCGCATTGTTTAGCACAACAAGCACATCTCTATAAATGCTGCAAATCGCGTCTATTGCGCGGTTTAGAACATCTCTGCTTACGCGAGTCACTTTGCGCTTAACGTCGTCTTTTTTGCCAATCGCATTGTATGCGCTACGAATTTTAGGCGGAATTTTATCTGTTGGCTTAATACCATTTATGCGCAAAAACTCGCTTTGCTCGGCTTCAACAGATTTCTGAACCTCGTCTTCTGCCTGGCTTTTAGCGTCTTCGATTAGCGTTTGTGCAAGCATAATCGCATCTATTGCGCGGCCAAGTCGCAAAACACTTGCAACAAGTTCTTCTCGCCTGCTTCTAGCACGCTCGCTTGTTGCGTAAAGCATTGCTAAATCAACGTTTCCTTGAGCTATGCGAGCCATATTTTCCGCCGTTTTTGCATCCACATTCGAGCGTTTTTGCACGTATTCTTGAACATCTTGGTCGCTTGGTTGCGCCAAATTCACTATTTGAGACCTAGACCTAATTGTTGGCAAAACATCCGCTGCACTTGCAGCGCAAAGAATCCAAATTGTGCGAGGTGCTGGCTCTTCGATTTCTTTTAGCAAAACGTTTGTTGTGCGCTCAAGCATGCGCCCAACGTCTTCGATTATTATGATTCGCCACGGCGCAACACTTGGCATTTGCTCCGACATGGACACTATTTCGCGCACTTCGTCAATGCTTACTGTAACTTTGTCTGTGCTTAAAATGTTTACGTCTGGGCTTGTTCCAGCCAATACTTCACTTGCGATTTTATCTGTGTTTATTTGAGTATTTATTTGAGTATTTATTTGAGTGGTGGAATTTTCGGCGGCTCGGAAGCTTCCGACTTTTCCGCGCGATTGCAATGCTGCTGCAAACGCTCTTGCCACTTTTGTGCACCCAAATCCAGCGGCACCGCAAATAAGCCACGATTGCGCGATTTTGCTTGAATCGCCTTGCGCTACTTTTTTAAGACGCTCAACAACTTGCGCTTGACCAACTACCGATTCCCAAACGTCCATTGCTAAAATCCTAGAGTCCTAAAATCCTTGATTTTCTGGCGATTCTGGCGATTCTTCCTTACGCGCTCCAGCATTATCCATCAACTCGCACACGTCTTTAGCAATCAACTCCGATAAATCGCAAGCTTTCAAAGTGGCGTCTAAAACGCAAAATCTTTGCGCATTTTTTGCAGCAAGATCTAGAAACGCTTCACGCGTGCGCTTCGCAAAATCAAGCCCTGCACTTTCCATGCGATCCGCCTGCCCATGCAATCGCACAGCAGCGTCCTTCTCGCTCATATCTAACAAATACGTACGATTTGGCCAAAGGCAATTAGACGCCCACTCGCTTAAATCACGCACATCTTGCATAGTGAGTTCGCGCCCACCCGATTGGTACGCTAGCGAAGAATCAATGTAGCGATCCGTTATAACAACCGCACCGCGCTGCAATGCTGGAATAATGATTTGCGCAGCGTGTTGAGCGCGATCCGCCGCAAAAAGCAGAGCTTCAGCGCGCGCACAAATCGAATCTCCGTGCAAAAGAATATCTCGCAACTGTTTTCCCAATTGCGTGCCGCCAGGCTCTCTAGTCACAACAACCTCAAGACCGCGCGCTTGCAAAAAATCGCGCAAAGCTTCAACTTGTGTGGTTTTTCCAACGCCGTCTATACCTTCAAAAGATATAAAAACACCCTTAAGACCATTGTTTAAGCCGCTAATCCCGCTGTTTTTAACACATATAGCCATTTTGCATACCTCTACCAGGTTTACTCGGCTTTAGACGTGGACTTTTTTGCTGTGCTCTTTTTTGCAGCAGGCTTTTTAGCTGCCGTTTTTTTAGCAGCAGTCTTCTTAGCTGCCGCTCGCTTACGCTTTACAGGTCCAGCCGCGCGTTTTTGCGCCAAAAGTTCAAACGCCACTTGCGGCTCAATCGACTCAGGCGTGTATTGCTTTGGAAGCGTGCGATTCGTAACGCCGTCCGTAATATAAGCACCGTAGAAGCCGTCTTTAATCACCACTGGCTTTCCGCTTTCTGGGTCTTCTCCAAGCTCCCTAAGCGGCGGTTTTGCAGCTCCACGCGTGCGCTTGCCGTACTTTGGTTGCGCAAAAAGCTCTTTAGCTTCGTCTAAAGTCACGCTAAAAATCGCGTCTTCGCTTGCAAGCGAGCGATTATCTGGCTTAGAATCCGCCGAAGAATCGTCAGAATCCGTGCGCTCGTAAGTCTTAGTCAAATAAGGACCGTATCGACCATTATTCGCCTCAATCTTCGCGCGCTTTACTTCGCCTTGCTCGTCAACTTCTTCCACAACGCCAACTAATCGCGGCAAGCTCAAAAGTCGCAAAGCATCTTGCAAAGTTATTGTTGCAGGGTCCATAGTTTTGAACAAAGACGCCATTTTTGGCTTGTTTTGAGCAGACTTTTTGGATTTTGCAGAAGACTTTGCGCCAGTTTTAGCAGAATCGTCGGCTGCTGGCGATTCGCCCTCATCCGAGGCCTCAACAAGCGCAACGTACGCACCAAAACGCCCATTCCTAACTTCTACGCTTCCGCCAGTTTGCGGATCCGTACCCAAAACGCGCGGACCTTCGGAGTTGTTTTCAATCAAATCTCTAGCAACTTGCTCGCTCAACTCATCTGGAGCCAAAGTGCTTGGAATCGAAGCTCTGCGCGCATTGCCCTCTTCGTCTAGATTCTTAGTATCTTCCAAATACGGGCCGTACCTGCCTACGCGCACGTGCAATCCGCCGCCAATATCAATCGTGTTGATTTCTCGAGCGTCAATCTCTCCAAGCTGATCAACTTGCTTTTGCAAGCCTTCGCGCATTGCAAAGTCGCCAGCAACCGAAGAATCGCCAGCAGCAGCACGCGAATCGCCAGCCTCCGCCGCATTATCATCTCCAAAGTAAAACTTGTAAAGCCAATCCTTACCAGCTTCCTCACCATGCGCAATTCGGTCCAAACCATTTTCCATGTCTGCCGTAAACGCATAGTCAACGTAAGTTGGGAAATTAGATTCCAAAAGCTTAATAACAGCAAAAGCAAGCCAGCTTGGAATCAACGCGCGCCCACGCTCATACACGTATCCGCGGTCAATAATCGTAGAAATAATGCTAGCGTAAGTAGACGGCCTACCAATCTCCTTAGCTTCAAGCGTTTTAACTAAAGACGCTTCCGTATAGCGCGCTGGCGGCTGAGTCTCGTGACCATCCGCGCTAACTTGCAAAGCTTTAAGAACATCGCCATTAGCCATAGCAGGCAAAGCTTTGGACTGCTCGTCTTCGCTAAATCCGCCAAACACCTTCATAAATCCAGCAAACTCAATAACGGTTCCAGAAGCCTGGAAATTAGCCGTTCCAAAGCTGCCAGCCGAAGCGTCCAGCTTAACTGTAGCCGTAAAACCAGTAGCATCCGCCATTTGAGATGCAAGCGTGCGCTGCCAAATAAGCGTGTAAAGCTTAAGCTGGTCGGCAGGGAGAGCGCCAGCCAAATCCGCAGGATTCCTAAATGTAGATCCAGCAGGACGAATACACTCGTGCGCTTCTTGAGCGCCTGCAGAAGTCGTAGCATACTGTTTTGGAGAATCCGCTAAATACTCGTCTCCAAAATTAGACTTAACGCAATCTCGAGCCGCAAAAATCGCCTCTTTAGAAAGCGTTACAGAATCCGTACGCATATATGTTATATAACCGTTTTCATACAAAGATTGAGCCGCGCGCATAGTTTGGCGAGAGCTCATAGACAAGCGGTTTCCAGCAGTCTGCTGAAGAGTAGACGTTGTAAACGGAGGCAACGGGCGTCGGCGATACGGCTTAGTGTCCATTGAGTTTACAACAAAATCAGCCGTGCCAAGGCTTTGCGCAATCGCGCAAGCGTCCGCCTCGTTCAAATAGTGCGCTAAAGCAGATTCGCCCTTAGCTTTTTGAAGCTCACCAAGCGAATTAAAGTCTTTAGAACCAGCCAAACGCGCTCCGTTTAGAGCCGTCATTCGCGCTTGGAAATCAACGCCGTTTGCGCTTAAATCCGCGCAAACATCCCAATAGCTCGCTTTTCTAAACGCCATTCGCTCGCGCTCGCGCTCAACAATCAAACGCGTTGCAACCGATTGCACTCGACCAGCCGAAAGCCCTGGCCCCACTTTGCGCCACAAAACTGGCGAAAGCTCGTAGCCGTACAATCTATCCAACACGCGGCGCGTCTCTTGCGCATCAACCATGTGGTCGTCAACGTCTCGCGTGTTAGCAAGCGAAGCTTGAATCGCATCTTTTGTAATCTCGTGAAACACCATGCGCTTTACTGGCACTTTTGGCTTAAGCGCTTGCACAAGATGCCACGCAATCGCTTCTCCTTCGCGGTCCTCATCAGTTGCGAGGAATAATTCGCCAGACTTTGCCAGCGCAGCTTTTAAGTCCGAAACCGTTTTCTTTTTATCCGCTCCAACAACGTAGTACGGCTCAAAACCATTGTTTACATCTACGCCAAACTTGCCAAAATCCGCCTTTTTAGCGGCTGGCACCTGGCTTGGCTGTGCTAAATCGCGAATATGGCCTACAGACGCCATAACCGTGTATCCGCTTCCAAGATATCCGCCTATTTTACGCGCTTTAGTGGGAGACTCCACAATGACAAGCTTGTTCTGCTCTGTCATACTCTCTCCTTTCATTCAGATGCATTCTATATGCAATTCCGCGCTTTTATTACTAAAATCCACGCCAACTCTAACGCAATACGCGTTGCAAATTCTGCAAAATCAACAAAATCAAACTTTGCGAGATATCAGCATATACTCCTATATATACCACTTTACTTATTTTTTATTCAATTTTACTTATTTTTTTATTTAATTAGACGATAGAATCTTCAACAAATCGCTTTCATCAGGCTTAATTCGCTCATCGCTTTTTGCTGGAGACGTTGAAGACGTTGAAGATGCAGGAGGCGTTGGAGGCGCGCCGACTAATCCGAGTCTACTTAAAGGAGCAGCCGCGCATTGCTTAATAACCATTAAAACGCCGAACGTTATGCTACACGCGCCAGCAACAGCCCAATATGTTAAAACGTGCGAAATGCCAATCGCCCATTTTGCGCCCAGCTCAATGCCTGGCATGATTTGATAAAACATGTATGCAAAATACGCTATGCAAACAACGCCCATTGTAATCATTGCGGTTCCAACAATTTGCACGCTTATAGACGACTTTCTGCGTCCAGGCAAATCCATTGCAGAACCGCGCGTAAAAGCCATTACAGCACAAGAGATTGCGCCTACTATTAGTACAGACATTACAACGTCTGCAGGCCTATGCCAGCGACCTCCCATAAGTGCCACAGCAAGCAAAAACGTTATTAACGCAGCTCCAGCTGCAGCCCAAGCCCTAAACGCTCGAGACGACGCGCAAACAAGTATTGCGCAAGCGGCAGCCATTAAAAGAGTGTGGCCAGAAGGTGCGGAATTTTTTGCAAGAGTAGCAATGTTTACAAGCATTTGTCTAGGAAGAATGCGTTTTAATGGCTCTGCAGCAAGCGACAGCACGAATATTGCGCAGCATTGCGCAAGTAGCAGCCATCGCTTTCTTATGATTGATATTATTAATGCCGCAACGCAAATCAAGGCAGATAAGACTATAACGATTATGGAACTTCTAAGCGGCGCTAAAATCGCGGCGAACGTTGGCGGAATGGCACTATATCCAAAAGTGCTGATTACCATTTCTTCGTACGATTGGCCGATTGACGTTCTAACAGCTAGAAGCCACACAAGAGCAGCAGATGCAGCAAAAACCAATGCGAATATAGCGCATAACACGATTGTTGATATTCTAGGGCGATTCATCAATGGATCGAGCTTAGAAATATCTTGATTAACTTTGCTGCCTTCAAATTGACCCATACTCAATATTTTATCAAACAACACTCCATGCGCTTTGACTGAGCTTGAAATTGCATAACGCATTTCAAGCTCCTTCAAAGCGCTGAGCCACTCAAGTCAGAAGCACTGCTTCTGCGTGGCGAAGGCGTTCGCGTGGCTAATCCGTGCGAACGATGACCTGCCTTTTCGCTTAGAGCGTAGCGCGAAAAGGGGTTAATTCCACGTGATTCACCTCGATACAAAAAGCCCTCTCCGTGGTCCGCATGTAAAATACATTAAGCGTGGAGAGGTTCTGTTGCGTCAATTATCCCATGGAATTTTTCAAGAGTCAATATAGACACGCCGAGATCCTAGAATATTGAAAATTAAGAGTAAATAGATTACATGGATTTCGGTATTTTTGTCGTTAGCGCGGTATAAGCGCGCTAACGTCTTCGCTTGCGTTGAAAGCACACTGTGCTTTCAACCTTAAGCAAGCTCAGCGCTCCGAATTGCCTTTTCGCGCTACGCTTTAAGCGAAAAGGCAGGTCGGAGCGCAAACGCACTACAAAAAGCGGACTACTGAGCGTCTACATCGTCGAAGTTGTAATCAAACGTAAAGTCACTTGGCGTTGCGTTTGAATCTGCGGTCGAATCAGATTCACTAGCTGGCGCTTCATCCAACGAAGGAACACTAAAATCAAAATCAGGCGTCACATCCGCCATTCCACCGTGCTAGCCCTCTCCCGCAGAACCAGCCAAAATTGCGGCTACGGTTGCAGCGGTGAATTTTTTAGAAAATGAACTGAAAGAGTTATTAGAAAATGAATTGAAAGCCATTTTTTCGGCAGATTTTGGAGTTTGCTTTTTCATGGATTCTCTCTTTTGCTATAAGACCTTCGCTATAGGCTTTGACATAGGCCTTTTCTATAGGCTTTTGCTATAGGAGCAATAACAAAAAAGCTTTCGGCTTTGAATGCCCCTAGTAGCAAACAAAACCGAAAGCAACACACTCAACACTCAAAACCCCCGCAACCAACGCCCTAACACTGGGAAGAAAAGAAAATAATAGCAAACCAAGATTAGAACAAAAGCGCAAGAATCAAGAGCAAAACCAGTGTGACATTTCCCTACAAAACACCACACCAATCGTTAAGTGCAAACTCTAAAACAAGCCCATAAAGCTTATAAAACTTATAAAGCTCAACAAGCTCAAGTTAGTGCGCGCTCACACGTTCACTCACGAATAAGCGCGCACACAATGCTTAGTGACGAGCCTTGCGAACAGCAGCACCCATGCCAGCAAGCATGGTGGCAGCCAAAGCGGTCAAAGTTACGCCAACACCAGTACCAGTGTGGGTGTTACCGCGCTTGTCCTTGCCATTCTTGTTCTCAACCTCAGTCTTAGCACCAGCAGCAGCAGAGCCATTGGCACCAGCAGCAGCACCATTCTTACCAGCCTTAGCCTCAGCCTTAGCCTTAGCCTCAGGAGAAGGAGCAGGCTCAGCATTAAGATCAGTATCAGCATGATCAGCATGAGTCATATCCGCAAACGCAGAAACATCAGCACCAGCAGATACTGCAGCATTATAATCATCGTTATAAGTATCAAGAGCAGTGTTGTAGTCCGCAGCAGCCTGTTCAGAATCAGTCAAAGCCTTAAAGTAATCAGCATAAGCATCATCTCGTGTATCTTGTGCAGCATCACGCTTAGCCTGTGCACGCTTAACAGCATCAGTAAGACGCTTGAGCTCAGCAGAATCATTCTTACCAGAAGCATTGTAGAGTTCTACAGCATCATTAGCAGAATTCAAAGCCTCCTCAGCAGCCTTAAGCTTACGCTCAGCAGACTCATAAACAGACTTCTTATCACGATAATCCTTAAGAGCCTTAGACTTCTTAGCATCAGCCTTCTTAAGAGCAAGCTTAGAAGCAGTCAATTTAACAATGGCCGCATCAGCAGCACCATCCTTAGCTTCCTTCTTAGCTTCCTTATCCTTGGCTTCCTTTTCAACAGCATCCAACAAGCCGTTAAGGCTGTTATTATCTTTATTAAGCTTCTCTTGTGTTTCAGAAATCTCCTTATTACGCTCTACAACAGCATTATGAGCAGCAACGTATTCCTGAGCCAACTTAATATTTGCTGGAGTAGACTGTGCTTCCTTAACCTTGTAGTTATTTGCGTCGGTTGTATCAACTAATGTTGCAACAACATCTTTAGCAGCAGTCTTGGCTGTTTCTTCTGCAGTCTTAAGATCTTTAAGACCATCCTGAAGAGTTTGCAACTTAGTGCCAAGTTCCTTTATCTCCTTGCGTGTAGCATCGAGATTCTCCTGAGCAGTTGGCTGCTTCTTAGGACCTTCAGCGAATGCTGGGGTTGCCATTGCGAAGCCGGCAAGCAAAGTTGCGCCAGCAGCGAAAGCGGCGATAGCCTTCTTATTCATCATTTTAATTTCCTTTCTTCTTCTCCCCCACGCTCACCGCAGACAACCCGCGATGCAATGGGGAAAAATATAAAACGCGCGTTCGCGCATTTCCACCAACGGTTATCCACCGTGTGATGTTGCTATTAACATACCCCCCCCCCGTTTGAAAAAGTCAAGCACCAGCCCCACATGCTAAACCGAAAAAAATGATGTTATGCACAAACTAATCCACAATAAAGGCCACATTGTCGTAAAATTTGTAGATAAACAACACTTAAACCGTAAAAATACGCATTTCAAGGTTTTTGAAGAATTTTCCCAGGTTTTTTTAAGGAAAGACTTTTCGGGTGTGTCGCAAAACAAAAACTGTAGTGCGATTGTACTGAATTTCGGTGTTTTTTAATACAAACGCACTACATAATTACGCAGATTTCACCAAACTAGGTAGAAATTCGAGATTTTTCGCAGCGAATGAAGCGAACCTCAGCATGAAATGGTGATTCGCTGAAGTAGCAAGAAAAATCGAGAATCTCGGCGATTAAAACCACGCAATTGTTCTAAACATTCAGAAGGTTTGATGTATTTCTATACGAGCAATAAAAGAGGAGCGTAGCGACGGGACTTGCGAGGAGAGAAATACTCAAACCTCGCGCAACAGCAAATAGGAAATATCGCGCTACGCTTTGAGCGCTCAGGCAGGTCGGAGCGCAGAATACAGAAAACCCCCGCGCACCCACTAGAGGCCACTTACCCTTGCTGCATTCCTGCCCTGGGGGGATTGGGTGACGTAGTGCCACGCGGAGGCTCTACCTATATTACACGATTATGGATAAAAGTCGAGCGCAAGCCGAGCGCAAGTCGCAAGCAACCGATGAAAAGCCAAGCGAATGCCGAAATCAAATCGCAAGCTACCGCACCATTAGGCGCATCGATAGGCGCATCGCTAGGCGCGCCACACGCTTTTGCCACTCTTCTTTGCATCCTCAACATCTGCATTAAGCTGCGATTCGTCTGCCTCAACATCTCCAGTAATATAGCGCTCAACAAGTTCGCGCGCCTCGCTATCTTCGTGCTGAACAGCTGGCGACTTCATAAAGTAAGAGCTAGGAGCCAAGATAGGCCCCGAAAGCTTGCGATCCAGCGCAATCTTCGCAGCGCGCACAGCATCTATAACAATGCCTGCAGAATTAGGCGAATCCCACACCTCAAGCTTATACTCCAAGCTAAGCGGAACATCGCCAAAAGTGGTACCCTCCAAGCGCACAAACGCAAACTTGCGGTCGTCAAGCCAAGCAACATAGTCCGAAGGGCCAATGTGCACGTTGTGGTCATCCATATCGTGCGGAACAATCGAAGTAACCGCGCGCGTTTTAGAAATCTTCTTCGACTCAAGCCTAGAGCGCTGCAACATGTTCATAAAGTCCATGTTTCCGCCAACATTAAGCTGATAAGTGCGGTCTAAACGCACTCCTCTATCTTCAAAAAGTCGCGCCATAACGCGGTGTGTAATCGTAGCTCCAACCTGGCTTTTAATATCGTCGCCAATAATCGGAACTCCAGCATCGCGGAATTTTTGCGCCCAAACTGGGTCGGAAGCAATAAAAACAGGAAGGCAATTTACAAACGCGCATCCAGCCTCCATAGCTGCCGTAGCATACGCCTTGTCTGCCTGCTCGGAGCCGACTGGCAAGTAAGACACAAGCACGTCTACGTGCAAATCGCGCAAAACTTCGGCAACATTTACAGGCTCTTCTTTAGATTCGTCAATCATTTGCTTGTAGTAGTCGCCCAAACCATCGTAAGTAGGGCCGCGCTGCACAGTAACGCCAAGATTAGGCACATCCGCAAAGCGAATCGTGTTGTTTTGCGAAGCATAAATCGCCTCGCTTAAGTCATGGCCAACTTTTAACGAGTCAACATCGAAAGCGGCTACAAACTCAATATCTCGCACGCGATATTTCCCAAAAACAGCATGCATTAATCCTGGAATTTTATCGCCATCATTGGCATTCTTGTAGTATTCAACGCCCTGAACTAACGACGAAGCACAATTGCCAACACCGGCAATGGCAACGCGGATACTCATATAAACTCCTTAGCAAAAATTAGCGGCACACACCAACGCCGCACTAATACACTTTTATAATACTAGCTTTTACAAATATTACATACGATATTGCATATGATTAAAACGATATTACATATGATTAAAATTCCGCGTTATGTATGATTACGCACGATTACATATGGTTAAAATTCCTCGCCAAGCGCTAACTTGGATTGTATGGTTGCAAATAGTAATGGACGAAATTCGCACTCTTCTAGCCAAAGGCGCACTATAAGAAGCGCGGGCGATGGCACTGGAGCTGGCGCTGGCGCGCGCACAAGGCGACCATACAACCGACAATACAATCGACAATACAATCGCTCATACAATCAACAATACAATCGCAGAAGCCACAGAAGAATCCAAAAAAACTTTAGAACAAAACACCCGATTATTTTTTGGGCGCTAATCGTAGTTGTTACGCCAATAATCCTTGGAATTTTAACGGTTGCGTGGATGTACGTAACAACAGACATTCCGCAGCCAGACAAAATCGCAATGGCGGATAAAACCAAGGTGTACTACGCGGACGGAAAAACGGAAATCGGCAGCTTTGCGGAGCAAAATCGCGAAATCATAAATTGCTCCGTTCTAAAGCCGTATGTTGGAAACGCAATAATCGCAAGCGAAAACAGGTCTTTCTACAAAGACGGCGGAATCGATCTTAAGGGAATTGGGCGCGCAATAATCCACAACGTAACATCTAAAGGCAGATGGGGCGGCTCTACGATTACGCAACAATACGCGGAACGCTACTATCTTGGCGAAACAAAAACGTATTTAGGCAAGCTGCACGAGGCCATTCTTGCGCTAAAAATCGCGCAAACACAAGACAAAAGCACCGTGCTATGCAATTACATGAACACAATTTATCTGGGTCGCGGAGCGTACGGAATCCAGGCGGCAGCAAAAGCGTACTTTGGCGTGGAAGCGAAGGATCTTACGCTATCTCAAGCGGCAATGCTTGCTGGAATAATCCCTGCACCAAGCAGCTGGGACCCTGCAATCATGCCTAAAGAGGCGAATATTCGATTCAAGCGCGTGCTAAGAATCATGCTTAAAGACAAGTACATTACAAGCGAAGAATACAAAAACGCAAAAATGCCGCAGACCATTAATCAAACCAAGCAAAACGTGTACGCGGGGCCGCAAGGATACCTATTGCAAATGGTTCGTAGCGAGCTTACAAGCGGCGGCGCGTTTACAAAAGAAGACCTAGATACGGGCGGATACCGCATTATTACAACAATCGACAAAGCTAAGCAAGATTTAATGTTTAACGTTGCAAGCCCGACGGCTGGCGCGCGCGGAATTACGCCGCAAGGAGTGCAAACGGGCGCAATGAGCGTAAATCCTAAAGATGGGTCGATTATATCTGTTTACGCAGGTGACGACTATCTTTCTAAGCCGCTAAATAACGCCACTCAAGCGCTTTACGAGCCTGGAAGTACCATGAAACCGTTTGCGCTGATTGGCGCGATTCAGGCTGGCACGAATCTAAACACGCTGTTTAATGGAAATACGGGGCTAAAGTTTAAGGGAATCGACAAGCCAGTAAACAACTTTGCAAACACAAATTGGGGAATAATCAACCTTTATAAAGCAACAGCAAACTCTGTAAACACGCCATTTATGGCTTTGCAAGAAAAGCTTGGGCAAAAAGGCGTGGCAAATACGGCTGTTATGGCTGGTCTAAATGCGCAGCGCGTTAACGGCAAGAATCCGTTTACTGTTCTTGGAAACGACCCCGTGCATATTAGTGAGATTGCGCGCGCGTATTCGACGATTGCAAACCAGGGGCGCAGGCCAGATTTGCACATTGTTTCTAGCGTTAAGAACCCAGATGGCAAAGAGTTTTATAGGGCGCCGACCGTTGGAAAACAGGTGTTTGCGGCGGCAGATATGGCGCTTGCTATTAAGGCTATGCAAGGCGTTGTGCAATACGGTACTTCGCCAGAGGTTAGGGGCGTTGGAAAGCCGATTGCTGGAAAGTCGGGAACCGCTAACGATGCTTCGGCGTGTAGTTTTGTTGGATTTACGCCAAGCGTTTTGACCGTGTTTGCTATTTGGAATCCAAATGCGCAAGGAAATCCTTTGCCTGTGCCAACTTTCCGCGGATACCCTGGAGGAATCGGATATTCGGCGCATTTGTTTACGCGATACATGCGTGCGGCACTTGCTGGCACGGTTGCGGAAAAGTTCCCAGAAGCTAAAGATAACGGCAAAATTGGAGGTGTTGACGGAACTTGGGGGCTTGGCGGAAGCAAGCACGAATTTGCGGACGACTATAGCGGCGAAAATAAAGAAGATAGCAAAGATAAAGATAAAGAAGATAGTGCAAGTGGCGCTAGTGGCGCAGGTGGCGCTAATAAGGAAGATAGTTCTAGTAGTGAAGATCGTGCGAATGGCGCAAATGGGCCGAATGGGCCTGGCGAGAATGGGCCGAATAACGGGAACGGCTCGGCTGGCGGCGGCACTACTGGAGGTGGCGGCGCTGGCGATGGGTCTGGCGCGGCATCATCTTTTGGAGAAAACGGAGCTACTCAAACGCAAAGTGGCGGCGATTAATCTGTATTTTCACGAGTTTGTTGTTCAACACGCCGTTTAGAGCTACAAAATCCGTCACATCGTTCGCGCATTACAAGATTACGTAGGTTGCGCTAAGTGAGGTAGAGATTCGAGATTTTTCGCAGCGGATGAAGCGTTTCGTTCGCGCGGCCTAAGCGCGCGAACGTCTTCGCCGCACGTGAAGTCCACTGGACTTTACGTTTGAGCGGCTCAGCGAATCGAAGTGCATTCGCGCGCCACACTTTAAGCGCTCATGCAAGTCGATTCGCAGCTCTTTGATGGTGATTCATCGAATG
>CAMPUL010000013.1 GCA_946997215.1 Gardnerella vaginalis
GAAATCGCATTCTTTTCTTGCTGACTAAGTTGCGCGCTAGTTAAATCGTGCATTTGAACACCATCCCTAATAGGCTGATCGTTTGGCACAAAAAGTGGATCGTAGCCAAAACCATTGCAACCTCTAGGCTCGCGAATCAAGCACCCAACCATCTCTCCCACGCGAACAGTCTCAAAACCGTTGTTTTTCCACATAGCGTTTTCAAGATCCGCATCAACGCAGCCTTTAGGAACAGCAAGAGCCGCAGCACAACGGAATCGCGCTGTTCGGCATTGATCTGGAATATCTTCTAGCTGCTTAAGTAAAAGCGCGTTATTTGCCTTGTCATCTCCATGAACACCACTCCAACGAGCAGACAATATGCCTGGAGCCGCGCCCAAAACGTCTACAATCAAGCCAGAATCATCCGCTATTGCTGGCAATCCAGTTCTTGCAGAAACGTCTCTAGCTTTAATCAGCGCATTTTGCTCAAAAGTCACACCTGTTTCTACTGGGTCTGGAAGTCCAAGAGAGCCAGCAGTAACAAGCTCAATATGCTCCGATATTTCCGCAAACTCTTCGTTAAGAATCCGCTTAATTTCAACGAGTTTACCCTCATTATGCGTTGCCACAACAAGTTTCACGCTCGCAACTCCTTAATAATTTATCGAATAAACAGATATAAACAGATATAAGCTTCTATAAACTTCTATTTAATTTTGACTTAATTTTGACTTAAAGCTGCGCGCTGAGCCGCTTGAAGCTCGCGATTGCCTTTGGCTGCCAAATCAAGCAAGACGTTAAGCTCATCGCGATTAAACGGACGATGCTCCGCTGTGCCTTGAATCTCAATAAAATTGCCCGAACCAGTCATAGCAACATTCATATCTGTCATAGCTTGACTATCTTCTACATAAGGCAAATCAAGCATTGGAGTGCCATTAATAACACCTACAGAAACAGCGGAAACGGAGTCTTTAAGAACGTTTTTAGCGCTGCGAATATGCTTGTGCTTTTCGGCCCAATTTAGCGCGTCTACAAGAGCAACATATGCGCCTGTAATCGAAGCTGTGCGCGTGCCGCCATCTGCTTGAAGAACATCGCAATCAATTTGAATAAGGCACTCGCCCATTGCCTTGGTATCTATAACACCCCTAAGGCAGCGGCCAATAAGTCGACTAATCTCGTGCGTGCGGCCGCCGATTTTGCCCTTAACAGACTCGCGATCGGTGCGCTCGGCAGTGGCCCTTGGAAGCATTGAATACTCGGCTGTAACCCAACCTAAACCAGTGTCTCTCCTCCAGCGCGGAACGCCAATAGTAAAAGTGGCAGTGCACATAACGCGCGTGTTTCCGCACTCAATAAGAACGGAGCCTTCTGGCACGTTTGTAAAATTGCGCGTGATTTTTACTGGTCGCAACTCGTCTACATCTCTGCCATCAAAGCGAATAGGTTTTACAGATTCCAACATATCCTTAATTTGAGCCATAACTCAACAATTTAGCACGCGGCATTAACTAGCACGTGGCATTAATCTTGAGCAAAATCGCGATGCAAAAAGTGTGGTGCTTTTGTATCAAATCTGCTCGCTAAGCTCAAGCCACTCTTCTTCTAACGCGCTAGATTCGCTTTGATTCGCCTGCAACTTCTCGTTAAGCTCTTGCAAGCCAACAAAATCGCTAGGATCGTGGCTTGCCATTTTTTGCTCAATCGCACTTTTTTCTTCTTCAAGCTTTTCTAGTTTGCGCTCTATTGCCGCAACTCTTCTTGTAGCATCATAGTACGCTTTTCCGCTTAATTTTGCTTCAGCTTTTTGATTTGACTTTTGATTTGAATCTAATCCAACACCTTCTGCAGACTCCGACTTTGACTCCGACTTACTCCTAGATTCTGCCGCAAAATCTGCCTTAGACTCTTGCATATTTGCACGCTCGTAGTCTTCCATAATCTTTAGATACTCATCAACTCCGCCTGGAAGATGGCGAATTTTCCCGTCAATCAACGCAAATTGCTGATCAGTCACTCTCTCAAGCAAGTATCTATCGTGAGACACAACAATCAAAGTTCCTGGCCAAGTGTCTAGTAAATCTTCCATAACGGCAAGCATGTCTGTATCTAAGTCGTTTCCAGGCTCGTCCATTATCAACACATTTGGCTCGTTTAGAAGAATCAAAAGCAATTGCATGCGGCGCTTTTGACCGCCCGAAAGATCTGCGATTGGCGTCATAAGCTGCTCGGGCTTAAAACCAAGCCTCTCCATAAGCTGACCAGGAGTAACTTCTTTGCCGTCAATTATGTAGCTTGGCTTATATCGGCTCAAAACTTCTTTGACTTTATATTTTCCAAGCTTTTCCAGCTCTTCTAGGCGCTGAGAAAGAACGGCAAATTTTACAGTTTTGCCAATATTTACATGACCTTTAGTTGGATGCAAAGAGCCGTCAATTATGCCTAAAAGCGTTGATTTTCCAGCACCATTAGCTCCCACTATGCCAAATCGGTCTCCTGGCCCTATTAGCCACGTTTGATCGTCTAAAATCATGCGGCCGCTAATCGTTTTTTGTAATGCTGCACACGTTTCTTTTAATGGCGATTCTTCTTGCGATAATGGCGATTCTTGCGATTCTTCTACAGAAATCGTAACGCTACCATCATGCGTAGGTTGCGAAAATGGCGATTTTACAATATCTGCATCGGATGCAGCAGGACTTGATGAATCCTCAAAAATTTGCGTAACGTCAATCAAATCAACAACTTGCTTACCAAGACGAGAAGTTGCCATTCTTTTTAGCTCAAGAGTATCTCGCATTGGTGGAACGTCTGCTATAAGCTCGCGAGCTTGCTTAACGTGGAATTTTTGCTTTGTAGAACGCGCTCGAGCACCTCTAGAAAGCCACGCAAGCTCTTTACGGGCCAAATTCCTCCTGCGCTCTTCGCGAACATCCGCCTGGCGTTCGCGCTCAACTCGCTGCATCATGTACGCACTGTAGCCGCCTTCAAACGGGTCGATTGCGCCATCGTGAACTTCCCACATAGAAGAGCAAACTTCGTCTAAAAACCATCTATCGTGTGTGACAAGCAAAAGAGCGCCCTGCCCGTCTTGCCACCTATGCAAAAGATGCTCCGCAAGCCAATGAATTGTAAGAACATCAAGATGATTCGTAGGCTCGTCCAAAGCCAAAATATCCCAATCATGCAGCAAAAGCCTTGCCAAATCCGCACGCCTGCGCTGTCCTCCAGAAAGCGTACCAACCTTAGCTTCAAGGTTGATTCCGCCCAAAAGAGACTCCACAATTTCTCGCTGCTTTGAATCTGCAGCCCACTCATAATCCTGGCGATTTTCTAGCGCAGCCTGGCGAACCGTAGCATTATCGTCTAGCGGATCTCGCTGGCTTAAAATGCCAAATGTTAGGCCATTTCTGCGCGTAACTCTTCCCGAATCTGGGCTAATCGCACCTTGAAGAAGCTTTAGAAGAGTGGACTTTCCGTCTCCGTTTTTGCCTACAATTCCTATGCGATCGCCTTCAAAAACGCCTTGAGTTACGTCTTTGAAAATCATTTTTGTTGCAAATTCAAGGGAAACGTGTTCTAGTCCCAAATCATAAGTAGGCATAACTCACAAATATAGCTGTGCTGCTATACCATTCGCAACGACCTGCCTTTTTCGCTTAGAGCGTAGCGCGCTAATGCAAGTCGATTCGCTTTGTACCAAAATTGCAAAATGCTTAAAGTCGTATAGTATTGAATCATGAGTTACGTATCTGAAAATTCTTTACACAATGCTGTGAATCTTGCTGCAACAGACCTCTTTACTTTTAGCTACAAGCACATTATTAAGCCGCACTTAGTGTTTAACATTCCGCCAGACGAAGCACACGACCGCATGATTGCATTTTGCAAAACAAGCGAGCGCATTCCTGGATTAATGTGGCTTTTGCGACAAATGCTTGACTACACAGATCCAATTTTACAAACGCAAGTTATGGGAGTAGATTTTGCGAATCCATTTGGCTTAAGCGCAGGACTCGATAAAAACTGCGATTTGTGCACAGTTCTAGACAACGCTGGTTTTGGTTTTGAAACAGTTGGCTCCACAACTGCTCGCCCATGCGCAGGAAATGCTAAGCCTTGGTATCATAGGCTTCCGCAATATGATTCGCTTCTTGTTCATGCAGGTCTTGCAAACGACGGCAGCGAATTTGTGATTCCTAGAGTAGAAAAAGCGTGGACAAACGCTAAAAGCATGCAACTTTCTGTAAGCATTGCGCGAACTAACGATAATCTTGTTGGTGATTTAGACGAAGGAATTGAAGATTATCGCATATCTATGGAGCGCGCGAGCGGCAAAAGCTCCATGATTGAGGTTAATATTTCTTGCCCAAACACTATGGCTGGCGAGCCTTTTAGTAATCCAGATGCTTTAGATAAGCTTTTTAGTGTTTTAGACAAAGTTAGCAGACCTCAGCCAACTCTTGTAAAAATGCCTTTGAACTTAAAGGGCGGATGGCCTCAATTTAAGTCTTTGTTAGACGTTTTAAGCGCACATAAGGTTGATGGCGTGAGCATTGCAAATTTGCGCAAGAATAGAGATGGACTAGACATTCCTGCAGATTGGAAAGGTGGAATCTCAGGGGCTCCAACATTTACCGCAAGCAATGAGCTTATTAAACGAACTAGAAGAGAGTTTGGGTCTCGCTTTGCAATTGCTGGAATTGGTGGCGTATTTACACCAAAACAAGCTTATGAAAAGATTCGAAGCGGCGCCGACTTGGTTATGTTCGTTTCTTCGCTTATGTACAGAGGCCCTCAACAAATTACAACGTTAAAGCGCGGTCTTGCAAAGATGCTTAGAAAAGACGGCTTTAATAGTGTTAAGGATGCTGTTGGAGTAGACGCGCTCTAGGCGAGTCACACTAGTGGCATCACACTAGCAACAACACACTAACGAGTTCCGCCAGAATACGAGCTGGAAGTATCGCCACTGCTGGCGTCACCAAAATATTGGTCTTGTCTTCCGTCACCCGTTGCGTAGCGGCCGTTTGTAGTTGCATCTTGTTGCGAGTTTTGATCACCTTGCGAATCCTGAGAGCCTTGTGCACTCTGATCGCTTTGCGAATCCTGGCTTTGCTCTTGAGCTGCCTGCCTGCGCGCTTCTTCTTCCCTATCACGCTGCTGTTGCAACTCATATTGTCTGCGCATCTGCTCGCTAGTCAACGGCATTTTTCCGCCAGCCATATACTTTGGATCTGGTTTTCCGTAATCGTTATCCATAGGCGTGTTAGAGGCCTTTAGGTACGTATCCATAAACTTTTTCCAAGCAGGCATAGCGATGTAGGTACCATACCATGTGCTGTGGTAGACGCCATTAATGCGCATGTTGTTAAAGCTTTTTTGAACTTCCGCATTTCCAACCGCAATAAATGCAGATACCTTATTTGGCACAAATCCAGCTGTTGCCATGTAAAAGTCTTCGTTAGTACCAGTTTTAGTAAACGTTTTTCGTCCACCTTCTAGCTGAGCCATATGTGCAACACCAGTTGGCTGAACAACGCCTTGATTAATGGCGTATGCTGCTGTTTGAGCAACCTTCTTTGGTATTGCTTGATGGCAATTAGCGCTAGGAACACGCAAACGCTTACCGTTCTTATCTACTACACGCTTAATAGCTATAGGATCGCATTGAACGCCATTAGCTGCAATTGTTGCATAAACATTTGCCATTGTAAGCGGCGAAGCTTGTACAGCACCAATCAACATAGGAGGATTAAACGAGTTCTTAGAGAACACGTCTTCTTGACCAAGTGGAGAATTGTGATACCCCAACGTTCTAGCTGCTTCCGCAACAGCGCAAAGCTTAAGCTGGGTTCCCATTGCTGCCTGAATAGTGTTATGAGAATGAACAAGACCCATTAAAGGCGTTTCTGGGCTAACACTACCGCCGCCAGAGTTTTGAACAGACCAGCGCCCAATTCCACGATACCTTGCGCAAGAAAAATCGGTATTGTTATAAAGCATGCTTGTTCTTAGAGGCTGATTAATCGACTTTCCAGCAAGCAGCCAAGCAACAATGTTAATTGGCTTCCACGTAGAACCAATCTGCCAGCCTAAACCACCGCCGTCTCGCTCGTCTACAGCGTAGTTAATCGCAGTGTGTGTAGGGTCTGATTTTGCTGCATCTGTAGCATCGTAAATACGGTTGCTTCCAAATCCAAGAACTTCTCCAGTTCCAGGCTTAATCGCAGCAATCGAAACTTCAAAACCGCTTGGATCGTGGATTGGAACAGTAGCCCTAGCTGTGTCCATTGCAGAAGAGTTTGCAAGAATATCCATTGTTGTGTAAATGTCTAATCCGCCTTCGTTAAGAAGCTTTTGACGCGCAACAGTGGTTTTACCAAACTCGCGAGAATTCAATATTTTTTTAGTAACGTAATCGCAGAAGAATGCAGCGTCTCCAGCAGCTTGGCATCCAACATTTGCAACTTCGTGCTGAATATTAAGCGTATCTTTAATTGGAATTTTTACAGCATCATCATGTTCTTTTTGGCTTATAAAATTCTGCCTAAGCATTAAATCAAGAACAATATTCCTCTGTTTTTGCGATTCTGGCCAATTTTCTTCTATAGAAGGATCGTACCTTGAAGGATTTTTTGTGATTGCAGCAATCGTTGCCGCTTGAACAAGATTAAGCTTTGCAGCCGTAGTATTAAAGTAACGATGAGCAGCTGTTTCTACACCATAAAGATTGTTACTACCAAATTGTGCAACGTTTAAATAGCCTTGCAAAATCTCTAACTTTGAGTATTTTTTCTCCATTTGAATTGCGATTAACATTTCTCGCAATTTTCTAGCAACAGTACTTTCTGCAGCATGATATTCCGATATAGGATCGTTATCTTCCTTAGCTTTAATCATAAGAACATTTTTAACGTACTGCTGCGTTAAGGAAGATCCACCTTGCATATCTGACTTTTTAATAAACGTTTGCACAAACGCACGCATAACGCCTTGAACATCTACGCCAGAATGTTCAAAGAATCGTCGATCTTCTCGAGCAACCATTGCTTGTTGCATATATTGCGATATTCGCCTAAGCGGCACAACAGTGCGATTTTGAGCATAAAAAGTTGCAATAACCGTTTTGCCATCTGAAGCGTATAATCGCGATTTTTGAGGCAAGGCAGTAACGTCAAAATCAATACCATCTACCCTAAGAGAAGGCACAACAGACTTAACAACGCTGTTTATGCTCATTACCCCTGGAACAAAGAGAATACTAGAAGCTACACCACCTGCAACACACAAAGTGATGTACGTAAGAAACAGTGCGAGTACTCTACGAGTTGTTAGGGATTTCTTTTTAGGCATGCGTACTATTCTAGAGGCTTGCCTCTACGTTGCGGCACGCAAAAACCGCAATTTACAAGATTTATAAGATTTACGCGATTTGCACGATTTATCTTTCTGCTCGGCGAATCAACATTCCAGGCTCGTAAATAATAATCGACCTTCCATGTCTTTTAATCCAACCTCTTTGCGCAAAATCCATCAACGCTTTATTAACTGTTTCTCTAGAAGATCCAACCAATTGCGCAAGCTCTTCTTGAGTTAAATCGTGAGGAACAAGCACGCCTTCTCTAACAGGCTCTCCAAATCTAGAAGCAAGGTTCAAAAGCGTTTTTGCTAATCTTGCTGGAACGTCCATAAAAACGAGGTCAGAAATATGCTCGTTGTTTGCTCTTAAGCGAGCAGCCAAAACTTGAAGCATATCTACAGCAACTCGCGGATGATGACCTAACCAGTTAAAAAGCACTTCATTTTCTAGCCACAGCACGCGAGTTTTATCTGTAATAGCAATCGCAGAAGCCGTACGCGGCCCGCCATACGGGTCAAAAACAGGAATCTCCCCAAGAATTTCCCCATGCGTGTGAATGCTAAGCAATTGCACACGATTATCTCTAGAATGACGAACGAGCTTAACGCGTCCGCGCTCCAAAAGATACATGCGGCGATCCGTATCTCCTTCGTTAAAAATCGCCTGCCCCTTAGAAAAAACCGACTCATGCAAGTGTTCTAGCAGCTCCCTCGCTTGGTCTAGTGGCACTTGCTTAAATAACGCTGTATGCGTTAATGGAAGGTCTTCCGCATAGGGCTTATCTGGCTTAATTCTTACCACAATCAGCCTCCAATGTGTTTTAAGGATATTCTACGAAATACCCATGGCATCTAAACACCACGCGTTTTCGTAGCAAACTTCTTCCCACTTTTTATATCTACCAGAGCCTCCGCCGTGGCCACCTTCTGTTTCAATGCGCGCAATCGCATCCGCTCCAGCCGCTTGCAATCGCGCAAGCCACTTAAGCGGCTCCGTAACAAGAACGCGAGTGTCGTTAATCGAAGACGTTATAAGAATCTTTGGAAACTCACTTGCATCGACGTGTTCAGGCACATTCTCGTAAGGCGTATACGACTTTAGATACGCGTAATCTTGCGCATTGTGCAACGGGTCTCCCCACTCGTCCCACTCGGTAACAGTAAGCGGCAGTGAGTCGTCCAACATAGACGTAAGCGCGTCTACAAAAGGAACGTCCGCTTCAATTCCTGCATAGCATTGCGAAGCCATATTTGCCACAGCTCCCATAAGAAGACCGCCCGCGGAACCACCATTTGCAACAGTCTGATTCGCATCAGCATAACCTGCTTGTTGCAAAGCGCGCGTAACATCTACAAAATCTTCAAAAGTGTGTTTTTTATTGCGCCGCCTGCCATTCTCATACCACGCGCGACCCATTTCTCCGCCGCCCCGAACATGCACTTGAGCAAAAAGCACGCCTCTGTCTAACATGCTTAAACGCGCAACAGAAAAATACGGATCGCTGCTAATCTCGTACGCTCCGTAAGCGGTTATAAACATTGCATTTGTTTTTGCAACAGCGTCTTTTTTCCACACTAGCGAAACTGGCACGCTCTCGCCATCTCGAACCTTAACCCACACTCGTTTTTCTGCGTAGTCGTTTTCGTTAAAATCGCCCAAGATTTTTCCGCGCTTAAGCAAAACACTTTTACCTGTTGCTATGTCTAGTTCTTTTAACGCTCCAAGAGTTGCGTAACTTGAGCAAGAATAACGTATTTTTGGCGCTTCATAACACGGATTTCCCGTTGCTCCAATAAGACTGATTCGACTATTTTTTGCTTGTTCAAGACTTATTTTAGACAATTCCTTGCGAGCGCTAGCGGAACGGAAGCTTCCGACTTTTGCGCAAGAATCGCAAGAAACTAACGAATCGCAAGAATCCGCAGACTCGCAAGAATCTTCCACAAACCCATCTTCTTTTACAAGGCGGAATCTCCATGGGCAGCCTGCCTTAAAATCTTCAACAGCATTGCTTTTAGTCATAACTGCTAATTGAGGCAAGCCATTCGCACGGAAAGAAAGAGCAACGTAGTTTTTATAAACGCTTAAACCATCTACGCTCAAGCCGCGCAAACCTTGCAAAATCTTAGGATTTTTGCTGTTGTAATACGGCGCACTAATGGCCTTTTTACTCGCGCCTTTTTCTATTAAATCGCCATTTTGGCATCCGTATGGAGACCCTTGCGCAACACAGATGCCTTCGCCAATATTAAATGGCATTGAATCCGCAGAGTGCTTCCGCAAATCTATAACATCAATTTGAAAATTAGGATTTTTAAGATTGTGGCTTACAAACATTAGTGGAATGTCTTTGCCATCTTCTCCAGCATTCTCAAAGCACGCAAACGAAACGTCGTATTCCACGTTTTCTATAGGCTTAAGCACCATTCTAAAATCGCCTTCTGGAGTGCTTAGAGGCAGCATTAACACGCGTGAAGTGGTTTTAGAACTGCTGTTTATAATAACGCTTCGCTCGTCGAAGCTTTCGTACACGCTAACAAAAAAGCGTTCGTCTAAATCTTCAAAAACTTTAACGTCATTTTCTACACTTGTTCCAACCCTATGCCTAAATACTTGATATGGTCGCCAAGCGCTGTCTAAAGTTACGTAGAAAACCCATTTTCCATCTGGCGTTAAAAGCGCGGAAGATACGCCTTTGATGCAATCCGAAAGTGTTACAAAACTGTTGTTATAGCGAGTGTTGTAATCGCCACTTTCGCCACCATTTTCTTCAACATTTTTGCAATCAAAGCCGCCACTTTTGCCATTAAAATCGCCACTTTTCTCCGAGCAAAAATCGCGAATATAAAAGTCAAATCTTTCATCACCCTTAGAGTCAACTCCAAACAGCATTCGACTTCCGTCTAAGCTAATATCCATTCCGCCAAGCTGAAAGAATCCGCCATTAAAACGGTTAGCTTCTATATTCGCATCAAAAATAACCTCTTCGCGTGGCGTTTGACCAGCATGCGCGCGCTCATCTATAACGGGTGGATTCCAATCATCTTCGCTCTTAATTTTCATACGGCATTGAACGCCATATTGTTTGCCTTCTTCTGTTCTAACGTAATACCAATAGCCGTCCATGCGCGTTGGAACCGACATATCTGTTTCTTGAACACGACTTTTTAGCTCGCTAAACAAATGTTTACGTAAAGGCTCTAAACTAGAAACGCGTTTGCTAGTGTACTCATTTTGAGCGTCAATATAATCACGCAACTCCTTGGATTTAGTGTTACTCATCCATGCATATTCGTCTACGAATACATCGTTATGAAACTTACGAACGTAGTCAACTCGTTTTGCAAGAAGTGGCTTTTTAACAGTATTAAAATCACTATTAACAGTATTAAAATCACTAACTTTTAGCGAACTATCTTCCATTTATAACCTTTACAACCTTTATTATCTTTACAATCTTAACAACACTTACAACTACAACACTTAAAACACTTAAAACACTTAAAATCAGTCTTTGATTAAAATCACGCTTTGCTATTAACAGAATCAGCAATAAACGGAATCATAATATCTTCCAGCAAATTGCCATTTTGAGCAGCAAAGAATGGAACACCTTCAAAAGTACCAGCAGCACCCTTAGCTTCAACAAAAATACCATTGCAAGTTTTAGCAACTCTAGAAGATGCAAGAGTCACGCCAAAATTCTTAGACATGCTTCGCCTAAAATCAACCAAAGTTGCGTCTTTTTTAAGCTGACGTATGCCAACAGCAAGAACACGATCTGGGAATTTTTCAATGATTTTTGCATAAGTCGAAGGATCCTTTTGGCCGTCATCTCCAATAAGAACAAATCGCATGTCTGGAAAATCATCCATAAGCTGTTGAGCAAACTCAAGCTTGTGCTGCGGGCCAGTTGGAACAAAAGTCTTAGGACGCGGGTCTAAATCCCTAAGAAGAAGAGGTCCTGCAGGAAAACCCTCGCGCAAAATAAAGTGTCGAATTGAAGCTTCCACATTCCAAGGAGAAGTGGATAGATAAAAGAATGGAGCGCTAGGAATTGAATCCTTAATACGCCTAAAAAAGTGGCTCATTCCATCAACAGCATGCCTATGCTCGGGGTTCATAATAAGCAAATTGTAAGCAGCTTTAAGAGGAGAAGGCGCTTGAGTGACCATAATAGTATCGTCAACGTCGGAAATAATACCTAAAGGCGTTTGCTCCGATATAACAAACATGCTTGCTTCAACAGCATTGCGATTATCAACCGTGTACGAAACCTTGTGTTCGCCTGGCAAAAGCGACCTTTCGGTAACCAAATCCAAGTAACCCGAACAATCCGAAACGCAATATTCTGCGCTGCTGTTATATGCAGAATCTGGCTTATCGTACACGGAAGAATCGCCAACCTGCGCCCATTCAACAGCAACATTATCAATACTTAGAGCAACCTTAACGCGAATTGCAGGAACAACAAGCATTGCGTAAATACCGCGCTTTAACGCGGAATGATGTCCATTTTTAGGCGCTAAAACGGTTCGGCAAATCAAGCGTGCGTAGCGGTCGGTACCGTAGCCAATATATGGCTCAACGCTAGGGAACCAGCCAAAATGCCGAGCGATTTTGCCACTTATACGCACCCAAAGTCCAAAGCTAGACGTTGCAAACTTTCTAGCAAATTGAACAATCGGAGGCTTTTTATCTAAGCGCTCTTCGCTAGAAGGAGTATCAAACAGCGTTTCTGTAACACGAACCTGGATCGGAGTGCTACTAACTCTTCTAGATGCAGCAGGCAAATTGCCCTTCAAATTCGCTGCTTTATTAGCGGACTGGTCCATCTGGTTGTTCTCCAACAACTTCCACAACTGTTCCGCGAGGGCAGTTTTCAAACACCCACTTTGCATCTTGCTCATACATGTTTATGCATCCATGAGAACCGTACTTTGCAGGATATCCTTGAGATATACCAACATTGTTCCAAAGAGCTGTGTGGAATGAGATTCCGCCGTTAAAGTAGCTAACCCAAGTAATTCCAGGCAAGAAATACCTAGAGCCGTTTCGGTTAAATCCGCGCATATCTTGCACTCGGTAGCGCAAGTAAATAAAGTACGTTCCGTTTGGCGTTTCGTAATAACCGTTTGAGCCACTGCAAACTGGGAATGTTTTAAGAAGCTGATCGTCTTTGTAAACGCTTATTGTTTGGTTTGACTTGTTAACAACAACTCGCATGTCAACAGTCTTTTTTTCGATTCCAAACTTAACAACGTTTGTTGGAACACTAAGCTTTGCATCTGCCGACTTTTCTACAGCTTGAACAACTTTATTTGCAAAGTCTTTAGAATACTTAACTTCTATACCATTTTCACCCTTAAGCGTTGTTAATATAAATTTTCCTTGCTTGTTATAGGTGTCTTCTTGGTCTACTTTTTGTTGATTAAGATTCTTAGCAAGCTCTTTAGAAAGCCATGCGTCGGCAGCAGAGGCATCAACCTTGTACGAAATCTTCTTTTTTGCACAATCTGCATCAATCTTAATCCAAGATGCTAAAACAGCCTTTGAAAGCGTAAAATCTTTTGAATCGCCATTATCTAACGTAATTTTTTTAGATAGCAGATTATTGAGTTGATCAACAGTTTTCTGCGCTACATCACGCTTAATTGGAGCTTCTACCCTACGAGAGCCAACCGTAACTTTTACTGTTTTACCAGGATTTTCTAGAACACGCTTAATTGCCTCACGAACTGGCAAAGTTATAATCGTACGGCCTGGAACACCATCTTCTACAACATAAGAGTTAGAAGAAGAATCGAACTTAGCTGTATACGGCATTGCCCTATCTTTTTCGCTAACAAACTTTTTAACAATGTACGCGTCCATGCTTTCGTTGTCTAACTTGGCTTTAAGTCCAACGTTTTCTTGCAACCAAGGCATAAGCATTGTAAACACGTTATTGTGCTTTGCGCGCATAATGTTTTGCACAGTTGCGCTTTTATCTACACTTACCGATAAGTCTTTAAGTGTTTCAACAGAGATTTTTCCAGAATCGTCTTTAATCTCAATCTTTGTGTTTTCAATCGCCCTATTTACAGCATCTGCGACTTTTTCAATCTGCGCGCCCGAAACTTCACTGCTGCCAGCAAAATGCACTCCAGGAGCAACACGGTTACGGAAGTATGCTTGCGAGCCTACAAAAGCCGCAACTACAAGTATTAAGAAAATAACAAACGAGTAAAGCAATACAAGCGCTGACTTATTGCTTTTAACACGTTTTTTCGATACTTCAAATTGTTCAGTATCGTCGGATTCAAAAACGCTCATATTATTTTCTTGCGATTCAGACATAACCTTAAACCCCTGCTAGTTCTACGCGCAAACGCACGCTGTAAGTTTATCACTTGCTTAGCATATAAAAATCATATAAATGGCACTAACTCAGCAAACATGCCAACGTCAAAATGTAATTAAGCGCATAATCAAACTCATATTCAAATGCCGCAATCAAGCTCTAATCAAATGCCGCAATGCGTAAAATAACGCAATAAGTGATGAAAATGTAAAGAAATAATCAAATTTTATAAATATTGTCAAAATAATGTCCATATATTAAAGATGTGTGCAAGAATAATAAATATGCCAGATATGCCAATTCAAGCAACAATTGCGTTAATGGTGATTGTTTTTGCGCTAGTTTTTGCGCCATTCGTCATCATGATAGTTACGCGTACCTTGAAGAAGCATCATTTAGCAGAAAAACTGGCAGAAAGGCACGGAGACAGCGTTCACTACGCTTTTATACTAAATCCTTCTAAACCGCAAGCCGAAGAATACAGAAAAAGCATTAAAGAATATTGCGATTGCAACGATTTTACGTACGAAATAATAGATACGCAGCTTAATAAAGACGGGCGCGAATGCGCGTTAGAAGCTTTGAAAAATGGCGCAAATGTTGTTGTTGCTGTTGGCGGAGATGGCACTGTTAGAACAGTTGCGAGCGCAGTTAGCGGAACGAACCACGCAATGGGGATAATTCCAATTGGAACGGGAAATTTGTTTGCGCGAAATATGGGGATTCCTGTAGACGATGTTCAAGCTGCACTAAGAGTGGCAACTAGCCATGGATCTAGGTTTGTTGACGTTGGTCGCGTTTTTATACTCGATAAACCGTACGAAGACCACGGTCACGCGTTTTTGATTATTGCGGGAATCGGATTCGACGCGCTTATGATAGACGACACTAATCCAGCGTTAAAAAAGAACATAAGCTGGCTTGCGTACTTTGTTGCAGGCGTTAAGCACTTGTTTGCGCCAAAATACCGCGGAGACGTTACTTTTACGCGCAAAGATGGAACGGATTACACATCTAGTGCAATATCTTTCCGCACGCTTATGGCTGGAAATTGCGGTCAGATTCCAATGTTTTCGCTTATGCCAGAAGCCGCTTACGACGATGGCATACTCGACTTTGAGATTATTGACACATCTGGCGGATTAATTGGATGGGCTAACTTATTTGGAGATGTTGTACACCAAACTGTTACTGGAAAAGCGCAACAAAGCCCATTTTCCACAAACTCTAAAATCGATCAATCGCAGGGGCTGGCAGCTACTGTAAAACTTGAGCGATCTGCTCCTGTGCAAGTTGACGGAGATATTTTGGGCTACACAAAACACTTGCGTTTTAGCGTAGATAAAAGAGCATTATGCGTGCGTGTGCCAGAGAGTTTGCAATCTTCTTTAACCCAAAATACCGCCGACTTACGTTAAAATACCATCGCCGTGGCAAAATAAAAAATTATGGTAGCAAAAAATGCGGGAATGCCCGCCACCCCAGAAGATCTAGTAGACGTCGACGCTTTGATTGGCGCTTACTACGATGAAGTTCCAAATTCCAACATTCCAGAACAGCGTGTTATTTTCGGCACGTCTGGTCACCGTGGTTCTGCATTAAAAACTTCGTTTAACGAAGCTCATATTGTTGCAATCACCCAAGCTATTGCAGAGTATCGCAAGAACGCTGGCGTAACTGGCCCTCTTTATATTGGTCGAGATACGCACGCTCTTTCTGAGCCTGCTCAAAAAACCGCTATTGAGGTTTTGGTTGCTAACGGCGTTCACGTTCGCGTGGATTCTCGCGGCGACTTCGTACCAACTCCTGTTGTATCCCAGGCTATTTTGACGCACAATCGCGCAGCCGACGGCACTCAGCGCTTTAGCGGCGACGGCTTGGCTGACGGCATCGTAGTCACCCCTTCGCACAATCCTCCAACCGACGGTGGTTTTAAGTACGATCCTGTAACCGGCGGCCCTGCACCTGCAGACGTAACTAATGCGATTGCAAACCGCGCAAACGAATTGCTCGACAATTACAAGTCCATAAAGCGCGTGCCTTTCGAGGAAGCAATCAAGTCTGATTTGGTTGAAGGCTTCGATTACCGCGAACATTACGTAAGCGACTTGGCAAACGTAATCGACTTCGACGTGATTCGTTCCAGCGGCGTGCGTTTGGGAATTGACCCACTCGGCGGCGCAAGCGTAAACTACTGGCCACTTATGAACGAAAAGTACGGCCTGAACATTGGCGTTGTGCGCCCAGAAGTTGATCCAACTTGGCGATTCATGACTATTGACCACGATGGCAAGATTCGTATGGATCCAAGCTCCCCTTACGCAATGAAGGGCTTAGTTGATCAGCTTAACGCTGGCGCTTGGGATAAGTACGATTTGGTTGGCGGCACCGATCCAGATGCTGACCGCCACGGTATTGTGTGCCCTAACTGGGGTGTTATGAACCCGAACCACTACATTGCAGTATGCGTGGAGTACTTGTTCGGCGGCGCTCGTCCAAATTGGCCAAAGAATACTGCAATCGGCAAGACGCTTGTGTCTTCTTCTTTGATTGACCGCGTAGCTGCTTCTATTAACGCAAAGCTTGTGGAAGTTCCTGTTGGCTTTAAGTGGTTTGTTGACCCACTCTTTAGTGGCGAAGTTGCTTTCGGAGGAGAAGAAAGCTCCGGAATGAGCTTCTTGCGCAAGGATGGCCGCGTGTGGACCACCGATAAGGATGGCTTGATTCCTGATTTGCTCGCTGCAGAAATCACTGCAAAGACTGGAAAGAATCCTGCTCAGCTTCATCAAGACCAGGTTGCTCGCTTTGGCGAAAGCTGGTACAAGCGCGTAGATACTCCAACCACTCTTGAGCAAAAGCAAAAGTTTGCGGCTCTTAGTGGCAACGACGTTGAAGCGACTAAGCTTGCTGGCGAAGATATTACAGCAAAGCTCACTGAGGCTCCTGGAAACGGCGCTAAGATTGGCGGCTTGAAGGTTACAACTAAGAACAATTGGTTCGCTGCTCGCCCATCTGGTACCGAGAACATTTACAAGGTTTATGCTGAGTCCTTCGTTTCTCCAGAAGCGCTTGACAAGGTGCTTGAGGAAGCTACTGCTGTAGTTGACAAGGCTTTAGCGTAACGCTTTAATTGCGATTAGTTAAAGTTAACTTCGGTTAATCGAAGTTGATTTACGATTAGTCGAAGTTAACAGCTTTTATATATGCGCTGGTTGCTATGCTGCCAGCGCATTTTTTGAAAGGTTTTGCAATGATTGTTGTTTCTACAGACGGATCTGCTCTAGGAAATCCAAACGGATCAATGGGCTGGGCTTGGGCAGACCACATAGACGAAGCGGGCAACGCTCACGAGCACAATCACGCTGGTAACGCGGATGCAGGCGGAGCTACTAACGGCACGAATCAAATAGGTGAATTATGTGCAGTTCTAGAAGCTTTGCGAGCACATCCTGGAAGTGAGCCTTTAACAATCGAAAGCGACTCGCAATATGCGATTAATTGTGCAACAACTTGGATTCATGGTTGGAAAAAGAACGGTTGGAAGAACTCCAAAAAAGAGCCTGTAAAAAACGCAGAACTTATTCGCGCAATTGACGAAGAGATTTGTAAGCGTAAAGGCTCAGTTAAGTTTGTTTGGGTTAAGGGACACGCTGGAAACGCGGGAAACGAGAAGGTTGACGAGCTTGCTAGAACTTATGCCGAAGATTGCCGCAGCAAATTGAAGGATGGATATTTGCCATTAGAAGGGTGGAAATCGTTGATTTCTTCATCATATTCGGATGGCGTTGACGTTCCGCAAGACGCAAAAATGCTATTGGATGGAAAAATTTCTAGTAGCGAATACCACATTGGCAGATGCGTTGGAGAAGATATTAATCCTGATTTTAATGGCGATAATACGCGTGAAACAAGCCGTGAAACAGAGCGTGAAACATTTAGCGATGCCACTAAATACGCAAATAACAACGCTGCTTGCGACTCATCTACGCAAATCATTAATACAAATGACGAATCGAAAGCCATAGACGAATCGAAAGCCGCTGAAGATTCGCATGAAAATAACGAATCCCAAAATAAATCAGAGCAAAAATATAAAGCAGTTCCAGGATTGCGCGTATGCGGAACATTGCAATTTACGCCTGCTCCAAACACAAGCCCAAGTTTTAACGGAAATCCACGATTTATAACAGGCACAATACAGTTAAGCGGATACGTTATGCCAGATGGCACTTTTAACTTAGAGCCAACTGAATTTTATATTCAAACAAAAGCTGCAAACAAAACAGAATAAAATCTGAACGCAGACTAATATGTAGTATGTATGAAATAAGTGGCGGTTAGTAAAAATCGCTATAAACACGCTGGTATTTTAGCCACGCCAGCAAGAAAGACAAGAAAGTAGGCACACATGGATAAAGCACAACAGGACGCGCTTAAAAAGGCAGCTGGCATTGAGGCCGCAAAAATCGTACAAAATGGCATGATGGTTGGACTTGGGACCGGCTCTACAGTGCGATTCTTAGTAGACGAGCTTGGCCGCAGAGTTAAAGAAGAAGGCTTAAGCTTTACTGGAGTTACAACTTCTCGCCGCACTCAAGAGCAGGCAGAAGGCTACGGCATTAAGATTCTTGACATTAACGATGTTGACCATATTGACGTTACGATTGACGGATCAGACGAAGTTGATAAGAACTTTAACGGCATTAAGGGCGGCGGCGCGGCTCTTCTTTGGGAAAAGATTGTTGCAATCAACTCCGATCGCATTGTGTGGATTGTGGACGCCAGCAAGGTTGTAGATACAATCGGCAAGTTCCCACTTCCTGTTGAGGTAATTCCATTCGGATCCGCACAAGTGATTCGCAAGTTTGAAAAGCGTGGATACAAGCCAGTTTTGCGTCTTGACGCAGATGGCAAAGAAGTGCGCACAGACGAGAACAACTTTGTTGTTGACTTGCACTTGGAGCGCATTGACCACCCACAAGAGCTTGCTAAAGATTTGATTGAAACAGTTGGCGTTGTAGAACACGGATTGTTCTTAAACATGGTCGATACTGTGATTGTTGGCGATCCAAACGGACCTCGCACACTCACAAACCCAAATAAGTAAGCAGCAGTCTACATAATCTAATATTTAACCAATCATTTCCCGAGAATGTATGTAAAATAAATCAATTTGCATACGTTTTCGGGAAATTTTTTACAATCTTCAATCGCAATAAGTCAATCGGAATAAAAAAAAAGCGCTGGAAAATCCAACGCTTTCAAAAGTGTTACGTGCCCAAACGGGCAGGCGCGCCAAACAGCATTACTTACGCTGATGACGAGTCTTACGCAGCAGTTTGCGGTGCTTCTTCTTGCTCATCCGCTTGCGGCGCTTCTTGATGACAGAACCCATCTGAAGCCTCCATTCATATGTAAAGTGTGCAACTTGCCTAATGTTACACCGTTTTGACGACTTTGGAAAATCCTAAAGCAAAGTTTTACAAAAACACATGCAAAACACATGCAAAACATGCGCAAAACCATACGTTAAACACATACAAAACACATGCAAAACAGCTTATATTTTGCAAAGTTTACATTGGAAATTGCTTATAGAATCTTTCAACAGATTGCTTTGATCCAGTTAACTCAAACACAGCTGTGTCGTTTTGCCAAATGGCACTAGCTTTAGCTTTATTGCCCGACTCAGTCTTTAACACATAGCTGCCAGTGGTTTTTCCAGAAACTTGAATTTTTCCAGAAGCAACATCTACCCCACTTAATCCATCTAACAAAAGCTCATATTGCTTATTCGCTAAGTCGCGACTGCTCCATTGAGCAACAACAAGCGAAACATCACTTCCAGATTCTCCAGTTGAATACTTAACTGTGTATTCTTCTAAAGGAGAAGCCGAAGACCATTTTGCGCTAGCAGAAGCATCAACACGAGCAAAATCAAGAACAGTATCTGGCATAGCTTTTAACAGAGCAGTAGAAGTGCTAGGCAAATCTTTAGCCTTAATAGATGGCGTTTTTGCAGAAGGCACATGCGTTTTAGCAGATTGCGCATTTTGCTGGTGATTTAACGCCCAACCTGGCCAAACAAACGCGGAAACAATTGCCAAAACAACAACTATTAATGCAACAATAAGCACTTTTCGTAAATTGTTATGAGACGCAGAAAATCCTTGCGAAGAAGTAGAAGAATTATTTGTATAAGAATTCATTTTTTACCCCACATAACACTGTTAAACATACTTGGATTATCTCACAAAAGTATGACGGCAAAATGTCTATAAATGCAGCTAGCGTCAAATCATGGCTGCAAAATCTTCTACTTATTACTTGTGCTCCGAATGTGGTTGGAGTGGGTCAAAATGGTACGGCCGCTGCCCAGAATGCGGCGAATGGGGTACACTAAGCGAGTTTAGCGAGCCAAAGTTGCAAAGTGGCGTTTCTAAAGCTTTAAGATCGTCTAGAAATTCAAGAAGCGCAAAAACAAACGTGATTGCCGCGTTAAACATCGATTCCAGCGTAGACGCACAGCCGATTAGCAGCATTCAAGCAGATAATGGAATTAGAATACACACAGGATTTAGCGAATTTGACCGCGTTTTAGGAGGAGGGCTTGTTCCAGGGTCCGTAACGCTTATAGCAGGCGAGCCAGGAATCGGAAAGTCTACTCTGCTTTTAGAAACCGCTGGAAAAGTAGCTAAAAATGGCGGCGAATCCACTCAAAGCAACGAGTCTGCAACAAATTTAGTTTTATACATTTCTGGCGAAGAATCAAAGTCGCAAGTAAAATTGCGCGCGTCACGCATAAACGCCATAAGTCAAAATCTTCTTCTTGCTTCTACAACAGACTTAAACACAGCTTTAGCATTAATCGAAAAGTATAAGCCAACACTTGCAATTGTTGATTCGGCACAAACTATTGTTTCTAGCGATGTTGATGGCATTACAGGAGGCTCCACTCAAGTTAGAGAAGTAGCTAGCGCGCTTATTGACGTTGCTAAAACTTGTAATATTCCAGTGCTTTTAGTTGGTCACGTTACAAAAGACGGCTCGATTGCAGGTCCGCGCACGCTTGAGCATCTTGTAGACACAGTTTGCCAATTTGAAGGAGATAGTCAAACGGCATTGCGCATGCTTCGCGCTGTTAAAAATCGTTTTGGACCTACAGACGAAGTTGGATGCTTCGATATGAGCGGATGTGGAATTGAAGAAGTTCTAGACCCTTCTGGCCTATTCTTGTCTTCTAACGAGGATTGCAAAAACGAAGGCACATGCGTAACGCTTACTTTAGAGGGCAATCGAAGCCTTGCTATTGAGGTTCAAGCGCTTGTTACAGACTCTGTTCTACCAGCTCCTCGGCGTGCAGTTTCGGGAGTAGATGCAAACAGAATCGCTATGCTTACGGCAGTTTTATATAGGCATGGCGGATTGAATCTTCTTGCTAAAGACATTTACGTTTCTACGATTGCTGGCGCTAAAGCAAAAGAGCCTTCTTGCGATTTAGCAATAGTTGCATCTCTTGCAAGCGCTGCAAAAAATAAGCCAGTTTTGCCTTTTACGTGCGCAATTGGCGAGATTAGCTTGACTGGCCAAGTTCGATCGGCTTCTAGAATGGAAACTAGACTTAAAGAAGCTGCAAGAATTGGCTATAAACGTGCGATTGTTTGCCATTTGCAAAAAAAGATTCATGTTGCAGGAATTGATGTAGTTGAAGTAAATAATCTTAAAGAAGCGTTGAAAGCGCTGGGATTGTAGGAGATTAATGGAGATTAATATGGTTGACTTTAGCAAATGGGCTGCTTTTACATCGCAAAAAACTAATCGCTCGCTTGCAGGTTCGCGAGTGTTTATTGAAGATGAAAATAATGAAAACAACAACATCAACAACATCAACAGCGGCAACAGCGGCAACAATAGCAATGTGCAAAAATTCCTGCAAAACGCGCAATCTTGGGGAATAATTCCCGTAAATTCTAAGGAAGATGCTGATTTTTGCGTAAAAATATGCGCAAAAAACCTAGAGACCACTGTAGACGCACCTAATTTAAGCGGAAAAGATGCCATTGACTACGCGCAAAGCCACATGCCAGTAATGCGCACGCTACTTAACGATTTACAAGAAAATGGTCTTAATTTAGAAGGCGTTAGAATAGCTGTTTGCCTTGTTTTAGAGCCAAAAACAGCCGTGCTACTAAGGGAGCTACACGCACACGGAGCGATTGTTGGCGTATTTTGCGGCCCAGACGAAACCGACCAGCGAGTGGCAGATCAACTTAAAAAAGAGGGAATTTTAGTGCAAGCAAACCGCGATTGGTCTCCTGAGCAAACGCACGAAGGCGCTCTAAAACTTCTAGACGAAATACAGCCAAACATAATAATCGACGATGGTGCAAGTTTTGCGCGACTCGCAAGCCTGGAACGGCCACAAATCGCAGCAAATCTAATAGGCGTTGCCGAAGAAACAACAAGCGGAGTGCGCGCTTTTGAAGCAATGCAAAAAGCTGGGCACTTGCACTACCCCGTAATCGCAGTGAATAATAGCGCTCTAAAAACCGATTTTGACAATCGTCATGGAACTGGAGAAACATGCGTTACAACAATGCAACAAATTCTTGGAAGCGAATGCTTTGAAAACGCTAAAGTAACTGTTGTTGGATATGGACCAGTTGGCCGCGGATTTGCATTAAGAATACGCGCATTGGGTGCAAAAGTTACGATTTGCGATACAAATCCTGTTCAATCCTTACGCGCAGTTTTCGATGGATTTGAAGCTAAAAATCTTGAATGCGCTGTTAAAGAAAGCAATATGATTGTTTCTGCAACAGGCGTTAGACACACGATTACATTGCAAAATATGCAAAACATGCAAGAAAACGCAATTTTGGCTGTTATTGGTGGAATTGCAAACGAGATTGCACTAGACGAAATCCCTGATTTTAAGCCAGTTGTTGGAACAGCACAAAGAAAAATCCAAGTTCCACTAGGTCCGCAAATCACGCTAATAAGCGAAGGAGACGGAACAAATTACACTACAGGCGGCGGAAATCCTATTGAGATTATGGACTTTAGTTTTGCTGTTCAAGTGAGCGCGGTTGCGTATTTGCTAGAGCACAATGGCAATAAAGACGGCAATAAAAATAACGATAATCACCTTGATTCTGGAATTTACCAATTGCCAGAAAGCTCCGATAATCAAATAGCAAGAATCGCACTAGCAAAACGCGGATATAGCGCAAGCGAAGCCAATAAAAACAACGGCTACAAGTGGGATTTAACGCGATTTGCGGAAGAAAAAGCCAATTAACTAAAATCAATTAACCAAAACATAATAAATCTAGGCAATAATAGAATAAAAGCAACAAAAGTAGTACAACATAATTCCTTAAGGAACACAATGCTTACAGACCCAATACGCAAACTTGCACATCCAACACCACTTAGCGAAGTCACACTATACAGTGCATCAATGGTTATTCCAGTAACGGGGCCAATAATCCCCGAAGGTGCTGTTGCTGTATCTAACGAACGCGTTGTGCACGTTGGAACACGTCAATGGGTTCTTAATATTCTAAAAGACGAGATGCCAAGTGATTCTTATATGCAAATGTTTAGAAATGAGAAACATTGGCACGGTCTTATGACACCAGGTCTTATCAATGCGCACACGCATTTGCAATACACAAATATGGCAAGCGTAGGACGAGGAGAATATAGAAATTTCCACGATTGGGAGCAAGGATTTAACGTTGTTTACGACAAGTTGCAAGAAGATAAACAAAAAAATCCATCGCTAACAACTTGGAAGACTTCTGCATACGAAGGCGCAAGAATGATGGTGGAAGCTGGCACTAGTGCAGCTGCCGATATTGTAACCGATATTGAAGCGGTTGGAGCGCTTGCAAGCCAGGGAATGCACGGAATTGCCTATTGGGAGGTAATGGGCTGGAAAAACGTTGACTGGAAGGAAGAAGGCTACGCTAAGCTGCTAGAAATGCTTGGCAAAATGATGAACAACGGCAGCGTACCGAGTATAGGAATTAGCCCACACGCACCTTACAGCCTAGAAACAGAGCCGTTTGTGGATTTGCCAGACATTGCAAGGCAGCTAAACATGCGCTTGCACATACACTTGGCTGAAACGCCAATGGAAGCAGGAAATCACGCAGATACGCTAACTACGTATTCTGCGCCAGATTGGAATAGCAATGTTTGGGAAAGCTATAGCGAACTTAAATCGCACGGAATGACGGCATCTGCAATTCAGTTTTTGGATCAGCTTGGGTCTTTGGGGCCAGACGTTCATATTGCGCACGGCGTTTGGGCGGATGGCGAAGACCGCAGGATTTTGCGCCAACGCGGAGTTGGAGTGGCACTTTGCCCAAGATCCAATCGCATTACTGTTACAGAGAGAGATGCGCCAATTCGCGACTACATGGAAGAAGGAAACTTGCTTGCAATTGGCACGGATTCGCTATCTTCTTCCCCATCTTTAGACGTTTTAGACGATGCTGCAAAAATCTACGACCTAGCAACAGCACAAGGATATAGAAAAGATGATTTAACACATCGAATTATTCGCATGCTTACTTTAGGCGGCGCAAGCGTTATGGGCTTGCACGTAGGACCGCACAGAATTGGCCAAATTAATGCTGGAGCCACGGCCGACCTTGCATTCTTTAACATTCCAACAGACACAAGCTCGCCGCAAGGAGTTGAAGAGACTTTGCACAATTTTGTTCGTCACGGCGCAGGAAGCGCAAAAGCAACTGTAATATCTGGAAATCTTGTGTACAATAATGGCGCTTTTGCGCAATAAGTCTTACGCAAAATAAGTCTTACGCAAAATAAGTCAACATAAAAAAACAGAAAATATCAGGAGATATTATGAGCGTTAAATTAGAAGATATGAGCGATTACGCAAAAAATCTTGTTAAAGAATTGCACTTAGAAGCACACCCAGAAGGCGGATGGTACGCTCGCGATTGGCAAGCATCGCAACTATATAGCGCAAATAACAGCACAGACGCGAGCGCAAACGCAACTAATACACAAGTTGACGAAAACTCCGCAGCCAGCGCTCCAAGGCCACTAGCATCGCTTATTTATTTTCTTTTACCAGCTGGCGATTCAAGCGCGTGGCATAAAGTTGATGCAGACGAGATTTGGCTTTGGCATGGGCCTGCAAATCTTACGATCGAACTTGGCGGATGCGGCCAAAATCCTTGCGCGGAGGCTGATTTGCAACGTTTTACTTTGGGAAACACTAAAGATGGCAACAGCCTACTTACGCGCGGTCATCTTGTGATTCCTGCTGGAACATGGCAGCGAACTGTGCCTAGCAACGCAGATGTATTGGTGTCTTGCGTTGTAAGCCCTGGCTTTACTTTTAGCGGATTTAATTTAGCGTCTAAAAACTAGTATGCTACTTTGAAGGCGTAAGCTATTTAACAAGCGCGTTCAAAACGCTCAAAGTCAAGTTTCCAGCATGATTTGCAGCAAGAACTAAATCGTCTTTATGCTCATCAAGCGATTCATAAGATTCTCCGCAACGATTACTCATTGCGCGAATCGCAAGGAACGGCACACTATTTTTAGCTGCAATATGCGCTACTGCAGCACCTTCCATCTCTTCGCAATCGCCAAAAACCTCTTCGCGAACTGCATCTAGAACCTTTGGGTCTGTGTTGAATTGGTCGCTTGTTGCTATGTTTCCGCAAACGTATGCAACGCCATTTTCGCTCTTATTAGACGCTCTTTGCTTAGATTCCGCGGAAAAATCGCAAGCATCCGAAGACGATTCTTGCAAAGACTTTTCAAGCCTAAAGCCTAATAACTTTGCTTGATTTGCCGCTAAAGCGCATAACTTTGAGTCCGATTCAAAAACTTCTTTGTATGGAGCACAATCTGCAATAATTTGCGTATTTGTTTCTAAATAGTGAAGATTCTTGCCTATAACAATGTCTCCAACATTAAGACGCGGATTTAATGCTCCTGCGATTCCGCTAAAAATCAATACTTGTGGCTTAGCTTCGATTATAAGCGCCTGAGCTGCTGCAGCTGCAGCACACTTTCCCATTCCAGCAATGCATATTGTAAGAACAGCATTATTGACTTTATTGCATTTATTATTAGACGCGATTTTACCTTGAATAAAAGTAACGCCATAATCTTGCCAAGACTTATATTCGCCACTAAAAGCTTGCAAAATAGGTTGAGCCTCTTTTTGAAGTGCCACTATAACCGCGAGATTTGAAAGATTGCTAAAATCGCCAGAATTACCGATTGAAAATTCCTTTTGCATAGTCTCCCCTAAAATAAGTTCGATAAATCTAATCTAATAAAATCTAACAAAATCAAATATAGTCAAACATAATCAAATACAACCAAATACAGTCAAATACTTATGACTCTAAAATCGTAAATACACGCCAAAACAACACAACACACTGCAACACACCGATTGTAACAGCCACTTAACATTTACAAAATTGAACATAAGTAGAGCAAATTTACGCTATTAAATCAACAAAATATAGCACGTTATAAACAATCGCGATAACAATTCTGTAACAATTAAGCCTTAAATACGCCTATCGTCTTATAAACTATCAAATGTACGGCCGCAAAACCTACTTAAATCGCTTAAAAAACGAATAAGCGAAAAATTTTAAGGTTTTAGCAAAAACAAGGAGAAAAAATGGCTATTTTCGTACATAACAACTTGCACACTAACCGCGTAGCAATCGCAGCTACAAAAATCGCTGCAGCAGCATTAGCAGTGGCTGCAATGGTTAGCACAGCGGCATGCGGAAGCCAAAACGCACAAGATCCAAACCAAAAGACGATCACTCCAGGCGTTTTGACAATCGGCACAGCTCAGCCAACTTACACACCTTGGATGTACGATAACAAGCCAGAAAACGGTAAGGGATACGAATCCGCAGTAGCATACGCTGTTGCAAAGAAACTTGGCTACGGCAAAGACAAGGTTAAGTGGGTTCGCACAACCTTTGACTCCGCAGTAACTCCAGGCCCAAAGGACTTTGACTTTAACCTTCAGCAGTTCTCTATTACCGAAGAACGCAAGAAGGCAGTAGACTTTTCGCCAAGCTACTACAATGCAACTCAAGGCGTTGTTGTTAAAAAAGACAGCAAGTTTGCTAACGCAAAGACTTTAGCAGATCTTAAAACCGCGCAGATTGGCGCAATGGTTGGAACAACAAGCTACAGCTTTGCTAAAGACAAGATTAAGAGCGATATTCAAACCTTTAACGATAACGACGCATTGGTTCAGGCTCTTGACTCTAAGCAAATTGACGCACTTGTTATAGATACTCCATCTTCTGTGAACATTGTTCGCAGTAAGCAAGTTAAGGATGGTGTTGTTCTTGGACAGATTGCAGGATCGGAAGATAAGGAAGGAACTGGCCTTGTGCTTCCAAAAGGCTCTAAGCTTACTGCAGACGTTACTAAGGCTGTAAACGCGCTAGAAAAAGATGGCACTTTGAAGAAGCTCCAAGAAAAGTGGCTTGCAGAGTACACAACTGATGTGCCAGTTCTTAAGTAAATTGATCTAAATTAAATCAAACAAAATAGATTAAAAATAGATCAAAATAAATAAAAATCGTACCAACGTCATTACCAATACGCATTATTGTAAGCAATTTGTAACCCAATCGTCACATAAAAGTGCTTACAATAGTGCGTATCATTCATTATGTCGAAAGGCTCAGGCTACCGCCAATGACAGTACTTAACGGCAGTACAACAGATTCTGCAAGCAACGAATCAAATAAGTTACTCACTAATGCGTCATCACTATCTAGCGCTAATACGGCATTAGATGAAGGAACGTGCGCTTTAAGCAATATCGAGCTTGAGCGCAGAGCAATCCGCAAAAAACAAAATCTTAAATCTGTTTTAACAAGCATAATAAGCACTTTAGTATTGCTTGGCGTGTGCATTGTGGCGCTTGCAATGAGCCCTGGTTGGCCAAGAGTGCGCGAAACTTTCTTCTCTGGCAAATACTTTATGCTATCTTTGCCATCCGTTTTGCAAGGCTTAATGCTTAACTTGCAAGTGCTTGTGTTTGCTGTTATTGGAGTAGCAATACTTGGAACCTTAATCGCAGTTATTCGCACAAGCGTAAGCCCAATGCTTTTCCCTTTGCGCGCTATAGCGCAATTCTACACAACTATTATGCGCGGCATACCAATGCTTGTTGTGCTTTACTTAATCGGCTTTGGCATACCAGGATTGCAGCTTTTTGGGCGAATTCCTCCGGCAATACTTGGCACAATCGCCATTATTATGAGTTACTCTGCATACGTTGGAGAGGTATTGCGCGCAGGATTTGAAGACGTGCATCCATCTATGCGAGCATCTGCAAGGTCACTTGGCTTAACATCTGGTCAAACTGTGCGATTAGTGGTAATTCCTCTTGGCTTAAGAAAAGTGGCTCCTGCATTAATGAACGACTTTATATCTATGCAAAAAGATGCAGGACTTATATCGGTTTTGGGTGCTGTAGACGCAGTTCGAGCCGCTCAAATATCTGTAGCAACTTCTTATAACTTCACTCCATACGTTGTAGCAAGCGTTGTGTTTATAGCGCTAAGCATTCCGTTTATTGTTCTAAACGATTGGTATACAGCAAGACTTCGAAAGCGCGAGCTAAACGGAGGAACTGTGTGATGAGTAACGTAACAAATCAAAAGGTAAATCAACAAATGAGTGATTACACGAACACAAGCAATCAAACAAATGCAAGCGACAATACGGATTCAACTCCAGTTTTGCGCTTAAGCAATATTCGCAAGTCGTATAACTCAACGCCTGTTCTTAAAGGCATTTCTTTTGATATTGCGCCTCACGAAGTGGTGGCTCTTTTAGGGCCTTCTGGAAGCGGCAAATCTACTCTTATGAAGTGCATTAATTTGCTTGAGAGAGTAGACGACGGCCAAGTTTGGCTTGGAAACACAGATATTACGGATCCGCGCATAAATCAAGATCAAATTAGATCTCAAATCGGAGTTGTGTTCCAGCAATTCAATCTTTTTACGCATATGAGTGTTTTAGATAACGTAACTCTTGCTGCGCGAAAAGTTCATCATTGGAGCAAAGATCGCGCAGAAAGCCGCGCAATGGAGCTTCTGTCTAGGATTAAGCTAGAAAATAAAGCAAAGTCCTACCCAGATCAGCTTTCGGGCGGGCAGCAGCAGCGAGTGGCGATTGCGCGCGCGCTTATGACAAGCCCACAACTTTTGCTTTTAGACGAGATTACTTCTGCTCTAGACCCAATGCTTGTTGGCGAAGTTCTAGACATGGTTGCGGAGCTAAAGCAGCAAGGAACAACCATTTTAATGGCCACTCACGAGATGCATTTTGCGCACGAAGCGGCCGACAGAGTAGTTTTGCTTAGAAATGGCGTTGTTGCGGAAAATGGCACGCCGTACGAAGTTATGGACGCTTGCAGCGACCCAGAAACGCAAAACTTCTTTAAATCATTCCGCCACTAGCGCGCGCGTTTGCTCAACGTCTTTGCTAATAGCGTCTTTAAGCTGCTCTTGCGAGTCAAATGCTTGCTGCGGGCGCAAGAATCGCGCAAACTCAATGCAAACTCTGTGACCGTATAAGTCTTGAATCTTATCTGTTAATGCATATGCTTCAACAGTTCGATTAGACGTATTAGATGCATTAGAAGAATCAGACGGATTATATGCATTAGACGATTGCTCTTCTAGAGTGTCGTCGTAAGCATCCGCGCGATTTGCTACGTCATCTTCAAAAGTAGGATTAGTGCCAACTGAAATTGCAGCAGCCCAACGCCAAGGCGAATGCGAACCAAGATGAAGCTCATCTTTACGCAAAACACCTACGCTAGGAATGTTTCTGCTAGAAGAAGCGCCATTTTGCTCGTCTGCGTCTAAATCAATAATCCAGCCAGCATACACGCCATCAACAGGAATATATCCGTCAATTCGCTCCCCAAGATTTACAGTTGGGAACCCAATTTGATGACCGCGACCAGCTCCGTGAATAACAGTGCCTTCTACTCTATGCGGCTGTCCAAGAATATCTCCAGCATCTCGAACCCTGCCATTAGCAAGCATCCATCGCACATTTGTAGAGCTCCAAGCACGAACCTTTTTATTCGGCATGCCCTTGCTCCAAGCACGATATTCCGCCTTATTCATGCCACTTGCAGGATCTTTTGGCTCTCCGCCTTCTAAAGGAACCTCTGGAACAATCGGATCTGGAACGCGAACGTCTCCTGGCCCAAAATCATCTACAACAACAAGATTAAAAACGCCTGTAGCTTGCGCAAGATCTTTAATAGCATGAACGTTTCCAGCTCTTTTAGCACCCAAAGCTGCATCCGAGCCTAAAACAAGCGCGCGCATGCCTAGCTTTCCAACCAGCTGCCCAAGGAAGAATCTGTACGATTTTGCTGCAAAAGCAAGGCTATATCGAACAATAATAACGTGATCAACATCTAACTGTTGCAAAACTCTAAGCCGCTGACGAACGCTTGTTAGCGCTTGCGAATCTACTGGAATTTGCGCGTCATCGCCAAAATCGTCGAATAAATCTGGATTTTCGTGCACAACGCTTGGACGAGGGTCAAACATTATAACAACCGAGAACGCGTTGTTTTTGCGCGCAATCTCTACTGTTCGCTCAATAACTTTACGATGCCCAAGATGCATTCCGTCAAATACGCCTATTGTAACAACTGACTTACGTTGAGCGCTCAACGTTGGCCAACTAATCATACCGTTGGCATCTGGTCGAATGTCGATGACCTTCATTATATCCTTACTGTTCGCAAGAGCTGCAAATATTGGTATCGCTTTATTTTAGACGCCACTTTGCCGCAACCCCATTTTCACACTGATATCTATTTTACCAGCAAACTAGCTTTGTACAAATACTACAATTGGTTTAGCTTCTATTTGATTTGTATTTTTTTCGATTTTTTCGTTTGTTGTTGTAATTTTGGCTTGAGATATAGAAACCGTTCTGCTTAAATCTGCGGTTGCTGGCGATTTATCCGCAGGTGTTATAACTGCCACAACATCGTTTTGCTCATCTTTTGCGGATTTTACGTATGCAATCGCGTTTTTTGCGCTAATCGTAGGAATTGTGATTTTTCTGCCAAATCGCAAGTCTTTAGCTTGATTCTCACTTACTTCAACTGTTTGCATAGTCAATTTTGCGGATTCAAACATGCTTAGCAAGTGTTGATCTATCGTATTTTCTAAAGGATATGATGCTGGCAAAGCAGCACGCGAATCGCCAGCAGTACGAGAATCGCATGAACCTCGCGATTCATATGAGCCTTGCGAATAGTACGAATCGTCTAAAACAGCCTTCGCACGAGTTTGAGTCACGCCATTTTTGCTTGTAAATGTGCGAATAACACTTTTAAGCTTAAGCACGCGACTGTCTTCTATAGAAAAATCGCCAATACGCGTTCTTCTAAGGCTAACTAAGTGTCCTCCAACTCCAAGAACACGCCCCAAATCGCGAGCTAGAGCGCGAATATATGTGCCACTAGAGCAAGAAACGCTTGCGCGCACGTCAATAACCTTTGCGCCGCTTACGCCCACACTAAAATGCGCATCCAGCAAAGAAAAATCGTAAATAAAAACTTCTCTAGGCTCTAAATGAACGTCTTTACCTTCACGCGCTAAGTCGTAAGCGCGAACGCCATTTACTTTTATAGCAGAAAAAGATGTTGGCGTTTGCATAATCGAGCCAGTAAAATTCTTTTCGATTACAACGCGCAATTCCTTAAGAATTTCATCAATATTTGCGTTATTTGAATAGCTTAGAATAGTATTTTCACTCTTAGCGCTTGCAATAATATTTCCATCCGCGTCGTCTGTATTAGTTGACTCGCCAAGACGAATCACAGCTTCGTACGTTTTATTGTGACCAAGCAAATAGTTGAGCAAGCGCGTGGCGTTACCAAAGCCAAGAATCAGCAAACCCGTTGCCATTGGGTCAAGAGTGCCAGCATGACCCACTCGTTTAGTGTGCAACAGGCCGCGTGCAAAAGATACAACATCGTGACTGGTAACGCCTTTTGGCTTATCTACTAGCAAAATTCCAGAAGATGGTACTTTGCTAGAAGATGGTAATTCAGGACTACTCATTACCCTCTCTAAAGTCGCTAGTTACATCACTATCAAAGTCGCCAGAATCCGCAGAATCTCCCGAATCCGCAAAGTCGCTGTCTTCGTCAAAATCCTCGTCGTCAAAATCCTCATCTTCACGAGGCTTTTTATACGGATCCGCTTCCCCAGCATATTGCGCTGTTTCTCGCGCTTTAGCTAGCTCCTCGTCACGCTTGCGAGCCGCAACCAAAATGTCTTCAATCTCGTGAGCTTCGCTAGGAACTTCATCGTAAACAAATTGGATTTGAGGCGTTAATCGCAAGCCTGCTTTAGCTCCAACTAAAGTGCGCAAACGACCCTTAGCCTGCTGCAAAGCCTGGTTTGCACGCATACGCTCGCCCTGCTCTTTTCCAGCAGTGCCAAGCTGCGTCCAATACACTTTAGCGATTTGCAAATCGTTAGTAACTCTCACTTCTGTAATCGTTACGTTAGCAAGTCGCTTATCGTGTAAATGCGATTCCATATTGGACGCAATCACTCTGTGAATCAAAGCCGCAATTCGCGCGGCTCTAGGGTTTGTTCCAGCCATATTATTTGCGCTCGATCTGCTTCATTTCAAAGGTTTCGATTACGTCGCCAAGCTCAATGTCGTTAAAGCTTCCAAGGTTAATGCCTGCCTCGTAGCCTTCGCTAACGGATTGCACGTCATCCTTAAACCTACGCAAAGTGGAGATTTCAAGATCGTTAACAGTTGCAACACCGTTACGCAAAATACGGCACTTGGTTCCGCGCTTAACCTCACCATCTTGAACCATAACACCAGCAATATTGCCAAACTTGGACGAGCGGAAGATTTCGCGAATCTCGGAATGAGATGTAACAACCTCTTCGAACTCTGGCTTAAGCATACCCTTCAAAGCAGCTTCAATATCTTCGATTGCCTTGTAAATAACCGAGTAGTACTTAACTTCCACGCCTTCGCGATCTGCCAAGTCTGCAACCTGGCGATTAGGACGCACGTTAAAGCCAATAATAACGGCCTTATCAACAGTTGCAAGGTTAACATCGTTTTGCGTAATCGCGCCAACACCACGGTGAATAACCTGAATTCCAACTTCGTCGGAAACCTCAATCTTCATTAAGGAGTCTTCCAAAGCTTCAACGGAGCCAGAAGAATCACCCTTAATAACAATGTTGAGCATATCCACTTCGGACTTAGCAAACTGTTCCTTAAGGCTTTCAAGAGACACAACCTTACGACGCTTTGCAAGCTGAGCCGCACGCTCTGTAGCCTGACGCTTTTCGGCAATTTGGCGAGCAGAACGATCGTCGGAAGTAACCAAGAACAAGTCGCCTGCAGTTGGAACAGAAGTCAAACCAAGCACCTGAACCGGCGTGGAAGGACCTGCCTCTTGCAAGTGGTTGCCATTTTCGTCGAGCATTGCGCGAACGCGACCATAAGACGTGCCTGCAACAATGGAATCTCCGACTTTAAGCGTACCTTGCTGAACAAGAACGGTTGCAACAGCACCGCGACCCTTATCCAAACGAGCTTCAACAGTTGCGCCACGAGCGTCCATGTTTGGATTCGCCTTAGGATCAAGCTCCGCATCTGTAGTCAAAAGAACAGCCTCAAGAAGCTTATCTACGTTGGTTCCCTGCTTTGCGGAAATATTCACAAACATGGTGTCGCCGCCGTATTCTTCTGGAACAAGACCGTACTCTGTAAGCTGACCGCGAACCTTATCTGGGTTTGCTCCAGCAACATCAATCTTGTTTACTGCAACAACAATAGGCACGTGAGCAGCCTGCGCGTGGTTAATTGCTTCAACAGTTTGAGGCATAACGCCGTCGTCTGCTGCAACAACAAGAATTGCAACGTCTGTAAGCTCCGCACCACGAGCACGCATAGCTGTAAACGCTTCGTGGCCTGGGGTATCCAAGAACGTAATCTTGCGCTTGTCGCCGTCTAAGGTGACTGTAACTTGGTAAGCACCGATGCGCTGCGTAATGCCGCCAGCTTCGCGCGCTACAACATTCGACTTACGGATTGTATCGAGCAAGCGAGTTTTACCGTGATCAACGTGGCCCATAACAGTAACAACTGGAGGACGAGTTACAAGATTATCGTCTTCTTGAAGCTCTTCTTCGTCTAAGTCAATATCGAACTGCTGAAGAAGCTCTTTATCTTCTTCTTCTGCAGAAACAAGACTAATATTCCAGCCGATTTCTTCGCCAAGAATCTGGAATGTTGTTTCATCCAAAGACTGCGTAGCTGTGGCCATTTCTCCAAGGTGGAACAAAACAGTAACCAAAGCTGCTGGATTTACATCAATCTTTTCTGCCAAATCCGAAAGCGTTGCGCCTTGACGAAGGCGAATCGTAGCGCCGTTACCCGAAGGAATACGCACGCCGCCAATAACTGGTGCTTTAAGTTCTTCGTATTCTCTGCGCTTTGCAAGACGATTCTTACGAGCTTTAGAAGACTTTCCACCTTGGCGACCAAATGCACCTGCGGCTCCTGCGCGACCACGACCACCCCTGGATGGGCCTGCGTTTGGAGCACCTGCAGCCGCTGCTTGGAAGCTTGCAGCTTGATTTGCGTTAAAGCGCGACTCTGCCGATGGGCGCGTTCCTGCGCCCCCATTGCCGCCGCCTGAACGATGCGAGCCTTGCCATTGGGAACGATTTGCTCCGTTGCCGCCATTGCCGCCGCCTTGACGGTTTCCGCCGCGACCACCGCGACCGCGACCACCGCCGTTGCCGCCATTGCCATTACCAGACCCTGGCTTTGAGCCACGAGCATTCTCTGCAGCCGTGCCTGGTCGCGACATTGGATGTGGGCGTGGAATGTCTCCAGGTGTAGGCGCGCGCATACCCTGCTTTCGACTAAACGGATTGTTTCCTGGTCGAGGAGCGGACCCAGAACTAGAACCTTGATGTGGTCTAGGACGTGGAGGCATTTGCGAAGAACGCTCTTGCTTGGAAGATTTAGATTCTACACCACCGCGCTTTTCCGCGCCGCGCTTTGAATCGCCAGACTTAGAAGAATTATTAGGCTTTGCGTTTCCAGCCGAAGGCTTAGGAGTTGCATTGTTAGCAGCATGCGCATTAGAAGTCTTAGATTCGTGATTTTCATGCACTTTTTGCGCAGAATTCTGCTTTGCAAAAGACTTTTGTTCTGGCTTTTGATTAGCCTTCTTTTCTGCATTTTGACCATGAGATTCTGGCTTGCTATTAGACGCAGAATCCGCAGATTTATTAGAAGCATGATCAACATTCTTAGACGCAGAAGGCTTCGATTCGCTCTTTGCAGCAGAATCCGCAGGCACAAATTCCGTCTTTAGACGACGCACTACAGGAGCTTCAACAGTTGAAGAAGCGGACTTTACGAATTCGCCCATACTCTTCAAACGTTCCAATACGGTTTTACTATCTACACCAAATTCTTTGGCCAGTTCGTATACGCGCTTTTTTACCACTCAGTGTTCTCCTCAGTCTGTGGCAGCGTAAAACGAACGCAACCACTTTATATTGTTATAAGATTCTTACTCTTATGCTTTTTATTTAGATATCTCATAATGCGATATCTCATCGTGTAACCATGATTTCAACCATGATTTTGTACCTCGTTCCCTAGGCAAAAAGCTGCTAATAAGCCCAGATTGCAGCTTTCAGCTTACTCGAAACGTTGGATTCTCGGGAGTGTCGCAAGTTTGCTAAATGCTAGCAAAAATCTTATTCCGCCGAATTAGAATCAGCGTTCATAGCTTCTTGCTTTTTAGCATGCTCTTCCGCAGACTCAATTCCAATCTTCCAACCAGTCAACTTTGCTGCAAGTCGCGCATTCTGACCCTCCTTGCCAATGGCAAGCGAAAGCTGAGAATCGTGAATAAAAGCAACAGCAGTCTGACTTTTCTCACTAACAACATGAACTTCTGTTACTACTGCTGGAGATAACGCAGCGGAAACAAACTGTGCTGGATCTTGCGACCAATCAACAATATCGATTTTTTCTTGACCAAGATTTTCCAATACAGCACGAACGCGCGAACCACCAGGGCCAATCAAAGCACCCTTTGGATTAACACCATCGGTATTAGCACGAACAGCAATCTTAGTGCGCGCGCCAGCTTCTCGAGCAATAGCCATAATCGAAACAGCTCCCGAAACAAGTTCTGGAACTTCTCGCTCAAAAAGTCTGCGAACAAGATCTGGGTGAGATCTAGAAACAACTATCTCTGGTCCGCGCAAGCCGCGAGCAACGTTTACAACATAAACGCGAATACGCTCACCGTGGCGATATCTTTCGCCAGGAACTTGCTCTCTTCTAGGCAAAATGGCTTCAACATCTCCAACAGCAACGTGAATATTAGAAGGATCTTTAGAATCCTGTTGCACAATACCGTTAATAAGCTTTCCTTTTTGACCAGAAAAAGCTCCAAATACGCGGTCATCTTCCACTTTGCGGAAAAGCTGCGTAATAACTTGGCGAGCTGTTGCTGCAGCAAGACGTCCAAAATCTCTAGGCGTATCGTCATACTCTTCGCCCAAAGTAAATGCTGGGTGAGGATTATCTTCTGTAGGAACACCTGGAATCTCATCTCGTGCCCATACAGTAAAGCAACCAGCACGCTCATCTAGCTCAACTCGAGCATGCCTTGCTGGGTGGGAAGTCTTCATGTATGCAAGACGCAAAGCCTCGGCGAGTGCCTCGTCCAGCTCGTCGGCATTAATCCCCTGCTGAGCCGCAAGCTGATGCATTCCCGCCAAATCCAATTCCATCGTGCATGTCCTCCTGTAATTCATTTATAAATTTTCACTTATAAAATTAACTTATTCTTCTTTTATACGTTTTACGCATAACAAAACGCTAAAATCTAATTTTAACAAGTATGTAAAGCGCAAAATTTTATGACTATGATTAAAAATGTTAAGCATAAAATGTTAGACACAAAGCAAGCCAACATTGGTCACAGTCACAGACTATTTTAGTAGATTATGCAGACACGTTTTGTTTTGTTCTAAAGCCTTGCAAGGCGTGCAAAATATTATCAAACACGTAGCAAAAGGTGTTCTAATGCGCAAGAAAAAGTTTGTTTTAGTATTTGCATCGCTTATTGCTGTATTAATGGCTTTTAGCGCTTGCTCGGGATCAAAGCAATTTAATAACGTTAATAACGCTGCGACTAGCTCATCTAAAAGCAATAATGCGTGCTACCAGGTTTTACAAAGCGCAAAGCGCAATCAAAAAATCGTAGATAAAAAAGAAGCAAACGTAACTAGAAACAACTTGCAAAATGCTGCGAATTCTTGGAAAAACGTTGCGGTACAATGCAACGCACGATTTGCTCAAGGCGTTGTTTTTAGCGCGCAAAACACATGGAGATTGGCTAATCTAAGTCAAGGCAACGAAAGCGGAGCGGCAAACGCCTCTAAAATCGCAAATCAAATGGAATCAAGCGTTTACAAAAAATTGTATGACTTTGCAAATAGTACTAGTAACTTGTATTGGAATCACGACCCACTTGCAAAAGCGGCATTAGAACAAGACAAACTAGCTTTTATGTTACAAACTTTAGCTGCAAAAGATGTTGATAACGTTTCGTTAAGACAAAGCGATATTACAGCTACGATTGCTAACACACTTATGCACTTTGCTTCAAGCGGAAGCGACTTGCGACAAAAAGTATACGAAATACCGCAAAAGAATCTGGATTCTGGCGTTGCAAAAGACGAAGCTAGCGCAAAAGACTTGCCAATAGTTGCAATAGCGTATATGGATTGCGCACGCGGAGAACTAGACGCGCTAAATCAAGCCATTTTCCCTACAAACAAAGACGGTAGCGTAAATCATAGCGCGCTTAATAGCAACACAAATCAAGAGTTTATTGAGATTCTTGCAAACATTACTATTTCGCATATTATGAGTGCGTACGCTTATGGATATCCTAGCGATTCTTCCATGATTTTTAAGCAATAGCACACTGCGATTTTGCGCTTAGACCGCGCGAACGATTCCCCTTACTCGGTATTGCGCGAGGTTTGAGTATTTCTCTCCTCGCAAGTGACGCGCTCCTTTACGGGGGTCTTATGAACGTTAATATTCCAAGGCCTCAGTATGGCGCTATTTATTGCTCGTATAGAAATACATCAAACCTTCTGAATATCTAGGACTTTTGCGTGGTTTTTATCACCGAGATTCTCGATTTTTCTTCTTCATTCGATGAATCACCACCTTCGGCGCTGAGGTTCATCTCATTCAGTGCGAAAAATCTCGAATCTCTACCTCACTTAATGTAACCCATGCAGCCTTGTAGTGTGTTTGTATCAAAAAAACACCGAAATTCAGTACAAACACACTACAGTTCTGCGTGTTTATGTAGTGCAATTGTATAACGACACGCCGTAAATCCAGTACAATCGCACTACAAAGCAGGTCATCGTTCGCGCGGTCTAAGCGACAAGGCAGGTCATGTCGTTCGCGCGGATTAGCCGCGCTCACGTCTTCGCCGCACGTAAAGTCCACTGGACTTTACGTTTTAGCGGCTCAGCGCGCCAAATTGCCTTCGCGCGCTACGCTCTTTAGCGCTCAGGCAGGTTGGCGCGGGGGAAAAGAAAAAGGCTTGTTAGAAAACCTAACAAGCCTTTAATACTAAAAACAGAATCCCGTCCCTAGCGGAAAACCATCTCTAGCAACAAGCATTAAGCACTTACAAGCAGAATAAAGAACCTACACGGTAAGAAAAGGAAATTTCGGCAAACCAAGCAAACTCTAAACCCCGCGTGCAAGCTGCAGCACAAAACACGCGCCGCCGCCTAACGCAAGCCTATTTCAAGCGCGCACTCACACACTTAGCATAAGTGCGCGCGCATTGCTTAGTGACGAGCCTTGCGAACAGCAGCACCCATGCCAGCGAGCATGGTGGCAGCCAAAGCGGTCAAAGTTACGCCAACACCAGTACCAGTGTGGGTGTTACCGCGCTTGTCCTTGCCATTCTTGTTCTCAACCTCAGTCTTAGCACCAGCAGCAGCGCCATTAGCACCAGCCTGGCCAGCAGCCTGACCTGGCTTAGCACCTGGCTGACCAGCTGGAGCACCAGGAGCAACGAATGGGTCAGAAGAGCCTACAAAACCAACACCATACTGGAAGTCAGTCTTAAGCAACTTAACAGCTTCTGGAGCAGCAAAACCAAGAACCAAAGCCTCCTTATGATCCTTAGCCTTAGCGTAAGCATCCGAGTAAGCAGTGAAAGCAGACTCATACTTGCCGAAAGCATCATCAAACTTGCCCTTTGCTTCAGTAGTCTTACCTTCAAGCTTAGTAACAGCAGCGTCAGCATCTGCTTGAGCCTTCTCTAAGCGACCAAGGGTAGCCTGATCACGCTTAGACATATCGTCATGCTCATTCTTAAAATCGGTAACAGCCTTAGCAGCAGCAGAAGCCTTAGCCTTAGCAGCCTTCAACTCACCGTCAAGCTTGTTAGCCTTAGCAAAAGCGTCGCGAACGCTCTTATCGGCAGCCTGAAGCTTAGTAGACGCAGACTGCAAAGCAGCAGTGTAATCAGCATCAGATGGATCCTCAGCCTTTGGAGTGTTAGCATCCTTCTCCAAGGAAGCAAGATACTTAGCATGAAGATCATTGACCTTGGTTTCCTGAGCAACATAAGCAGCATGAGCGTTGTACTTCGTGACATAATCGGTTGCAGAATTTACATCCGCTTCTTTTGCATCTTTACGATCAGGATCAGTTGCAGGCTTCAGCTCAAGCTTGCCATCAACTTCCTTATAAAGCTTCTTAACAGCATCAGAAGTTGGCTCAGTTGGCGCATCCTTACCAGCAGACATTCCTTCAAAAGCCGTCTTAGCATCCTCGTACTGCTTCTTCAAATCAGCAGTTGTTGGAGTCTTTACAGCCTCAGGAGCCTTAGGAGCCTCAGCGAATGCTGGGGTGGCCATTGCGAAGCCGGCAAGCAAAGTTGCGCCAGCAGCGAAAGCGGCGATAGCCTTCTTATTCATCATTTTATTTTCCTTTCTTCTTCTCCTATGCGTTAGGGGCGCATAGAAAAATTTGCTCCACAATCCAAAACGGATCGTGGTACACAGCCAAACTAGGTGCGGCCATGTTTGCTATTAACATACCCCCCCCCGTTTGAAAAAGTCAAGCCCCAGCCACACGTGCTAAACCGAAAAAAATGATGATATACACAAACTAATCCACAATAAAAGCCACATTGCCGTAAAATTTGTGGATAAACAACACTTAAACCGTAAAAATACGCATTTCAAGGTTTTTGAAGAATTTTCCCAGGTTTTTTTAAGGAAAGACTTTCCGCGCGTGTCGCGAAACAAATGATGGGAAAAGAATCAAGAATATTGTGAGCGCGGTCTAAGCGCGCTATTCCTCGCGGCTATTAGTAGCCGCTCGGCTGATTTGGCATGTAAAGTCCACTGGACTTTACATTTGAGCCAAATCACGCTTTGACTGAGCTTGAAATACGTTATGCAATTTCAAGCTCAGTCAAAGCGCGCAGCAGAAGCAGTGCTTCTGCTTTAAGCGGCTCAGCGAATCGAAGTGCATTCGCGCGCTACGCTTTAATCGCTCATGCAAGTCGATTCGCAGCATGAAATGGTGATTCGCTGAAGCAGCAAGAAAAATCAAGAATCTCGGTGATAAAAGATACGAAAAAGTTTTAGATATTCAGAAGGTTTGATGTATTTCTATACGAGCAATAAATAGCGCCAACCTAAAACATTAGAACATTAACGTTCACAAGATATCCGTAAAAGGAGTTTCGCTCGCGCGGATTAGCCGCGCTCACGTCTTCGCTTGCGTTGAAAGCACACAGTGCTTTCAACTTTGAGCAAGCTCAGCGCTCCGAATTACCTTTTCACGTTACGCTCTAAGCGAAAAGGCAGGTCGTCGCGCCCGCGCAACGTTAAGTAGGAAAATCACTTGCGCGGTCTAAGCGAAAAGGCAGGTCGGAGTATAAAAAAGGGCTTCTGGCTAATCGCCAGAAACCCTGATTGCGGATGAAGCGAGATTTGAACTCGCGGAGGGTGTAGCCCTCACACGCTTTCGAGGCGTGCTCCTTAGACCGCTCGGACATTCATCCTTTGCGCAACTCGCAAATGCGTAAAGTGCAAATGCAAAAAGAAACGCAACTTTTCGATTATAAGCCAACCCTAGAATATATAAGCGCATGGCGCGTTGACACTCACCCAAGTTCCTCAATCGTTCGCTTAGCGCGAATCGCGTTTGCGCGCGCGCCAAGCTCCTCGTCTTTAGGGTATTCAACATATTCCAAAGTCAAACCGTTAGCTGCAATCGGACCTGTAGAGCCTTCTCGAATCGGATTTTCAATCTTATTTTTGAACCAATCAACAGAACGCTTACCGCATCCAACTTGCACGCACGCTCCAACAAGAGAACGAACCATATTATGCGCAAATGCGTCTGCAACAATAGTGAACTCAAGCAAACCGTTCTCAATGCAAGGAATTTTTCCAGTTGATTTAGCGCCATAAGACGCACCAGCAGAGACACCATGATCCGCACCAGCACACGCACAAACGCGATTCCAAACAGCCTTTTTAACGCACCTAATCGTAGTTCCACCAGGATTCGGCCGCGCAAAAGACCCAAAATCATGCAAACCAACAATCATAGCTGCTGCCTGATTCATTGCGTCAACGTTTAAGTCGTAGTCAAGTTGCAACACAAAACCACGCATTCGCGGATCCAAATTTGCGCGATTTGCCGCATCACTAATCCGATACACGTATGTGCGATCCAGCGCAGAAAAACGCGCGTCAAAACCGCTTGGCGCAATACTTACGCTGTGAATTGAAATGTCTTTAGGCAAAACACCGCAAAGCCTATATTCCAATGCTTTTACAGGCGTAAGATTTGTGTGACCAACGCAATTTTGCAAAACAGATTCCGAAACATCTAAATGACAAACTTGGTAAGATGCGTGAACGCCCGTATCTGTGCGGCCAGCAACGCTAAGCCGTAAAGGTTCGCTAGCATCGCTTTTATTCACGCGCAAAACCTTGTGCAATGCGTCTTCTAAAACACCTTGAACAGTGCGCAAAGTAGGCTGCTTTGCCCAACCATAAAAATCGCCGCCATCATACGCTAAATCCAAACGAAGACGCATTCAAAACCTTTCCAAATAGACTTTCTAAACAAACTTTCCAAATAGACTTTCTAAACAAACTTTCCAAACAAACTTTCCAAATAGACTTTCTAAATAGACTTTATGCTAGTTTTTCTTATCCGAAGGCACACTAGCGAGCGCAAAAGCACTCATAACGCTACGAATCAACTCATATGTCTTTGAATCCATACGCATTGCAATCTTCAATAATTTAGGAACAACTTCCGACCAATGCGCAGACATCTCGTCGAAAGTCGAGTACCCTAAACTACTAAAAATGCTGTAAACACTATCAATTCTGCGTTTACGCTCCTCAAATGGCAAATTCATCATCCATTCGTTTGCAGCTTTAGAAACAGCAAGCGCGCGTGGAGTTACGCAATTACAATAGTCAAAATCTCCATCTTTAACTTGCCAATACATGCCAAAATGTTGCATTAAGCCAATCGAATCCGCAGCCGTAACTTTATACGGCACGCCCGTATCCATAATCAACCCAATAAAAGCGGATTGCGGCACAACTTTTTCGATTCTGGAAACAACGCGAGAAAAAACCTTTGGAT
>CAMPUL010000014.1 GCA_946997215.1 Gardnerella vaginalis
TCCTGAACGTCTACGAATGCAACAGCAGCACCCTTTGGAGTGCCTTCAACAAACACTGGCACCTCAACGTCAATCTTCTCGCCAGCCTTAACTTCGTAGAAATCAATGTGCTCAACAATGCGCTTAACAGGGTTGCGCTGAACATCCTTAACAACCGCGATTCGAGATTCCTTGCCAAACTTAATAGTGAACAAAGCGTTTGCGTGACGAAGCGAAAGAGTGGTCTCCCTCATTGGAAGAGTCACGTGTACAGGCTCAGCACCGCCAGCGTAAATGCTTGCTGGAATCAAATTTGCAACGCGCATGCGGCGGGCAGCACCCTTACCGAACTCATTACGCACATTGCCTTCAAGTGTAATCTTTGTAGCCATATCGGTCTCCTTATTATCTGGATAGATTGATTAACCCAGCTTCAGGCGCACCGACGCGCCGAAAACCATATTGGCATCAGCCCAGTCGATAACGGAACTTACACAACAATCGCAAGCAGCAATCGCAAAGCGCTCGTCGCAAGTATCGCAGTGTTATTCCCTCGCCAAAGCAACCTATCTAGTCTACAAAAACACTTTGACATGCGTTAATTCACAAAAATCCTAATGCAAAATTCGCAAAATTCTAATCCAATCAAAACACAAAAAGTGACTTGAGCTATACAAGCTATTATCATATATAAAAGAAGTAAGCGCGCATGCGATTGTGCGCTTAAAAACAAGCTGATTTTGTGACTCAAGTTGTAACACAAATTACACGTTGCAACACAAATTTATGATTCAAAATTGGCACAATTAAGGAGCAGACGTGTCCGTGCTAAACACACTCCAGCAGCAAGCTTTTAATCTTGCTCGCAAGGCTTTGCAAATTGGCAGCAACTTTGCGCATCCAGTTAGCGACGATCGCTCGGGAAGCCAAGACTACTCGCAAGTCGAAGAAAAACAAGAAGCAACAAACACGCTACTTGCGCAAAAATCGCGTCTGCCTCGAGTAGATCTGCCTCGCGTAGAAGAGTGGGGCGCAGAAATGCCAACCACAACGTTCTTAGACCCACAAACTGGCTTGTTGACTACAAAAACCGAGGGAAGCGCTCCGATAGACGAAGGCACAAGCATCTACGACTTGTATGCCGATAGAGCCGCACGCATGGGAGACGATCCGCTTTACACATACAAAGAAAACGATAAATGGGTTACAAAAACCGCAAATCAGTTCCTTAAAGAAGTGCGAGATGCAGCAAAAGGCTTGATTCACTACGGATTGCGCAAGGGCGATGCTGTTGCGTTAATGTGCAAAACCTCGTACGAGTGGGATATTGCAGACGCTGCTGTTATGGCTTGCGGAGGCGTGCTTGCTACGATTTACGACACTGATTCTGCCGAACAAATTCGCAACATTGTAAACAACTCCGATTCGCGCTTTTTGATTGTTGGAACAACCGACATGAAGGAGAAGGCAGATGGCGCAATCGAAGAGTGCCCAAGCCTTGAGCGTATTATTTGCATAGAAACAGGCGGATTGGCGGAACTTCAGGCTTTTGGCTACACTGTTAGCGACGAAGAGCTAGACGAGCGCATTGACTCTGTTAAAAAAACCGACTTGTGCTCAATCGTATACACTTCTGGCTCTACGGCTGCGCCAAAAGGCGTGGAAATGACGCATGAGCATTATTGCACAACCGCGTTAAACTTGCCGATTTATTTGCCAGATTTACTTAGCGAACCTAATGCTTCTGTGCTTTTATTCTTACCTCAAGCTCATTCATTTGCGCGCGCAATCAACTATATTGTTGTTGCTAGCACGCTTAGAATCTACATTGCGCAAGGCATTACAACGCTTATATCCGACCTTCAAGTTGCAAAACCAACAGTTATGATTGTTGTTCCGCGCGTGCTCGAAAAAGTGTATAACGCAGCTTCGCAAAAGGCAGGTCATGGCGCTAAGGGTCTTGCTTTCCAGGGTGCTGTTGTTACGGCTCAGCAATACATGAAGGAAGTACAAGATTATGGAGACGCTAAGGCGCTAACAAAGGCTCGCCGCGCTGCTTACGATCCGCTAGTTTACCGCCCGATTCGCCAAGCGCTTGGCGGACGCGCGCGCTGGATTGTTGCTGGCGGAGCACCGCTTGACCCAGAGCTGCTTTCGTTCTTCCGCGGCGCAGGCGTGCCAGTTTACGAAGGCTACGGTCTTACGGAAACCACTGCCCCATGCGCGTTTACCCCTATTGGTGTTCCATTCCGCGAAGGCTCCGTTGGTATTGCTTTCCCAGCTTTCACTTTGCGAATTGCTAAAGATGGCGAAGTGCAAATTAAGGGCACTTGCGTGTTTAAGAAATATCACAAGAATGAAGAGGCCACAGAGACTTCGTTTACAGAAGACGGATGGTATGCTACTGGCGATTTGGGCAGAATTGACGACGATGGCATGATTTACATTACTGGTCGCAAGAAGGACTTAATCATTACTGCTGGCGGCAAGAATGTGGCTCCTGGCCCTATTGAAGAAGTGATTAAGCGTTGCGATCTTGTATCTCAAGCGCTTGTTCTTGGAGATAAGAGGCCATTTATATCTGCTCTTGTTACTTTAGACGAGGAGATTTTGCGCAACTGGCTTAAGACCAAGGGCTTGGACGAAACTATGAGCATGGAAGATGCCGCAAATAACGCGGTTGTGCGCGCAGAAGTCCAAAAGTTTGTGGATATTGCAAATGAGGGCGTATCGCGCGCGGAATCTGTGCGAAAGTTCATTATTTTGCCAGAAGAATTTACTCAAGAAAACGGCTTGATGACGGCTTCTATGAAGATTATTCGCCCTCGAGTTATTAACCGATACGCTAATTTGCTTAACACGCAAATGTACACGATTCGCAAGAAGTAGCGCTTATGCGCGAATCGACTTGCATGGGCGCTTTGAAGGAGCTTGAAATTGCATAACGCATTTCAAGCTCCTTCAAAGCGTGATTTGGCACGTAAAGTCCAGTGGACTTTACGTGCCAAATCAGCCGAACGGCTACTAATAGCCGTGAGGAACAGTGAATGTTAGAACCCTAAGCGCTCAAGCTTCTTAGGGTCGCTCTGCCATCCCTTTGCAACCTTTACGTGCAAATCGAGCACAGCTTTAGCGCCCGTAATACGATTCACCGCAGTGCGCAAACGCTTCTTAACGCGCACAAGATGCTCCGCACCGCGCCCAATAATAATCGGCTTTTGCGAATCGCGCTCAACATACACCGACACAATCACATGCACTTTATTATCGCCATATTGCGCATAGTCCTCATCTTCTGGGCGCACAATGCTATCTACAACAACCGCCAGCGAATGCGGCAGCTCGTCGTCAAGCTCCTCAAGAAAAGCCCCACGAATCAGCTCCGCAATCATGCTCGAAGGACTCTCCTCGCTAAGCTGATCGTCTGGATACATCTTTGGACCTTCTGGAAGATTGTCAATCAAAACCTTCTTAACTTCGTCAACATTGTCGCGTTCTAGCGCGCTAACTGGCACAATATCTGTAAAATCAGCAAACTGTTGAATCTCAATCAAATGAGACACCAACTCGCTTCGGCTTAGAGTATCAATTTTTGTTACGATTCCAATAAGCGGAACCTTCCACACCCAATTTCCAGACGCGTCTTTTTTGGCAAAATCGGAGCGAAGTCGGCTTAAGATTCTGCGATCTCCTGGCCCAATCTCTTGATCTGCTGGAAGCAAGAAAGCAATCGCATCCACATCTGCAAGCGATTCGTCTACAATATCGTTCAAGCGCTGGCCTAGCAAAGTGCGCGGTCTGTGGATTCCTGGCGTATCAACTAACACCATTTGCGCGTTTGGAGTTGTTAAGATTCCGCGAATCGCCTTGCGCGTTGTTTCTGGGCGAGAAGACGCGATTGCGATTTGCGTTCCAATTAGCGCGTTCATAAGCGTTGATTTTCCAACGTTTGGTCTGCCTACTACCGCAACAAATCCCGATTTATAGCCGTTAAAATCGGGCGCTTCTACGCTCGCTTTTAGGGAAGGATCTAAATTAGCAAACATTTCGTCATTCATATCGTCCATATCCTCATTCATTTCATCATTCATATCATCAACATCTTTCATACTATTCATAATTCAACGCTATTTATCGCCAGCAACTTGCGACGATTCGCTGTCTTTGCCACTATCTTTATCGCCATTCTTGCCATCAGTCTTTCCATCGCTCTTTCCGCTATTCTTGCCCCCACTCTTTTTACTATCGTCTTCTTCTTTAAGGCCTTGAATATCTTTAAGACCCTGAATATCTCGCTCAACTAGAATTGTGGAGACTTTCTTGCGCCGCCCAGCAGAATCAACCGCTGTCAACTTAAGGCCGCGAGTCACAGCACTAGACCCAACAATCGGCACATTTCCAAGCAGCTTAGTGAGCAACCCAAACACAGTGTCTACATCGTCTTCGTCTATATGCACTTCAAAAATATCTTCCAAATCGGCAATCGGCGTGCGCGCAGGCATTTTCCACACGCCCTTACTCACCTCTTGCGGATCCGCGTGCTGAGTGCGGTCGTGCTCGTCTTCTAGCTCGCCAACAATTTGCTCAATCGCGTCTTCAATCGTAACAAGCCCTGCAATTCCGCCATATTCGTCTACAACAACGGCAACATGCTGGCGGATTCGCTGCATTTCGTGGAATAAATCATCCACTGGCTTGGACTCTGGAACAAGCATCGGGCTTCTGCTAATCGTAGAAACCGCACGCTCAGATGCCGCTGGATTAAACACGGTTGCGCGCACAGCATCCTTCAAATACGCGATTCCTTCCAAATCGTCAACCGACTCGCCAATTATAGGCACACGAGAAAATCCAGATCTTGAGCATAACTTTAGGAAATTTTCCAGCGTTTCGTCATTTTTAACGCAAATCATATCGGTTCGCGGAACCATGATTTCGCGCGTTAAAGTGTCGGAAAGTGTAAGCACATTGCGCATCATCTCCGAAACTTCTGGGTCAAAATCGTTTGCTTCCACAAGCCTATCAATACTCGCTTTAGCTTGGTCTAATTGAATATTTTCCAACTCTTCGTCGTCAGAAAGCGCAACATTTTTCTTATGATTTTGACTTTGACTTTGCGAATCTCCACGGCTTGCGATTTTTGCAAAAGGATTCATAAAAACAGCAATCGAAATTATTCTAGACAAGCGCATTAGCTTAAAAACTGGCTGAGCTGCGCCCACTGACCTTGGCCGCACAAGAATTGAAACAATTGCAACAATCATTGCCACTATTAGTCCGATTAATAGCGTTAGCCAAAAAGACGCACCAAGAGCCGCCGCGATTGCAGCAAAAGCCACGCCGTCTAGCACATTACACACGATTCGCACAAACGCGCACGCTCCGCTCGTAGCATATCTATCTGATATAAGCTTTTTTGCTCTGCGGATTCTAGCAAGCTTTCTCAAGCGAACGACCTGACTTTCGCTATCATTCGTTTGCTCTTCAATCATAAGATTATTAAGACTAGACCTTGTAACTCTTGGCACAGCTCCTTCCGCCGCCGCCATTGCAAGCGAAAGCCACACAAGCAAAACTGCGACTATTGCAATCGCACCCAAACAAGCCCACATATGCGCAGGCAAATCGGGAATCGGCGGAATTGTAATGTTATTTAGCATGATTTTTCTCGTATTCTTCCAGCTCATTTACAGCGCCCGATGGCAAAGTGGCGTCGTAAAGTTCGCCAGATCTAGCTGCAAAGAACGTTAGCAAAAGCTGTCTTTGCAAGCCAAACATCTGCTTTTCTTCTTGAGGCGTAGTGTGATCGTAGCCAAGCAAATGCAACATTCCGTGAATCGTAAGCAATAGCATCTCTTCCATTGTGCTATGCCCTGCCGCCGCCGCTTGCTGAGATGCTACCCATGGGCAAATCACAAGGTCTCCAAGCATTCCTTCGCTAACTTTGTCATCGCTTCCAGGAGTCAGCTCGTCCATTGGAAAGCTCATAACGTCTGTAGGGCCTTCTAAGTTCATCCACTTTTCGTGAAGACTAGCGATTGGCTCCGGATCCACAAAAGTAATCGACAAATCGGATTGAACGCTTACTCGCATTTGTTGCAAAACCCACATTCCAAGGTCAGAGAATATTTTTGGGTCGATTTGCCAAACGGTTTCGTTCATCACTTCAACACTCATGATTACTTGCTATTCCTCTCAAGATTTTGCGATTCAAGATTTTGCGATTCGTTGCTTTCTAGCGATTCTGTGGTTGCTTGCGACTTTCCCCGCACATCCCTAGCACCACGCACGCTACCCTTCTCGCGCCTAAAATCAGCCTCGCGCTTTTCCCACGCTTCATACGCTTCTACGATTCGCCCAACAAGCTCCGCTCTAACAACGTCTTGCGCATTTAAGTGAACAAACGCAATACTTTTAACGTCTTTTAGCACGTTCTCAATCGAAGCTAAGCCAGATTTTGGAACCGCTAAATCAACTTGCGTTCTATCTCCCGTAATCACCATTGTGGTGTTAAAACCAAGACGCGTCAAAAACATCTTAAGCTGCTGCACAGTAGCATTTTGCGCTTCGTCTAAAATAACAAAAGCGTCATTAAGCGTGCGACCTCTCATGTATGCAAGAGGAGCCACTTCCACAACGTTCTCGTCCATATACCTCTTAAGTTGCGGCGCGCCCAACATGTCGGAAAGCGCGTCGTAAAGCGGCCTTAAATATGGGTCTACTTTGTCGTTTAGCGTTCCTGGCAAGAATCCAAGATTTTCCCCAGCTTCTACAGCAGGGCGCGTCAACACTATTCTTCTCACGCGGCCATCTCCTAAAGCTCTAACCGCCTTAGCAACCGCTAAATACGTTTTGCCAGTACCAGCAGGCCAAATACCAAACGTTACAGTATTTGATTCCATTGCTTGCACATAAGCCGTTTGACCCGCGGTTTTTGCGCGAACAGGATTCCCTCCTGCAAACGTTATCACACCTTTAGCCATTCGCGCTTTGCGGCTCATTGCGCGCCTTTTAGCATCTTCACTAGATGGCATTAAATCGGCAGAATCTCGCGCAAAATCGCTTTCCATTGAAGCAGAGCCAAAACCAGCACCATCTCCAGCTCCAGCACCAAAAGACTTTAATCCGCCAAAAACTCCGCCATTGTGCCCAATCCTATCGATTCGCACATTATGTTCAGCGCCTTTAAGCACATCTCTTTCTAACATACGTTTTACAGCATAGGAATCAACAGGAGCTTCGTAAGCGCAGTCAACTATTTTGCGCAACGCGTGTTCAGCTTTGCAAGCATCTTCCTCACTTCTTGCGCTTCTAGATACGATTTTCACACAATCCGCGTGAACGGAAATATCTACGCTTGGAAAAGCCTTCTCTAACTCTCTTAAGTTTGAATCTGCTGCTCCCAAAACAGCAACTGGGCTTAATTCGCTTGGAATTTGAACAATACGCGTTGTACTATTTGACACGATTTATAAACTACCTTCTTCAAGTTTTTCGCCTGTTAAAACATGAGCATGAACATGGAACACGGTTTGGCCAGCTTCCAAACCAGTGTTAAAAACAAGGCGATAATCTCCATTATAAAAGTCGTTTGCAATTTTTTGCGCAACGCATGCAATATGAGCCAAAACAGCAGAATCATTTTGCGCAAGCTCTGCAACATTCTTGTAATGATTGCGCGGAACAATCAAAACATGCACCTTGGCTTGCGGATTAATATCGTTAAAAGCCACTACCGCATCGTCTTCATACACTTTGCTGCTTGGAATTTGCCCATCAATTATCTTGCAAAAAATGCAATCGTCGTCAGTTTTGTATGTTTTGCATGCTTTATCCATTATTTTGCCCACTTTTCAATAATTCTTATTGCAATTCTTATTGCCAAATACCATTTACTATTTTACACAGAACACGCACAAAGCTAGCAAAGATTGCTAGCAAAGATTGCTCGCAAAATTGCTTACTATTCATACCTTCCAAGCGCTCTAGAAAGCAATGATAAGCATACTGGCCCTGCTGTAGATGCGCGTAAAATATTGCTTCCTAAAACGCAACTTTTAGCTCCAGCGTCTATAAAACTTTGCACTTCTTCTTCGCTAATTCCGCCTTCTGGCCCCACAATTACGTAAACAGTGCGCGTTTTGCCGTCTTTTAAGCATTTTTCCGTTAAGTCGTTTACGTAATTTTCGATTTGACTAAAAGAATCCGTTGCGTCTTGATGCAAAACAACTACAAGACTTCCATAAACACATGCACGCCTACAAATCGCTAGAATCTGCTTGCTTGTAACTGGCTCTAAAAGCTGTGGCATCCACGCTCTGCGCGATTGCTCCGTAGCAGCCTCAAGCACCTGATTCCAACGCTTATCTGTGCGCCCTGGCTTCCATTTTGAGATTGACCTATTTGCACACCAAGGAATCACTTCGTCTACTCCGATTTGCGTAGCCATGTCTATTGCTTGCTCATCATGGCCCGTTTTTGCAAGTGCCTGAATCAGCGCTAATCGGGTTGTTGGCGCTGCCTCTTTTATAAACGAATCTACTCTAACTAATCCGTTTTCACTGTCTGTAATCGTTGCGTGAATTCGCACTCCTTTTCCGTCCGAAAGGTCTAATGAATCGCCCTCAGAAAGTCGCATTGCGCTTATTGCATGCCTTTTAACGTGTTGAGGCAAGCTAAGAGTCCACCCTTCTTCAATACCGTTTGCAAGAACGGGCGCATCGTCCTTATTTGTATCCAGCAAAAACAAAGCATCTGTCATAATTTAAGCCTAACGTTAGGCGCAGCCAACATTTTTGCTACTTATTGCTACTTATTGCTACTTATGTAATTACTCAAGTATTTCTGTGCAAGTATTATGGCAAACTAGAATTGTATGAATTGGAGGTATGCGCAAATGGTTGACGATTTTAGACGCAACTTTGCGCATTCCATTAATCAAGATTGCACTTTACAAGATGAAGCTTTTGTGACTTTTCGCATATCTCGTTTTATACCAAATAATGGCTCTTGCGATTCAGCGGTTGCTGGCGATTCTTGCGATTCTTTCAATTCCGCGGTTGCTGGCGATTCAAGCACCAATTCAAGCACCAATTCAACCGATTCAACCCCAAGCGCTTCCGCCAACTCCCCTGGTTTAGTTAGAAGGCACAGGGAAAGTCCTTTTGCAAAAAAGCGCAAAAGTAGTCCATTCCAGACTCAAAATTCTGGTGATTTACAAGCTAAACCATTAAGCGGAAAACATTGGATTCAAGATTATACGATTCGTGCGCGCAAAAACGACACGATTTTAGACTGTTTGCTTAAAATTAAGCGCACACTAGACCCCACTTTGGCATTTAGATACTCTTGCGGTCACGGCGTTTGCGGATCGGATGCTGCAAATGTAAACGGCATGCCTACTTTGCTTTGCACAGCTACAATCGCCCAAAACGCTAGGCAAAATACGCAAACTCAAGGTGTTAGATCAAGCGGTTTTAGAAAAACTGGTGGCGTAAAATCGCAAGCAACCGCAACAACTACACCCACAACATCAACCACATCCGCAGAAAATCACAATCTGCAAGTGCAATCTAAAGAAATTCTTTCTTTAATCCAAAATGGAAGCTTTGGCATTATTGAGATTGCGCCACTTTCAGGCTTTGCTGTTCAAAGAGATCTTATTTGCGATCTTTCCCCAATGATTGCGCAGCTTAAAAGACTTGAGCCATATTTGCAAGCGCAAAATATTCAAACAAGAAACAGCAGCGGAAAGCTTGCGATTATTGAGTTTTTGCAAAACCCAGAGCAGCTTGCAAAGTTTGAGCTTTTAAGCAATTGCATAATGTGCGGAGTGTGTGAAGGAATTTGCCCAGTTTATGCAGGCGGAGAAGCGTTTATTGGGCCTGCAGCGCTTATAAATGCTGCGCGATTTATTAACGATTCTAGAGATAACGCCACTAATCGAAGATTAGAGTTGGCGGATTCTAGCGACGGCATAAGCGCGTGCCAATCCGTGCGCGCATGCTCTAGGCAATGCCCACGCGGAATCGACGTTGGAGAAGAGATTTGGCAACTTACAACGCTTATAAATGAGCGAAAAATAAGCCAAAATAAGCAAGAATAAGATAAGACTAGCCACAAGTATCTAAGATTAGATAAGACAGCTAAGACTAGCTAATAAACTTATCTCCGCTAGCAATTCGCACAGCTTCTAGAGGATCGTCTGTAATCGCAAGCAAACTAGGGTCAAAAGACGATATAAGTCCTCTTTCTTTAACCGTAGTTTCAATCCAATTCATAAGACCTTTCCAATATTCGCTGCCAAAAAGAACAACAGGAATTTTAGAAACCTTATGTGTTTGAACAAGCGTAAGCGACTCAAAAAGCTCGTCCATTGTGCCAAAACCGCCTGGGCACACAATAATTCCCGAGGAATATTTTAAGAACATTGTTTTGCGAACAAAAAAGTAGCGGAATCGCATTCCAAGATTTACCCATTTGTTTAAGCCCTGCTCGTGAGGCAATTCGATTCCAAGCCCAACGCTTGTTCCACCAGCTTCTGCAGCTCCGCGATTTGCTGCTTCCATAATTCCAGGGCCGCCGCCTGTAATCACCGCAAAACCGCGTTTTACAAGCTCTTTGCCCATTATGCGAGCGCTATTATATTCTGGCTCATCTGACTTTATTCGAGCAGAACCAAACACGCTAACAGCTAATCCAAGTTTTGCTAAAGCGTCGAAGCCATCCACGAATTCGGCTTGTATTCTAAGAACTCGCCAAGGGTCAAGACCTTGCCACGCGTAATTATTATGCGAATCGCCATTAGGCAAATCGTGTTGCAGCAGCGTTTCCGTTGTGCTTTCCTTAGGAATCATTGGCCCGCGCATCATTACGGCGCCGCTGTAATAAGTGTCTTTCCAAGGTGAGTTCTGTTCGCTTTGCGCGCGCAAGTCGCAAGAATTATCTAAATTATCTAAATTATTATTAGAAACCATAAGTCACCTTCTAAAACCTTCTAAAACCTTCTAGTCACTTTCTAGTCGTCTTATAATCGCGATTAAAAAACGCATTAAAGTCAATCTTAATCACTTTTAATTGCTCTTAATCACTCTTCAATATCGTCTAATTCTTCTTCCATATGATTCGATTGCTTTGCAAGCATAAATCCCGAAACAGCAGCCGCAATAATAGACGCCACTAGCACGCCGAATCTCGCTTCTCCCGAAAGATCCGCGTCGCTGTATGCAAGCGAAGCGATTAACAAAGACACAGTAAAGCCAATTCCGCACGCGCATGCTGTAGGCAAAAGATCGCGAACGCGCAAATCATCTGGAACGCGCAAGCCCATAACTTTCTTAGCAATCCAAGCTGTAATCATAATTCCAAGAGGCTTTCCAACAACTAGTGCAATCGTAATCGCAATTAATATTGGAGACAAGAACAGCTGCCAAGTCAAAGTTTCAAAATGAACTCCAGTTGCAAAAAGCGCAAAAACTGGCAGCGCAAACAAAGAAGACAAAGGCTGAATTTTTTGGCGATACCTTTCGGCTCTAAGCGACTTTTCGCCATGAACAAGATGCGCAGGAGTTAGCAAACCAACCATTACGCCTGCAAGAGTAGGGTGAACGCCAGCTTGATACATCATAACCCACGCAAGCAAGCCAACAAGCGCCACAACAGGCCATGGAACGCGCTTTAATCGCACAAGCATAGTCCACACTAATCCGCATAAAACAACTCCTACAAACCAATACCACGCGTTAAGCGAAGAGAAGAATAATGCGATTAATGCAATTCCAAGAAGATCGTCGACTGTAGCCAAAGTCATTAAAAATGCGCGCAATGCTTTAGGAAGCGTTTTAGCAAAAAGCGCAAGAACCGCTAGCGAGAACGCTATATCTGTTGCCGTAGGAATAGCCCAGCCAGCGCGAACCATATCTAAAGACGGAAGCGCTCCAGAAGTAAGTCGCATAATCTCTTGACCAGCGTGCAACTCCGAGAATATTGTAACAGTTCCAGCAAAAAGAATAGGCGGAACAATCATGCCACCAACCGCGCAAATCATTGGCATTGCTGCCGCGCGAGGGTCTCTAAGAGAACCTGCAATAAGCTCGTGCTTTAAATCTAAACCAACTGTAAGGAAGAAAATAGTTAGCACGCCATCTTGAACCCAGTGGCTAATCGACATGTGAATATTTGTGTACGGAATTCCGATTTGCGTGTGGGAAACAGCTTCAAAAATCGCAGACGTAAATGGCAAATTTGCAAGCATTAATCCAGCTAAAGCGAATCCGAGCATAATCAACCCAGACGTACGCTCATTATTGGCTATTTTGCATGCCACTTTCCACGCGCGCTTTAACATGCTGAATTATCTCCTATGAGTTTTAAGTTAAGTTTTAAGTTTAGAATGTTTGTGCAAAATATGATTTACATGCACTAGGACTTACAAGTATATAAGATACGTATCGAAATATAACAAAAACGCCACTCCGATTAGAAGTGACGTTTTAAATTGTGGAGCTAGGGGGATTCGAACCCCCGACCCCCTCCATGCCATGGAGATGCGCTACCAGCTGCGCCATAGCCCCGTTTTAGTTGTACGGCTCAAACGAACCTTTGATAGAATACAACAGATTTTGCTACCAACCAAACTCGGCGTGTCGCATGCAGCGGTTTTAGCGACTATTACTATTCGCAGCTGCCTATTCTCCACTGACAGATTGCTGCGAGCCAAATTCGCCTTGTTGCGCAGCAGATCCTCCACTCACTCCGTTAGTCGAAGTCGAAGGCGAAGACGGCGAAGAATCGCCAGAAACCGAGGAATCGCCTTTAGACCCGCGCGCGCCAGGATCCGCTCCAGAAACGCCAGAATCCACAGAGCTTTGCTCGCCAAAATCTGCCTTAGACTCATTTGAATCTAAAGAAGAGGAAGACCCTTCGTGAGTCTTTTTATCTTGCTTTTCGCTAGGATTCTTGCTCGAAGAATTTTCACCGTCTTTACTATCTTTGCTGTCTTTACTATCTTTCTCGTCTTGCGCATCTTGAGAGTCTTTTTGCGCGTCTTGAGAGTTCTTATCTTGATTTTGAACGCCATTATTTTGGCCATTTTGCCGCATTTGATTATTTGGATTCGCTCCATTATTCTGCTCGGTATTTTGGCCAGAAGGCACTAAATTATCTGTACCCTTTCCTTGAGTAAACAGCAACACAATGCCAGCAGTAAGAAGAACAGCAGCGAGCGCACTTAAAATAGCAATAACAATCGTAAGCTTCTTATACTTCGCTTCACTATTTTCGTAATCACTTCTGCCGCCTAATGAGCGTTTAGCGTCGTTAAGAGTAAGAATCGAGTCTTCGTCTCCTTCCGAAAGCGCATTATCTTCTTCTTTTAGTTTTCTTAAGGAAGACAATTCCATAACACTCGTGCTTTCGGCACTAAGTGCTGGCGACTTACCCAATTTTGCGTTTTGTGAGTTTGAAGAATCGCCATCTAGTGAAGAATCGCCAGCAAAATTTGCATTATTTGCATTAGAAGCCATTGCAACAACTCTTCTAGCTTGTTTTTCTTTACTCGAATCGCCCATATTATTGTAAACTTCGTATTCTTTAGGCATATCATCCTCTAGTGCAATAAAACGCGCATTATTTACCACTTTAGTGTCATCTTCTTCATAGCGGCTTGAACCCGACTTTAACGCAGAAGAAGACTGTATCTTTTTTGAAGACGCATGAATAACATTTTGATAAAGTTGCGATGCTACAGCAGACACAATAGAACCCATTGCAACGCCAATAACAGAGCCAGCTATGCCAATTTTTGACGAAAGCAAAAACGCAGTTACAGCTGCAAGAGAGCCAGCTAGAACTTGCGTAAATGATATTCCCTTAAAGAAGTTCTTCACAAGCACACCTTAAAAATCGTTATCTACCACTATTCACTAAGCAATATGCACCAATTAGTAATCGCCAAAAATATTCACTAATTAGTGTTCAAATTGAGTACTACTTAGATTGTAGATGCTGGCACAGATGCCACTTTTGCTTTAGATTTATAAGCGCCTTGCTTTTTTCTTGCGCGCATTAGCTCAATATGCTCTGCCAAACTTGCAAGCAAAATCGCAGCAAAAATCAATGCGAATCCAACAAAAGCCATGTTTGTTACACGCTCATTGTAAAGAATGCTAGAAAATAGCAATGTAAACAAGCATTCTGTGCACATAATCACAGAAGCATTAGCTGTAGAAAGATAAATCAGCGTGTAGTTTTGAATAATTTGCGCAAGAACAGTTACTATCACTATAAGATAGAACATGTTTGTAAACGTAATCCAATTATCTTCTGCACTAAAGTTAGGCAAAGGCTCGCTTATTGCAGCTCCAAACAAAAATAGAACTCCAGAAACACTAAACTGGCCGAATGTTAAAGCAACGGGATTGTATTGTCTAGAATAATACGCTAAGTATGTTAAGTTAAACGCAAAAACCGAAGCGCAAATAAGAGTTAAAACATCTCCGTGAGAAAGCGTAAGAACAAGAGATCCTGGCTTTAATGCAACGAATCCAACGCCAACAACGCATGTTAAAGCCGCAATAATTCCTAAAAGCGTTGGCTTTTTTCTAATAATCATCCACGCGGAAAATGGCGCTATAACGCAGTAGGCTGCTGTAAGAAAAGCGCTTCTGCCTGGATCAATCCACCTTAATCCTTCTGTTTGCGTAACTAAAGATGCGTAGTACGTAACGCCCGTTAAAAGCGAAGGAATTATTAGCTTTTTAGTAAAATTTTTGCGGATTGTTTTAAAGAAGACTACGCCCATTATTATGCACGCTCCAAGCATGCGAACTCCCATAAGCCATTGCGGTGGGAATACCTCTAGAGCGTATTTAGACGAGACGTAGCTTCCGCCCCAAATCGCAGCGCATAAGAGCAACATGATTCGCGCGATGTTTACGTTAATTCGATTATTCTGCCTTGGTTGAACCGCGCTATTTATTTCACTCATGTCACTCCCCTCATTTTCTTGCAAATAACAAGTCTATAACATTAAATTTTTCTTTAAGTTAGCTAAATTGCCTTATAAACTTTATAGAATAGCCACAAAAACAAGAAAAGTACAACACATCGGCGTTCCTTCGGAAAATTTCCTAATTGACAACTGAATTGATTGTACACACTGCGACTTTACCTTAATATTTACAATTCATGATTTACAGCCAAAAATTTACCAACACATAATTTATCATGATTTATGTAGTGCGTTTGCTCCACGCACGCCCGAGTTTGTTTCTCTTTCCCCGCGTTTGTTCCCAACTTTGGCGTTTCTGTAAACAAACGCGAGAACACTTCCCCACGTTTGTTTCCAACTTTGGCGTTTCGGTAAACAAAAGCAAGAACACTTCCCCGCGTTTGTTCCCATATCAACCCATTAGGTAAACAAAAGCAAGCGCGACGACCTGCATGGGCGCTTTGACTGAGCTTGAAATTGCATAACGCATTTCAAGCTCCTTCAAAGCGTGATTTGGCTCAAATGTAAAGTCCAGTGGACTTTACATGCCAAATCAGCCGAACGGCTACTAATAGCCGTGAGGAAAAGCGTAGCGCGAGCGATTTACCGACTTTGTAGCTCTAACGATATTTGTCAATTAGTGATTTATGTCACAAGCTTAGGTGTTTTTGCAAAAACTTGCCGAATTTTAAGCCTTTATATGCACGATTGCGCGTAATCTTAAAGGTGATTGAAACATAATCGTATGATTGCGCGATTGCACAATAATCAGTTGAAGAAAGGACTCAACATGGCAACTCTTAGTGAAGATATGAAGACTTTTATTGAGAACAATTTGGCTTGGATTGCAACGATTAGCAAAGATGGCGAGCTTGATCTTGGCCCAAAGATGTCTATGTTCGTGCTTGACGATAACCACCTTGCCTACCACGAGCGCACTGCAGGTCAGCATTTTAAGAACTTGCAAGACGGCAGCCAGCTTGTTGTTGCCGTTGCAAATTTGGCAGAAAAGAAAGGCTATCGCTTCCGCGGAACAGTTACACTTCACACAGATGACGCGATTTACAATGAGCAAGTGCGCGTTGCAGAAGAAAAAGGCACAAAGAAACCTGCTGCTGTTCCTGTTATGGAGATTAATGAGATTCAGGATTTGACTTCTGGAGCTAATGCTGGAAAGACGATTGCTAAAGATTAGTCAATATACTAATTTTTTGCAAAAATCTAACAAAACGCCGAATAAATTATGACCATTCTATGATGCGTTTTAGAATAGCGAGTGGCGTTCTTCTTCAAAGGCGAAGATGAACACCACTCAATTTTTATTTGATTATTTTATTTACTTAAATTTTTACTTAAATTATTTAATTGTCACTAATTTACTTGCTTTCTTTATGCAATGCTTGCAATCTAGCGTTCATTTCTTCCGCTTTCTTCTTCTCGAAGTAATAAATTATTGCAGCAATCGCAATCGGGAAAATAACAGTGAACGCAATCCATCCGCAAATCACCGCTGGCTCATCTTTGAATGAAATCCATCCAACAATCACAGACACAATAAATTGAATAGCAATTGGCGGAACTAGCGCAAAAACGAACTTCGCAAGATTTGACATGCGTTCATTCGACCAAAAAATAGCGAATACTCCATAGCCTATGCCTATAACAAACGCGGCTACAGCATAAGATGCAATTCTGTTTCCAACCGCGCTATGTGCTAACAGGCTTGAAATAAAAGACATTACTGTAAAAATAGTGCACCCTATGCCAATGCCTTTAACAATGTTTTTTACCATTGTTTTACCAAAAGTTGTAACTTGCTTTTCCATAATAATCGTTTCCTTTTTAAGTATTAAAAATTAGTATTAAAATTTTTGATAGTTTTATATTTGACTACGCTTAAAACTACATTCCTAAGCGCTTTTTGAATCCTGCTAAGCATCTGCGACTAATCCACTCAACGCTTCCATCGTCCATTTTTACGCTCATACTTCCACCAAATCCTGGATCGACTCGAACAATGCGATTCAAGTTCACGATTGCGGATTTAGATATGCGCACAAACGACGCGAATTGCGGATTGTCAAAATCCATTAGGCGCTTGTAAGACACGCACTCGCCTTTATCACTGTGAATGATTACGCGCGAATTTTCTACGCAAATCATAATCACATCTGGCTCGTGCATAACAATAATCGAATCATTAATATAACCGTATATGAATGAATTATTGTTGCTATTTGCCGCATTTACAGCATTATTTACAGCATTCACAGTATTATTTTCAGCGCCGCTTGCTTTTGCATCTTTAGAATCAACGCTTTGCAAGTTGGCTATAATGCGTTTAAGATTATCGTCAATATTGTGAACTGACAATTGAGCCTGCTGCTCTTCTTCTGGTGGCACAATAGCAATTGTTACTTTCATCAAGCCTCCCTTCCGTATACTACCGTTAGCGTTTACTAGCTGTTACTAGCTTTTGCTAACTTTTCTTAGCGTTGCTAGCTTTTTGTTTTGTAATTTTGACTATACGGCACTGTAAATAGTCTGTCTTTACAAAATCGCTAAACGGTAGTTTTCGAAATATAATCGGTAAAAAGGAGAGATTACGCAGCTTTTACGCAGCTCCCCAAATGCGAATAAGACGCTGGCTTGTAGGATCTGCTGCAGGACCTTGATCGTAAGCATCCAAACGCCAATGAATCGAGCCATCTGAGTTTTGGCTTGGAATTAAGCGCGCCCAACGGCCGTTTCCCATTCCGCCAATCGTCTTATAAGAAGGATCTACCTTATCTAATCCAAGAAGCTTATGAACAGTTTGAGAAAGGCAAGATCCGTGCGAGAACACTAGTAAATCGCGGTCCGATCCAGTTTTGCGCGCCCAATCTTCAACAGCTTTCGCCGCGCGCTCGCCAACTTCTTGCTTAGTTTCTGCACCGTGATTAAGCTCGCCGCCTTCGCCTTTTACCCAAGCATTAAAATCTTCAGGCCATTTTTCGCTAATTTGCTGGCGATTAAGACCTTCCCACTCGCCAAAAAATCGCTCGCGCACGCCATCTTCAACATGCACATTAAGACCAATCTTATCTGCAAAAGCGTGAGCCGTCTGTTGTGCGCGAATAAGCGGAGAAACAACGGCAACAAAACTAGCGTCAGCCTCTTCTGGAGTAATGCGCACGTGCTCCTCGCTATTGGGATTCTTTGGGTCTTCTAAGTCGGAAGCTCCAAAAAGCACTCGCAAAGCCTTGCCAGAGCGAGTCACCTGGTCTATTCCAGACTCATCTAAAGCAATATCAATCATGCCTTGAAGTCTAAATTGTGCATTATAAGGCGTCTGACCATGGCGAACAAGCATTACAGAACGCGCAATGCCCTCGTGAGCACTGTTTTTATTGGCATTATGCGCAATTTGCGTCGCGCTTTCAACAAAATCCACCATTATCTTGCGCTACCTTTCAGACTCTTGATTATCGCCATTTTGCGCATTATCGCCATCTTCACCATCCGCATCGCTCTCGCTATGCTCTGAAAGTTGCAAATCAATTGCAGGGCAATCATTCCACAAACGCTCAAGGCGATAAAACTCGCGCGCTTCCTCGTGCATAATATGAATCACAAAGTCGCCAAAATCAAGCAAAATCCACTGTGCTAGTTCTAAACCTTCTCTAGATATTGGCTTGCGCTTGTTGTCTTTTAAGTACAAGTCTTTTTCGATTTCTTCACTAACAGCTAAGACTTGACGCTCGTTAGATGCAGAAACAACCAGCATGGCGTCTGTAATTCCAAGCAGATTGCTAACGTCAAAAGCTTGGCAATTAGTGGCTTTTAACCTATCGGCTGCAGCCGCAGCAATCCTAATCGCGTTAACAGAGCTTTCTAAAGCCGCCATATGTTTCTCCTAACTTACCGTACTTACCGTCAACCAACGAATCGTCTAATTTCGCTCCCAAGCTGGCTTCCAGCCTTCTACAACGTGCTGCGTATTTTCCGAATACACCATGGAATCCGCTGGAACATCGTGACGCACAACAGAGCCTGCACCCGTTGTAACTCCATCTCCAACAGTAACTGGAGCTACAAACAGGTTTCCTGCACCAACATGCGCGTTAGAGCCAATAGTCGTATGGTTTTTATGCACGCCGTCATAGTTTGCTGTAATCGTGCCACCGCCAATATTCGTGTGCTCTCCCAAATCAGCGTCGCCCATATAGCTCAAATGCGGAACCTTAGTGCCGTTTCCAATATGCGCTTTCTTCATCTCCACAAACGCGCCAGCTTTACTCTCCTCGCCAAGCACATTTCCTGGTCGCAAGTACGTCCACGGACCAATGTTTGCAGCACGGCAAATATGCGATTCTTGCACACGCGAGCGCTCCACAACAGCGTCTTCGTCTACCTGAGCATCAATAAGCGTTGTATAAGGACCGACTACAGCACCGCTTTTAACAATCGTGTGACCTTGCAAGAAGCACCCTGGAAGAACTGTAACGTCTTCTTGCAAAACAACATCGTCTTCAATCCACGTGTTTTCTGGGTCTAGAATCGTTACGCCTTCAAGCATCCACTTTTCGCAAACGCGCTTGTTGTATGCTTTTGCAAGCGCAGCTAACTGAACGCGCGTATTCACGCCTTCTACGCTCAACGAATCTGCTGCTGCCATTGCTCCAACTCGTCCCATTGTGCGAGCGTGCTCTAACGCATCCGTTAAGTAAAACTCGCCTTGAGCGTTCTTGGAATTAAGGTTGGATATTGCGTCTGTAAGCACTTCCGCATCGAACACGTACACAGACGTATTAACTTCCTTAATCGCAAGCTCTCCTGCATTAGCATCTTTGTGTTCTACAATTCGCAAAACATCACCATTTGCTTCTCGCACAATTCGCCCGTAGCCAGTGGCGTCGTCTAAAACAGCGGTTAAAACAGTTGCCACATTGCCTTGATTATTGTGAAAATCGATTAATGATTGCAATGTTTGTGTGTCTAAAAGTGGCATATCGCTTGCTGCGATTAACACAGAGCCACTAAGCACGCTGCCACATTCTTGTTTTGAGGCCTCGTTAAGGTCATGCATTGCGCATTGCACAGCCCTACCCGTTCCAGGCTTATCGTCTTGATTTACAATACGCACAGCACTGTCGTAGCTTTGCGCAGCTGCCGACACTCGTTGCGCTTGAGCGTGCACTACAACAGCAAGCTCCCCTGGATTTACGCCTGACATTGCGTTCATTACGCGATTTAGGAATGTTTTTCCAGCAAACTTGTGCAATACCTTCGGCGTTGTTGAACGCATGCGCGTCCCATCACCTGCTGCTAGAATTATTGATGCTGCTACATTATGGCTTTCCACTACACTATGATTTTCCACAAGTGCTCCTTATTTTTCATAATACGTGACAAACATTTTTCACATAACACAAGAGCAAAGCAAAGTGCCCCCGACGCGATTCGAACGCGCAACCAACGGATTAGAAGGCCGTTGCTCTATCCATTGAGCTACAGAGGCGCAAGTTGCAATTATACCAAAATTCTTACATCAACACACCCAGTCTTAAATAATTTGCAAATTAATATTTCTGTTTTTATTCTGTTTTGATTTATATTTATTTATTTTTATTTTACTTTGGGTTTTTGGCGCGCGGTTGCTGGCGATTTTTCCGCGCGGTTGCAACTCGCTTTCTTACGCGCAACACGCGGTATATTTGATTACTCTACAAAATGTGGTATAGTCATCAAGTCGCGTTAAAACGCGGATAATTTAAGATGCCCCTGTATCCCAATTGGTAGAGGAAACAGCCTCAAAATCTGTGCAGTGTGAGTTCGAGTCTCACCGGGGGCACGTGCACAACGCCGCTTACATTCTAAGCGGCGTTTTTGTTATCTTCATTCCTGCGTTTGTTCCCTTTTTGGCTCAAATGATATTTGTTATCTTCTCCTCCCACACCCACGCGAGATTTTGCACAACATACAAACAACACACCAAACGACACACCTAATTCTCGTAGCGCTTTTCATTCCTGCATTTGTTCCCTTTTTGGCTCAAATGGTAAACAAACGCGGGAATCGACGACTTCAAACTTAAATCGTAACGTAAGAAATCACAAGATTCGCACTAAACAAAAACGCGCACCCAAAAGGATGCGCGTTTAAGAAACTAACGATTAACTAGCAATCAACTATCGATTAGCTAGCAATTAATCGCAAGCACCAACGGTATGAACGTAAATAGAGTCGGTACGACCAGCCTGACGCTCGCCCTGAGCAGTGCTCAAAACAACAATCTTGTCGCCGTCTTCAACCTTGCCAGCTTCACGAAGAACCTTGTCGGTAAAGATCATAAGATCGTGACGGTTCATATCGTGGTAGTCCTCGTTAATCAAGAAGCCTTCAGTGCCCCAGCTCAAAGCCAACCAGTGATAAGTGTGCTCATTGTTGGTCAAGCCATAGATTGGAGCAGCTGGGCGCTCGCGAGAAATGCGATGAACGGTACGACCAGTTTGCGTGTAAGCAACAATCGCCTTAGCGTTAAGCTTGTCTGCCAAGTCAACAGCTGCAGAAGAAACTGCACCCGTGCTAGACATGTCAAGCTCCACAGATGGAATGCGATCATAGCCATTATCAGTCGCGTATTGAGAAATACGAGACATGGTCTGAACGGTAACTGCTGGATACTTGCCGACTGCAGTCTCGTTAGAGGTCATAGTTGCATCGGCGCCGTCAAGAACAGCGTTAGCGCAATCAGAAGCCTCTGCACGAGTTGGAACTGGAGAGTTAACCATTGATCCAAGAACTTCGGTGGCAACGATTACTGGCTTTGCGTATTGGCGAGAAAGCTCAATGCAGCGCTTGGTAACGAGTGGAACCTGCTCAAGTGGCATCTCCACTGCCATATCTCCACGAGCAACCATAATGCCGTCGAAGGTCTTAACAATCTCTTCCAAGTTTGCAACAGCCTGTGGCTTCTCAATCTTTGCAACGATTGGAATGCGACGGCCTTCTTCGTCCATGATTTCGTGAGCGCGATCAATATCGGTAGCAAAACGCACGAAGGACATAGCAATAATGTCAGCGCCAGTGCGAATAGCCCAACGAAGATCAGACTCATCTTTTTCGGTCAAAGCTGGAAGAGAAACTGCAACGCCTGGAAGGTTAATGCCCTTGTGGCTGGAAACTGGGCCAGCAACAATAACCTTAGTGTGAACGTCGTTGCCTTCAACCTTAGTTACCTCAAGACGAACCTTACCATCATCAATAAGAATTGGGTCGCCTGCATGGCAATCTCCTGGCAAGCCCTTGAAGGTTGTGGAAGTGCGATGCTCGTCTCCTTCAACATCATCAGTAGTAATGATGAACTCCTGGCCTTCTTCCAAATAAACCTTATCTTCACCATCAGCGTTCTTCTTGAACCAACCGCAGCGAATCTTTGGACCCTGCAAATCAACAAGAGCAGCAACATTGCGGCCAGTGGACTTGGAAGCTGCGCGAACGTTGTTGTACACACGCAAATGATCTTCAGGAGTGCCGTGAGAACGGTTCAAACGAGCAACATCCATACCAGCTTCAACAAGCTTGGTAATACCTTCCAACGATTCTGTAGCTGGACCAATGGTATCAACAATTTTGGCTTTACGCATAATGCCTACCTATTTCCTTTGTTTATTTTTAAATGGGAAAATACCCACTTTCCGAGTAATAGTGTACCAGCAAATTGTGACCTATGCGCAAAACTCGCAACTATTTATTTACCACGATTAAACATGACTAACTTGCGACTAACTCACAATCAACTTGCGACTAGCTACACTCGCTTATTAATTACTCTTAACTTGCGATTAGTCATGCTAACTTATCAATCATTTTCTTTCAGCGCAATCTTTCAGCGCAAGTTCTATAAGTTTATCCGTGTAATCAGCCTTTGTTATATTTTTTGGCTTTTTGCGTTACATCTTATCGTATATCACATTATATTTTGGTGCATTTTTAATCACATTAGTGTACATATTTTGGCGTTTTTATCACGCGATTATAGGAATTAACTAACACTCAGCATAAAACATGGATTTAGAAAACTTACGAGCATACCTACACTTTTTGAGTGCACAACATGGATATTATGTGCACTCTTTAACGATAGGAAAAGCTAGGCTTAAAGTCTCAAGATTTCTTATTTACCAACATTTTGGTTGCTGCAATAACCTTGTCTTTATGCTTAACTACATCTTCAATAGTCAATTTTTCAATGTCTCGAATGTAGCGCTCCATATAGTCAAAATCAGGCTCACCCTCGGGTGTTACTGGAAGGCAAAACGCATCTTTTTTGAACTTTATTATTGGTCTTAATGGTTTTACGATTTGCACTGGAATGACAATGACGACTTGAATAACGAGAAAATCGTGACCATTCCGCTGGATTGCGAAGAGACCATGCTTGTTGGGTGGATTAAGAACGAGCGCACGAATCTTTCCCCTGCAGCGCTTGCGTATATTTCTCAACTCGAATCTGTGCTAATTAAACACGGGTACCAGGTTATAAGTAGAGCTAAGTAGACGGCTGTGCGTAGAAGTTTGTTGGTGTAACTGCGCAACAGAGCTACATAATAAGAGCTGTGTAATGAAAACTGCGTGTAGTGCTTTGTAATAAAACTACGCGATTCCGCCAATCAACACACATGCGTGAAAAGTGAGCATATGTGGGCTTGATGGGATTCGAACTATTGAGGGATTTACCATCCATCACGCGAAGATGTAAAAACCCATATGATAAAATCGAGTTGAGAGCTGGGGCTCCCCCTTACCCTTGACCCTTCACGGGGTAGGTTTGGGGGGAAATGACCAGCTCTTTTGTAATAGTTAATTTTCCTGTTTTCTATTATGCAAACGCAATTTAGTTTCGTATCTTCTCTAGATAAACGTTTTTGAAGAATAGTATTTATTGAATCCCCTGTTACATTGTATATTCTAAAAAATAACGATATAATGAACGTAACGCGAGGGCCTCGCAGCTGCCGTTTACGTCAGATTGTTAGTCGAGGGGTCCCTCGCAATTTTCATTTAAGTATATTTTTTAATATACAATTTATTCATCTTCATCGTAATCTGCAGAATGTTTGCGACGTGGAATCCCTAGTTTATCTGCCATTTCGTTATATGAATCAAGATAATCATCGTCAATAAGATTGTATGCTTCAATAATAAGTTCGCGAGGAGTATTTTGATGTTCCCATGCAAAGCTTAAGTAATCTGCTAATGCTTCATAAGGTTCTCCTGCGCCAATAGCATCATTAGCAAATTCTTTGAAAAATTCACTCATGTATGGTTCAGCATAAGACCGAAGTTTCTCTGCCGTGTCATAATAAATTTTCTGCATGTTCATCAGCTTTTCACTCCTTTCTTATTTAACACAACTGGGAACGCGGTATTAACGCGCATACTTTTAATTGCTTACCACCTTTTGCAAGGTGGCTAAAATCTGATAATTGTTGATTTAATATAAAATTTATTTTTTATTCGTCTAATGGATCAACTTTACGCGGCAACCCTAAATCGTCTGCTATATCGTCATGTATATCGCCGCACTCATAAGGCTCTAGCAGGTTATATGCTTCGATTAACAACTCTTTAGGCGCACTCTTGTGCAACCATGCTTCTGCCAAATAGTCACCAATTGCAATTGATGGCTCTCCTGCTCTAATAGCACTATTGACTGCTTCTTTAGAGAGCCTATCCATGTATGGCTCAGCATAGGGACGGAGTCTTTCAACCATGTCATAATAAATTTTCATCATATTCATTAGCTTCTGATTCCTCTTTTATCTTCTACGTCATTACATGCAGTAACGATACTCTAACCTTTTTCTTTTTTGATAAACGCACTTCTAGGATAGCATCAGCTTATGTGTGAAGCCTGAAAAACGTGTGGTTATAGTGTTATAAGCAAAAACGCGTGGTACTCCTCAGACTAATGTTCCAGTCTTGAAAGCTGGTTGCCGAGGGCCACGCGTTGCAATTAAGATCATTACCTCATATGTGAAGAACAATTCCAACTACACATACTAGCTAGAATTTCTATGAATCAACACATATTCGGAAAGAATCTAAAAGCACCATGGCGCGTCATTGTAAGCAAGGACGAAAAGGATAACTCGCCCTTTGCGCCATGTCTCTACTAGAGTATCACGATACACATCGAACGTAAACACATTCGCATAAATCTTTGTACGGAAAAACTAATTTCGTTGATTTAACGAAGTCACCCCTCGCTTGCGTTGAAAGCACAATGCGCTTTCAACTTTGAGCAAGCTCGGCATTCCAAGTTGCTTTCGCGCGCACTGTGTTGCACTCAAGCAGGTTGCCTCACCCCACGATGCGGGAAAACTTCCGTCTTTTCGCCGCTGATCGTGACTTAGTGGGATCACCCCCTCGTATGCGGGAAAGACCAGACCCATTGAGTACTGAAGTAGATGAGATAGGGATCACCCCCGCGCATGCGGGAAAGACTCTCGACGATTACGACGATGGCAACACACCGTAGGATCACCCCCGCGCATGCGGGAAAGACTCCTTGTAAAAAACAGAGTCGTAAATATATTGGGGATCACCCCCGCGCATGCGGGAAAGACCACGGTTTGCGCGTTGTGACACCTGATGAAAAGGGATCACCCCCGCGCATGCGGGAAAGACAGCCGCGTGCCTGTATGTTTAATTTCGGCATAGGGATCACCCCCGCACATGCGGGAAAGACGGATCATGTCATAATCCCATGCGGGCTTTGTTGGGATCACCCCCGCACATGCGGGAAAGACCTGCAGCAAGGCGAAAAGAAGCGTGCGAATTGGGGATCACCCCCGCACATGCGGGAAAGACACTTAAAGATCCCAACAAAATGGCCATTTCTATAACAGAAACAGTCAAATCTCATTTACTTTTCCAATTCAAACTATCACAGAGAGTAGTACAATAATACTTTATTTTTATGAAATAAATTTTAACAATCCTTTCAAACGAAAAACAAGATGTGCTGTTAGTCTAGCATCTAGAAGAGCTCTATGTGGAACGGATTCAGCAATGTTGTATTCTTCTAGCACCGTTTTTAATTGGTAGTTTTTTAAAAATTTCTTTTCTTTCTTTACAAAACGAGAGATATCAAAAATTTTATTAATTGAAAGAGAATCATCAAGTTTTTCATCTAATGAAGATAAAGCAGAATTCAAAAATGACATATCAAATTGTACGTTGTATCCAAGTACTGGTAATTTTCCGACAAAATCAATAAATTCTTTTAATGCTAAATCTAATCCGACGCCATAAGACTCAAGCATTTTTGAGGTAATACCAGTTAGCTCAATAATTTCATTAGGAATAAAATTATTTTTATTAGAATTACTAACATTATCGCAATTAATATTTATTAGTTTTTGGAATTCTTCAATTTTCCCACCAATGAACTTAACAGCTCCAATTTCAATAATTTTATCAACTTTGCTATTTAAACCTGTGGTTTCGCAATCTATTACAACAAAATTCTTACTTATTTTACCAATAAAATCCTTCCAGTAATCGGTACAAGTTATTTTTTCATTATTTGTAGTAAATTTTGTAGTTTGAGAAACATTATCATGAATGAGATAACTAATATTTTCATTTACTAAATCATTCTCAATTAAATTAGAAGAAATATTAATATTTTTTCTACTTCTAACATTTGAAAATTTCCTTGCATTATGAAACTTAGCAGCATCACTAAATCCATATTTAATATCACCTTCCGCCATATCATTTGAAGGAATACTGACCAAAGGCAAACCGTCTAAGTAGACAACTTCACGATGAGAATGAATAGTCTTAAAATCGTAGCCAATTTCATTTCTGGAAGAAAAGCTCATTGTTACAGCACCATTCCCAACACTATCTTCTATGCGCTTCCACAATTCTTCTCTGATTCTACTGTTGAAGTTGCCAACGTAAACGCCTGTAGCAATTTCTTGCATCCACTTGGTTAAATCACCTCTTAAAGATAGTGGGCAGTTAGTCATCGTAATCACAGTTAACGGCATATCAATTCACCTCACTGTAATTTACGCCAGAAGCTACTAGAATTTCCTTATCGTCCCAAAGATGTATTACATCAACAGTAATTTGATCGTCAATCGGTATTTCAAGAAGATTTTGTATGTCATTAACAATACGAGACATTATGTTGCAATTTGCGAAGCAATCACGCATTTTCAAACGCATTAACCGTTCAATATCATCGTCGGATTCACACTGAGAAGCAATTTCAAAAGATGCAGGAATAGTTAATTCAGCTTTATATAAGTCTGCAATATCGTATACTAGAGAAAGATCATGGCCAGTATGCACGAAACCTAATCCAGGCGCTAAACCTAAAGCAGATATTATGCTATGCACTAAACCGTATAGGCATACGTTACCTACAGACAATGCTTGATTAACAACAGTACCACTTTCAAAATCATCGACTTTATAATCGCGGCCATTCCATTGAACATTGTATTTATTAGACATATCCCTATATATGCTTCTTACACGAGCTCCTTCTCGACCTCTTAATTGTTGCATAGTATATGACGATATATTTTCATTAGGGAAACGCATTTGATACATTTTTCTCGCAACACTCAATCTAGACCTATTATTCGTAACAAGTTTTGCCTGTTTTTCCAACAATCTTGAGCTTCTTGACAATGCTCTACCATGAGCATAATTGCGAACCCCATGCTCACCAACCCAAACTATGCTTGCTCCAACATCTCCAAGTAATTCCATTGCTCTATGAGTAATCTCCGTGCCAGGACCTAAAAGTAAAACTCCAATCATCGCAGCAGGAACTCTTATAGTTCCATTTGCATCAAAGACTGTAACAGCACTATCAAGACGATTAATTTTCGCATGCTCTACGTATATAAAACTTACTCTGTCACCTATACGTGGAAGCTCTGGTATATTAGCTTTTTTAGCACCGAATTTCTTTTCCATACTGTTACAGCCTTCAATAAAATAGCGTCATTTATTTGAGCCACATAAAGGAATCACTGTCATCATTCCAAAGCCATATGCTTTCTTTTTGCCAATTCCTTCTAGCAGAGTTTTACGCATAATATTCGCATCGCTAATTGTTAAAATACCTTGATAAACAGCTTTACTTAATCTAATAGGTTTTTCTGACTTAGTGAATAAGCTATATCCGCGTTCAACAATAGTAAATTCATTTTCGTTCAACGAAAAACCTAATTTTTGTGCGCGATTAAGCAAAAAATTCATCTGCTGATCATAAGTAACATGTGGCACTACCCTACCTCTAGTAGTGCGAGTTTCAACAGTATCAGAAATAGCAACAACAGGATTAAGCGTCACTCGAAATTGCATTCTCATGCCATTCATTAGTGAGCTTAAAAACTTATCATAAGTTTTACTTGACGCTGTTCCTGCAACACCATACATCTCTAGACGTTGCAAATCTGGTTCAGAATCACTCACTATAAGCAAGTAATGTTTTCCATGAAGAACATCAACTCTCCATAGCTTTCTGCTTCTTTCATGATTCTCCCATTCGTTAGGAAAACTTTGTTCAACCCAGTTATGAAAGGCACCAACAGATTTAAGATCTCTCAACGATGAAGGTTTGTTATAATCAATTTCAACTCTACTCAAATAAGACATTTAAGCCTCCAATCCAGAGAATGCATCATGCTCAGCAATAAAATCTCCAGTAGATTTCACATGTTTACTATCTGATGCAATACCTTCCGAATCTGAATTATCGTGGAGAATTCTCTTAATAGATATCTCCATTTTTGACTCGTAACGGAATCCGAATTTTCTTTCCTTGTTCGAGAAAGAATTAACAAAATCCTTACGCAATCTACGAACTGATTCCTGAATTTTATAAGTACGAGTATTATCTTTAACTAATTCTTTCGCAGCTTTATCTACTAAATCAGAATCAGCGTATAAAGATACAAATACTTCATTACGCGATTTATTAGAAGACTCGGATATTTCAGATAAGTTACAAGCATTAAACCTTTTTTTATACCACTTTTTTGCAAGCCACTCATGCGTTAATAACGCCTGAATTACTCCACAATCTTCTACTCCTAGAATAAAGTCAGCAGTAGGAGGCAACGATCTTCTACCTAAACTAGATTGAAAATACGGCGAGCGCAACGCATCGTTAATACTGTAAATAAGCTGCTCATTGTTGGATCCTATTGCAACAAGAAATATAGCATCTTCTAGATAATAACGATTTGTAACATAATTTTTTTCAAAATCACCGTTAAGCTTATATTTTGCAGCAATATGATAATCTTTGAGCAAATTTCCTTGCTGATCGATTCGTACTGCAAAATCTAAATCATTAAGTTTCGCAATATTTTCATCACAATCTGCACTTCTTCTATACCCAAAAGCTGCAGCAATCATACCTATTACCGCACTTTTAGATGGATAATAATCTGTGTGACGAGTTTCAAAATGAGAATCTGTGCCCCACGATTGCAAAGGTCCAGCAAACTTCAGTAATAAACTTTTCATAAGCTTCCTAACTGTTAAACACTAAATATCAACTAATAAGTGTTATTTATTAAGAAATTTACTGAAGCAATTCGGAGACTTTAGAAGAAAAATCATCCAATAATTGTTGCATACTTTGCTCTTCTACGCCTAATTTAATCTCCTCATTTGAAGAATCCATTGTCACATAGAATGATGCAAGTGGCTTATGAACAAATTTTTGAACTTTCTCGTATTCTTGAGATAGTTTCTCAATAGATTTTGAAACATATCCATCTTTTGCTTTTACTGGATCTTCAAATGCGCTAACTAAGTTTACTGGCCTGTCATCTCTTAAAGTTACCACAAGCATTTGCGGCAAAGTTTGATTAGCAAAAGTATTTACTTTGCCAGTAGGCATTGCGTTAGCGAAAGCTTCAATAAAAAGTCTAAGAGCATTAATTGTAGATTCTTTGTTATCACTCAACTGATGACTAAATTCATGTACTGCAACATTTGCATAACGATAAAGCGTTGAAGAATTATATTCTATTGTTCCAAGCATTCCAGCTCCAGCATTATCCTCAGTAGATAAGTCATCAACAGCAGTATAGTAATCAAATTCAGTTCGAACAGCATGAGTGGAAATTGCGTGAGCAACTTGCGAAGAAGCGTCCTCATTAAGCGATGGATCGTCTGCAAGCATGCGACCGAATAACGCAATATCAATAGGTGGATTATCTTTCAAGATTTCTTGTAGCTGCTTCTTGTCAGTAACATTATTAATTGCCGCTTGAGCTAGAGAATTTGCTTGAGTCTCTCCTAAGAAGAATAAAGCTTTTGCTGTAGGAACTGTTTCCCCCTTATCTGTTTTAGTTTTAACGCCAGCACCATTTAACGTTTTATCTGCTAAATCTAATGCTTCTTGTTCCGATAATTCTGGTTTTAACGTAATGATTTTATCAGCAACGTATTTAACAATGTTTTTGCTTCGTATTCCAACATTAGAGTCACCGCCGTGCTCTTTGAAGTATTCACGCATTGAGTGCTTCCAGCATTGAGAACTTATTCTGGTTCGAGTTACACCGCCATATTGAGCAGTTTTTGGACTGCCTGCATCATCACGATTAATATTGCATGGTGGAACAGTTTGGATTGCTTGAATATCTAAGAATAAATGAGCGTTCATTGTTTTACCTTTCTAAATTTTAGTTAATTGTTTAATAACGTTGTTTTTGAAATATGTAATTTTTAAAATATGTGATGTTGCTAAAAAGTTATTGCTACTTGCTTAAACGATAATATTCTTGTGCCCAGGAAAGTCTTATTTTTTCTGAATCTTCAAACTGAAGCAAATACAAATCGCGCGCTAGTTTAGAATAATCAATCGCTTGTTGATTTTCTTTTGTTCTGCTTTTTAGTAGTCGAACTAGTTGACGAAGATAGTAGTAAAAACTCTCATAATCGCTTGCAGTAATCATAACACTAAAGCGTCTATCCATCGCCACACGTACGCCTTCGTCACTTCTTAGTGCTCTTAAAGCTGTTCCCATATTGTTATAAGATTTTTCATTTTCTGAATCTTCAGATTTGTTCAAATCTTTATAACTTGATTTTTCTACAACACCTTGCTCGTACAATGCGTATATTTGCAAAGTGTTTATAACAGCTCGCAATTGGTAGGTAACTTCACCATATTTATCTATGAAGCTTTCTGGCACATTGTTTAATATCCATGGCCATATTTCTACTGACTGACTTAATGGCTTACCAATTGTGTGGCGTAGTTGAGCAAGCATAGCTCGTCTCGATGAAATATCTGAGCTGTTCAAAAATTGATTTATGATTTTGCTAATAGCGCTTGATACTTCAACAGATTTGCTTTTATTTTCAGCCATAATAGCCTCCTTTCTATGTCTTTTATTTTCCTGATAATTTTTTTAAGCGACTAGTAAAAATGTTGTAAGCTGTAACTATATTTTTTGTAGATTCTTTCTCGCTTTGATCAGATGGTCTACCTGTAAAATCGCGCAATGTCGCATTTTCTAGCATTCCTTTTGCTTCATTTATGAGTATGTTATGCAAAGTATTTCTCCATTGAGTACAACGTTCATTCATTGAATCTTTTGGTTTAATATTTGCTAACCATTCTCTAAACGGTTGATCAACTAAGAAATAAACATGACTAATACGCTTATCAGCATATTTAGTTGCATCATCTTTATTTCTATTACGTATTTCACATATGTCTAGAAGAAATTGCTTGTAAATGAATCCTATGGCAGATCTTGTATACTCAACTTCATTGTTAATTCTGTATACCCATCCATCGTCAGCATTATCAGTTACTACGACTTCATCAATATATAAAGTATCGCATATTTCATCTGTAGGAACCCAAGATGTAGCATTACCATCATCTTTCATACTTATAGCTTGCAGTGAAATAGAAGAGCCAGCAATATCATGTTTAATTTCGTTCAGCCATTCCATAATTCCCGGTTTATGATTTTTTACACTACCATCGTATAATTCTTGCGATGTAAGGAGTCCAAATGATCTCCACATAGCTTCTTCTGTTCTATGCTTCCTTGGAGTGTATTTATCCTTGTTTTCACCTTCTTTGTTATACTGCCATACTGTCATTGGTTCAATAAAAGCATTTTTATGATTAATATCAGGAAGTTTCACTATAGAAACCGATATCGGCTTGTCAATACTAATATCAGGATTTATATATATTGCTCTACTCCATCGAGTGTAAAGCTGGGAAACATTGTCAATAAATGTTTCATAAAACGAATTTTCAATATTTTCTGTTCCTGAATATTCCCAACATGGCTTTTGTTTTTTCTCAGGAGATTGCACATCGCCAACAAGTACACAATTAAGCATAAGAGTTTCAAATAAATTTGCTCCTATTATCTCAATACCGCCGAGATCAAAAAGCCAACCTTTAGAAGCTTTATATTTTTCCGTACCAAACATGGTCTTATCTGCTAATCCAGCGTATGACTGTAAGGTAATAATCCACCTTGCTAATTGTGGTTCAGTAAGTGACGATTTGTTATTATCAACATTATCTTTTGGAGAAAATACAGCTATTTTATTGTTACTTTCAGAAATCAATCGATTTATATTTTTACCTGATATCTCACTAGGAGATTTACCGCCAAGCTTTTTACTATCGATATCCTGTTTAAGTACTTGTAAAAATGGATATTTGTCATCAAAAAGGTAGAAATGATCATGCCATTGTTCTAAATATTTGAAAACTACGTCTGGAAACTTTTTTGAATTCCAAACTTCGCGCCAAATATCCATTGTTTCTTCATTGAAATCATCTTCACTATCTTCACCTGAATCAAATTCACGAGAATTTCCCTGAATATCGTACCTAGAAAAAACAGTATGAAGCGCAGTAAGCAAAACGCGAAGCAATGCAAAGTCCTGAGTTTTCATATCGCCAGCAAGAGCTTTATATTCAGATGCATGCTTAAATACATCTGTCATTGATACGAGCTTATTGTGGCCTTTTTCGTCTACAATGACGGAAATCCAAGGCTCATCTAGTAGATTAAACCTGCTCACCTTTTAATTCCTTTCTGTCTTCTTCCGAACTCTTAATACATACAATACCACTTTTTTCAGAATACACAACTCTATATTTCGATATTTCGCAAATATTATTTTCATCGAATAGTAAAACCAAAGAACCTCGCAACCAAGGCTGATTATCCCAGTTTTGGAACTGTTCTTGCTTGCGTATTTTTTCTAACTCTTTAATTGTTTCTTCAACGCGATTACTGTTCGACACAAACATCCAAGGCAGTCTTACTGTTTCTTGAGCAAGATTCATTGCAACTTCTGAATCATCAATATTTTGTGAAATATCTTCACAATCATGGAAAGTTCCATAGCCGTATCCAACTTTTTTCACAGCAATAACTTCTATAGATTCGCCGCTATTGCGAACTTGGGCACATGCAAATTCATCAGATTCATTTGTAATTGAATTTTTCAATAAACCGACGATAGATTTTTTGCCGATTTCTGATTTTGGATTTTCAATTCTATATGTTTTTGCAACACTTTCATTACTATTTCTTACTGAATCATGTTCCCTTTTTGCAGAAACATACGCATATCTCAAATCTTCTTGTAACTCTAAAGGATTATCTCCATAAACTATTTGCACTAATCGAGAAATATCTTGAGGCATATTTATAACATCTGGCAAATAGTATTGAGTTCTCATAAGTAAATATTTACTGTAAATAGACTCAGATCCTCTATCAAATTTGTAGATTGCACTAGTTCCCAACACATATAAAATTGGTTTTTTAAGAGAATCTGGGCGTTCTATCGTATGCCTGTGTAATCTGCCAGCACGTTGAAGCAATAAATCTATAGGAGCAAGATCAGTAAACAAAACATCAAAATCAATATCAAGTGACTGTTCTAATACTTGCGTACCAATAATTATTGCACGAGCAGGTCTATGAGCATTCTTGCCAATCATATTGCAAATCTGTTGTTCTTTTCTAACTCTATCTGTAGCAATAAATTGCGAATGAATAACTATAACTTCGTCATCACTAAATTCATCAACGCACGCATTATAAATTTCTTGAGCTCTTTTAACGGTGTTTACTATAATTCCAGCAATACCACCATTATTCAGCAAAGATTTAAGCTCATTAACAAGTGATTCATGTAAGTTATCATCTGTTATTTTTCTTACAGAAACAGATTTATTATCACTAGCATCATTTTCAATAAATTTTTGTTTTACACAGTTTTTATCACTGTACGTAATTAAAGGATAATTATTTGTTTCAAAATCAACATTAGATTTATCACATTCTCTCCAATTAAACCCAAACAATCCACACATATAAGCTTTTATAAGTTCTTTTCTACGCTTGGCAGGTAAAGTGGCAGAAAGTAACACAACAGGAACACCGTATGCTGCCATCCAAATAAGAGATTCTTCAAGATACTTATTCATATAAGCGTCATACGCGTGCACTTCGTCAATAATTACAACTTTTTTACTTAATCCCAAATGACGAAGCATAAGATGTTTTTGTTTTAACGAAGCTAACAAAAATTGATCTACTGTACCAACCACAAAGTCATCCAACATTGCAGTTTTTCTTCCAGTAAACCAATCATTAAGTATTACTCCATTGTTATTTACATCATTATTACTAGATCTACTCTCAGAACCATCATTCATATTTTGCATTCCATGAGGCAAATGCGCATAATCTGCATTCAGTTCAGCTTTACCATGAACTAAACGTAAACCAATTTCACCCTGAAAATCACGATTCACGCTTTTAAGCCAATCCTCAACTCGCTTAAACATTCCATTAGAAGTTGCTTGAGTAGGAAGACCGAAGAATACTCCGCTTCTTCCGGTTAGATTTGCTAATTGCTCAGCAGCAATTAAAGAAGCTTCTGTTTTTCCTGAACCCATTGCAGATTCAAGAATAAAAATTCCAGGCTCTTTGCAATGAGAAATGACATCGTGCAACGCTGTCTGAATACTATTCGGCAAGAAACCAAAACGATGTTTGTATATTTGCGAAACATTACTACAATAATTTAATGATTCCCATACGTCTTTAGAACCATGTTGTAACCACCTTTCCCAGCCTTTTCTATATCTTTCTTCCTGGTTTTCTATTAAATCTTTCTCTATTGGAATAAGCGGAAAATAGTGTTCATTACTAGCAATCCAATCAGCCATAATTACCAATCCACACAACAAAACTTGTGCTGGCTCACTTATTTCAGGAAGATCATCTACATTAGAAAAATCATTTCTTTCTAAAGCCCAATTCAAAATATCATTCTGCAATTTTTTCCATAATTTACTATTATCACTTTCAGTTTCACTTTGATAGTAATGGTCAGCATACGCAAATTCATTACTTTTATAAACCAAATCATCATCTAAAGGCTTACCGTGATGAGCACCAACGATTGCACAAATTCCTTCAGGAACTCCAGCATTAGAAAGAATAGCTTGACCAGTTATAGTGTGATGACTACTCGAGCAATCTTCTGCCTTAATAATAAAATCATCGATATTTGTAAAACCAACAATAGCTAACTTATTTTTTAACGCAATATCTAAATCTTCTGATTTTGAATACGATTTTCGAAACTGAAAAACGGGAGTAGCTTTACCAATATCATGTATGCATCCTAAAAATTGAGATAACTTTTTTGCATCAACGTGTTTACTTAATGATGATTCAATCAATCTTCGCTGACCATCGCTAAGCCAATGATCCCATAATTGGCCAATAACATTTCCAGTATCTTCAAGATGTTGAGCAAGAGGAAGCCATTGCATTACTCCATTAACTTCTCTCTTTTTACCCCATAATTCAGGATTAACAACATGATTACAATTCATGATTACCGTCTTCCCATTTTTCTTAATCCACAATGATTATTAAATAATGGCAAATATACTCTTAATAAGAGCTTTAAGAAAGATTGTGTTGCATATTTATTACTAAACTAGTTGAGCTTCAAACGTATTGCATGCATTTGAAGCTCAAGTAATTGCCTCGCCAATGCGAGAAAGACGATAGAACACGAAACATAGAAGGATCACACCCGCGTATGCGGGAAACTCTATCAAAAGCGATTATACATCAACAACATTGTTATTGTGATTCCTTAATCTAGATCTTCTGCGTATCCAGTTAAGCCAGATTGTATAACAAATACTAGCTTTCTGAGAGCAATATATAACTCTTGCGCAAGTAAAGAAGATGTAGGTGTTTAACATATAAGAATAGTATCATTAACAAAAATAGACATAATGCAAGTGTATCAAAATTGTTGCGTTAAGGAAACAGTTTTGATACATGCAGCCGCGATGCTTTCAAAATAAATTATTTATTGTTGCATTGGTATTTACTAAAGCACAAACAATAAATTGCGACTATTTATATTTGTGTACTAAAATATTCTCATTAAAAGCAACAAGTTAGTTGGAGATTAATAGATTAAGAGATTATGGAAGATAAAAGTCTTGATTTAACTAAACCCATTCTTGGTTTTTTGAAGACAGAGAATAATGATTCTTCTGAAACTGTAGTTATGTTACACGATAACGGACTGAAATTTGAACTGTCTGTGTTATTTAAAGAACTTAGTGGTCAAATTTTTAGGTGGTTTTTAAGGAGAAGAGTTACACATATAAGAACTGATGCAGGATATGAAACAATAAATAGATTGCCTGTACCTAATATTTTGCGGGTTTTATCTCTAGGCAATGTATATACGCTAGTCGGATCGATTCGCTAAGCTTGCTCAAAGTTGAAAGCACAGTGTGCTTTCAACACAAGCGAAGTACGTTAACATCCTGTGCACTCGACCCCAGAGCGTCGACATGTTTCCTCAAACAGCCAAATCACGCTCAAAAACCGCGAGAACCCAGCTTACAGTGATTTTTCGCATCACCTACGACACTAACATATTCAAAATTATCAAATTTTACGTAAAGCAGTAAAGCATATATAGTCCTCCTTCATTTTGGTATATCTATATACGCTCTAACACTAGATAATATCAAGTTTTATTATTAGCCACTCTACCTGTATTTATTATCTACCAGTATTTATGCCAAACATATTTTTGGCACACGCATAAAACGTCCAAAAAAAACGCCCCCCCCCATAGACTTTTTCCCATGTTAAAGAGAGCATAATTATACGTAACTATTCTCATAACATGGCTACTACTATTCTTAATCTTTACACCATTCGCTATTAGAGAATACGTTTTTTCTGGAACAAGAAATACTACGTTAGATATTCTCATAGCATTAAACGCACTCTTCATAATCTACTTCTGGCTAAACGGTACAAAAGATATAATCTATGTGCTATGGTTCTACCTGCATAAGAAATCCATTACACAATACGTTCAAAAAGTCTCTCGCATGCCAATACCAGCGAACAAACGTATAGTAATGCTCTACTGTACTTGCAACGATTTTGAAGACGACTCACTCACGCAATGCTTAAAACAAAAGTACGCCGGATCAGTCAAAACAGTAATCCTCGATGATTCTAGTGACCCTAATTACAAAAATAAGGTAGACGAATATTCTAAAGAACATAATGTAGAAGTAGTACGCCGCGAAAATAGAAAAGGATTCAAAGCGGGAAATCTCAACAACTATTTACACGGACGAACTGACTACAATTACTTTGTTATTCTCGACAGTGATGAAATCATCCCTCCAGATTTTATTATTCGATGCTTACAATACTTCCAATACTTTAAAAACGCTGGAATCGTGCAATGCAATCATGTAGCAACACGTAACATTAACCGCTTTATGCACCTACTACACATTGGAGTGAACAGCCACTGGCCTGTGTACCAAACAATGAAACATCACTATGGTTTCATGTCTCTACTAGGACACGGTGCAATGGTAAACAGAGAATGCTACGAAGCAGTAGATGGATTACCAAAAGTTGTTGCTGAAGACTTATGCTTATCAATCGAAGCACGCAGTAAAGGATACTATGTTACTTTCGCACCAAACATAACATGCGAGGAACAATATCCGATTGACTATCTAGCTTTTAAGAAACGACATAGTAAATGGACTCAAGGTAATTTCAAGTTCATGAAATGCTACACTAAACGCATTTTCACATCTAAAATGCGATGGTTTGAAAAACTAGATATTTTCTTATTCACCTACAACCTACCATTAACATCACTTTTCACATGCTATGTAGCAATGAATATCATATTCTTCCCAGCGCTACACTACGATTTACACTATCCAGCATGGCTACTTTTACCAACCTTAATATTCTTCATGGCACCTATGCTAAACGACGTATTCTTCTAGCTTGGTAAAGTATCTATCAAACATTTACTACTCTACATGCTTTTACTTTCTGCTTGTACGGTTCAATGCTTTACGTGTCAATGAAATCATCATTCCTAGCACTTACAGGAAGAAAAGCCGTATTTGTTGTAACACCAAAAACAACGCAACATATTACGTTAGTTGAATCATTACGAATGAACATTCAAGAAATAATATTCTCAATAGTTCTTATCACTCTCTCATGCGCATTCAAAGGCGGAATACTACCAGTCATTCTCATAGTAGTACCAACGCTAGTAGTACCAACGCTTTTCAGCATATATTTAACAATGTACTCGAACTCTAAAAAACCTATCGATACGCCACACCATATTAGAAACAATTACAAAACAAGAAGACCACTAGCACACGCATACAGGTGATATAAGCCCACAAAAAATAACAGTTTTTAAAGAAACTTGTAAAAAGTAGAAATTAAGGCGAGCACGTTAATTTCTACAAAGTGCCCGCCTTAATTTATGGGATTTATGTGCTGCGATTAACGCGTGATTAATCACCATTAATCACGCTCACTTAATAGCTCACTTATTAGCCGCATCCATTTGACGCAACTCTTTCTTTAGATCGCGTATCTCGTCGCGCAAACGCGCTGCAAGCTCGAATTGCAACTGTTCTGCAGCAACATGCATTTGCTCGCTCAAATTCTTAATCAAAGACATAATATCGCTTTGCGGCAAGGCAGAAATATTCGCCATGCGCTTTTCTTTGCTTTGCTGCCCAAGATTTGGCTCTTTTGGCACTCCATAATGCGAGTTTCCAGCCTTATTAGCATTCCTGTAACCGCCTGCTAGCAAAGTTTGAGTATCAATATCCTCTTTAGCGAGCATGTCGTTCACATCGCTAATCTTCTTTCGCAAAGGCTTAGGGTCAATTCCATGCGCCTTGTTATATGCGATTTGCTTTTCGCGGCGGCGCTCCGTCTCACTAATCGCCTTGCTCATAGCATCCGTAACGCTATCCGCATACATAAGCACAGTTCCCGAAACGTTACGAGCAGCGCGGCCAATCGTCTGAATAAGCGAACGGTAAGATCTTAAGAAGCCTTCCTTATCTGCATCCAAAATCG
>CAMPUL010000015.1 GCA_946997215.1 Gardnerella vaginalis
AGCCAGTCCTCGAGAAGGCTAAGAAGGAAGATGCCGACAAGGCTAAGGCTGCTCTTGAAGAAGCCGGCGCAACTGTTGAACTTAAGTAGTTCTAGGCTCTTTTGTTAACGCGAGCGGCTGGTTGCTAGCGTGATTTGCTAATGCGCTAGTCGCGAATGCGTTTTGAATGCGGCAAGGTTTTCGTGGTTTTCACGAATTCCTTGCCGCATTTGCTTTTGTTTCCAAAATCGTCGCGGCAAAGTGGCATAATAGGAAAGCTTGTGACTGGAGGAGTAATCCGCTAGCACAGCACAGCAATATAAGTTGCGGGAGGATCCTTAAAACGGCTTAATATCAACGTTTTAAGGCGCCGAATGAACCGCTTCAAAAGAAAGAAGAACCATATTATGGCTCCAAAAAAGAAAGTCTCTGCGCTTATTAAGCTCGAGATTCAGGCTGGTAAAGCAAATCCAGCCCCACCACTGGGTCCAGCATTAGGCTCCCACGGCGTGAACATCATGGACTTCTGCAAGGCCTATAACGACCAGACGAAGGACAAGATGGGTCAGATCGTCCCAGTAGAGATCACCGTTTACGAAGATCGTTCCTTCACCTTCATTTTGAAGACCCCACCAGCCGCTGCTTTGTTGCTTAAGGCTGCTGGCATTCAGAAGGGCACCGAGAATCCATTGACTCACAAGGTTGGTTCTGTGACCAAGGCTCAGGTGCGCGAAATCGCCGAAATTAAGATGCCTGACCTCTCCGCACGTGACGTCGAGGCCGGTATGAAGATCATCGCGGGCACCGCTCGCTCGATGGGTATTACCGTTACCGACTGAAAGGGAGTGTAGAAATGGCTAAGCGTTCTAAGAAGTATCGTGAAGCGGCTGAGAAGATCGACCGCAATAACCTGTACACCCCAGCTGAAGCTATTGCTTTGTTGCAGAGCATGCCAAAGCACGCTTTCGACGAGTCCGTTGAGGCTGTTATGCGCCTTAATGTAGATCCTCGCAAGGCTGATCAGTTGGTTCGTGGCGTTGTGAACTTGCCAAACGGCACCGGTAAAACCGCTAAGGTTTTGGTGTTTGCTCGTGGCCCAAAGGCTACTGAGGCTCAAGAAGCTGGCGCAGACATCGTTGGCGATGACGAGCTTATCGAGAAGGTTGCCGGTGGCTTCCTTGACTTCGATGCCGTTGTTGCAACCCCAGACATGATGGGCAAGGTTGGTCGCCTTGGTCGTGTGCTTGGTCCTCGTAGCTTGATGCCAAATCCTAAGACTGGCACCGTTACAATGGATGTTGCAAAGGCTGTTGCCGATATTAAGGGTGGCAAGATTGAGTTCCGCGTTGATCGTCAGGGCAATCTTTCCTTCCTCTTTGGCAAGCTTTCCTTCGACGAGAAGGCTCTTGAAGAGAACTTCAAGGCTGTTGCCGATGAGATTCGCCGCTTGAAGCCAACAACCATCAAGGGTCGTTACATCACTAAGGTAACGATTACCTCTACGATGGCTCCTGGTGTTCCAGTGGATATTGCAAGCATTGCTGCGTGATTTTTAGCTAAGCATAGCTGCGTAATTTTTTAGCGCTGAAAATGGTGTGTTTTTTTATAGAATGCATTGTTTTCAGCGCTTTTTGTTTTTGCGCTTTTTGTTTTAGAGTGCAGAATCGCGAATGCGCCCAATCGTAATTGCAGTTTGCAAAACGTATGCTTCTCGCGGATCAGTGGCATCCCAGCCTGTTGTTTGTGCAACTTTGCGCAAGCGGTATCGTATTGTGTTTGGATGCACGTTAAGGTTGTGTGAGGTTTGATCTAGCGCGCCGCCAAATCGCAAGAAAGCGTCTACTGTTTGCAAAGTCGGGTCATCTGGGTTGTACGGCGCCAAGCTTTGATACACCTTTGTATACAAGGTTTCTACGGCAGTTTCGTCGCCTATAAGCGCGCGCTCTGGAAGAACGTCGTCGCAGCGGATTATTTGCGGTAAATGCGTTACAGATGGCGCAACGGCAAGCGCTGCTAGGGTTGCTGTGATTTCTTTGCATATTTTTTGCGCGCCGACTACAACTTCGCTTATGCAAACGGGTTTTCCCGACTTTGCAAACACTTCGCACATCTTGTTTAGGGCTGTTGGATTTGGGTTTTCTCTTAGCGCAAGAATGATTATGTGCGAAGGCGCCGCTTCTTTGCGCGAGACGCTTCCCCCCGATTTGCCGCCGATTTTCCACGTTTTTGCGCGCGCGCTAATGGCGTCTAGCTGCACGCTGTCAACTATTGCATCGTATGCGCCGCATGCGCCAAGTTGCGTCCAAATTGCGCGTCTTAAAGAGTCCGTATTGTTTTGCGCATTATGCGCGCCCACGTTTTGCGGTGTTGGATTTGGGTTGTCGTCGTTTATGTTCGATTCTGTTTTATACGTGCCTGCAATCGCAACAAATCGCGTATTTTCTTGCCATTGCAATAGGTGCATTAGTGCGCTTACGCGGCTGTCACAGATTCCGTTCATAAGGCACGTTCCGATTAGCGCGTGTAATCGCAAGCGTGTTGATGCGTCAAAAATTTTGCCGTCTCGAATATCAAAAATTCCAAATGCATCTTCGCTTTTTGGAGCACACGGCATTGGTGTAAAGCTTGGAGTAAAACTCGAGGCGTCACTCGAGGCGTCACTCGAAGAATCAGTATTATTTGCCACATTGCATTCGTCATTAGGCTTTAGGCCCGTAAGAATTGTAAGAAAGTCAGCGTTTCCGTCCATTCACTCCCTCAATTCTTGTGCGAATCCTTGTGTGTATTGTTGTGCGAGTCCTCACGCGTATTATCATGCGCTAAATCGCAATTTATTTTATCACTTTGACGGCATGTGTTATAAACAGAATCCCTTATAAACATTAGAACCGTAAAGAAGAACACAAATGTAATCGGCAGCATGTGTCGCTCAAAATTGTTTGCAGGAGCTAGCACCATTACGCCCATCAAAAGCGCAAGAGGCGCGTGCAAAACCAGCGTTTTCCACCTGCGCAATGTGATCTCGGCAACGCCAATTAGCAGCGTTGCAACAACATACAAGTTTCCGTGAATAATCCACCCAAGAATTGGCGTATTGCTCCACGATTCGGTGCTGCTCGATACAGCGCCACGCCATTCGGGCAGCCAGTAGCGAATCCACTCAGAATTCTTTATATTCTCGGTGTTTACGTAGTATTCGGGGCCAACATAAGGCACGTCTAAAATGTCGAAGTAGCCGTACGACTTTGCTAGCAGCGCATCCGTTGCAACAATCGGGCTGTGTGTAATCATAAGCAACCATGCGTGGTTAAACTTTTTCATGTCGTCTTTTGTAATATAACGCCAACGGTAGCTCACTTTTTTAGACTGCAAGCCAGAAGATTTTACAGGGTCCGCGTCTTGAGGAGTGTACGCTTCTGCAGTTTGACTAAGATTAAAAATTGGCGATATTGCGCGCTTTGCTGCATGCGGTATACTCTTTGGATCTAGCTTTGCGATTCTTGCGATTTGCTGAAGTTGCACTCCGCGGCTTTCGATTGGGTCGCCATTTATAATCGCGCCGCTAGAAATGGCAAGCATAATTGCGCCATGTATAAGAACTGTTGGGAGCATAATGCACAAAACCCATATTTTCCAACGTTTTCTGCTAGATATAATCATCAACACAAATTGAATTGCAAGAATGTACCACGCGTATTTTGCAGCAATCAGCATAATGCACACGCTGATTATTAATTCGACGATTGTGTGCGCGGCTGGCTTTTGCTTGAAATCAAGTCGATTAAGCTCGTACATTATTCCAAACCACCACACAAACGCAAACGCGAACAGTGGCGATTTTGTAAGCGAAATTGTTGAAAACACTACAAGTGGGCTGAATAAAAATGTGATTATTACGGCTGCGCGCAAGGCGATTGGTGTTGTTGCGATTGGTGTTGATGTGCATCCAGCTTGCGATTCGCCTGTTTTAGATTTAGCCCACGGCGTGTTTAAGAATCGGTTTGCGGTTGCAGCGCAACAAAATGCCGCAAGCACAAATTGCATAACGGCAAGAAGCACGATTCCTGCGTCGTTTGACTCGGTAAAATAGCGCGAGACTGCGGCTGTAGCTCCGTAGATAAGCGTTAAAACAATGTTGTGCTGGTCGCTTAAATACGTTGGTTTTGCTGGCCAAAGGTAGTGTGCCGTAGGGTAAATGTCTGCTGGAACAAAGCTAAAGAAGCCAATGTATGGCTGTTTTAAGCCAGTAACTTGATTCCATGCCCAGCTGTATTCGCGGATTTGCGAGCAAATGTCGGCTCCGTAGGCAGCGAGCAGCGTTACGGGCGTCCACAGCCAGCCAATAATCAGCATTAGGAAAATGTTTCGTTTTCGGCAGGTTGAGTGGTAAAAACACCACTTTGCAGCGCGTTTTGCGTTAAAAAATGCGGTGCGTAGGGTTGTGGCGATTTTTGATTGCGAGTGTTTTGGCTGTGATTGTCTTGTTTGTGATTTTTCTGGCGATAATTCTGCTTGCAATGATTTTTCTTGCGATGCTTTTGCGCGTATAAATCTTACGATTTTTGGCATTACTCCGTTTTTGCCAAAATAAATAAGAACCCTCAAAATTGCGTAATATGCGCAAAATGCGATTGCAAAAATCAGCGCATTTAACCAGTTAAAATCTGTTAAACACCCTTGAGCGCGGTAGATTACGCCCAGACTTGTGCAGGTTGCAAGGAAGATGCATGTAAAAACGATTAGCGAGTTTGCGGCGATTTTGCTTTCCGCTTTTGTGCTCGTGTTAATGCGTTTCATGTTCCACCTATACACTCTATACACTCGTGTTTTACTTGCACTCTAATTATACCCGCTATGCTTGCGAATCGACGATTTCGAGCTGCATAATGCGCGAGAAATCACCTCGATTCGCTGAGCTTGCTTAAGGTTGAAAGCACGGTGTGCTTTCAACGCAAGCGAAGACGTTAGCGCGCTTAGACCGCGCTAACGACGACCTGCTTTGTAGTGCGTTCGTACCTGATCTACGGCGTGTTGCCATATAATCGCACCACATAAAACTGTAGTGTTTTTGTACCGAATTTTGGCATTTTTTGTTACAAACGCACTACATAAAATCGCGTTTGGAGGGTGATTTTGCGTAAGTTCGTAAGTTAATCAGTCTAATTGCATATTTTCGTGTAAATTATGCGCAACCGCCATTAGCGCAATATACACAAAGCATGACACAATAGTGTGTAGTGTGTTTTTTGAAGGGAGCAGGTTCCGTGAGTGTTCAACAAACCTTGCAGCGCTGGATGATTACGGTAGGTGGAGTGGAGCAGGCACGCGTTGGCGCGGGTCAGTCTGTGGAGATTGGCAGGAAGCCTATACGCCCTTTGCGCGAAGATGGTTTTATACGCGTAGACGTTGTAGATAATAAGCGCTCTATGTCTAAAAGACACGCGCTTTTGATTGTGGACGCAAGCGGCGCGGCTACGATTCGCGATTTAAACTCTACAAACGGAACTTACTTTGTTAACGAAAGCGGCGATTTGCTGCGACTAGACCCAGGCGTTGATTTCCATATGCCAGATAGCATTGTTCGCATGCAATTTGGTGATGTTCCAGTTGATTTTGTGCGCATTGAAGAAAAAGCGCCGCAGGGAAGCGATGCGGATGCGCAGCCAGTGCGCGATTTATTCTCTTACGCGCCAGATAATGATATTAAGGAGCCAGACGCTGCGGATTTGTCGGTAGATGATATTCTTGACATTCGCGCGGGGGAGCCAACGGGCGTGTTTCATGCGCAGTCGGTTTCTAGACCTGATTTGGTTTGGGATAGTCAAAAGCGGCTTAATGATGCTGCTGCGGCGGATGATCTTGGTAGTACTTCGGCGGGAGATGCTGGTGCTGATTCGGATGATAATTCGACTTCGGCTGCGACTTCGGCTGAGGTTCCTTCTGTGACTTCAGGCGTTGAAGATGTTGCAAGTGTTATAAATGCTGCAAGTGTTGCAGAAAGCGTTGCGGAGCAAATTAAGCCTGTTATTGCAGGTCAAGTTGTTTTGCCTGTTGTTAGAGATGAGTTTGCTTCCCCTGTGGAACCGCGCAATTTATTTGACGATGCTGCTAATAACGATGCTGTAAACACTGATTCTGCTAGCGATTCGTCTAATAATGATTTGTCGAATAGCGATTTGTCGAATAGTAACTATGCAACAAATAGTCAGAATGTAGAATCTCAAGCGGATTCTAAAGAAGATCATAAAGAGGATTTGCAAGCAAGCGTTCAATCAGATATGCAAGATGTTGCTCAAGATCAAAATGTTGTTCAAGATGTTGCTCAAAATGATGAGCAAGATGTTGCTCAAAATTATTCCCAAGAAGAAGTGCAATACAATGATTCTGCAGATGCTGTTAATAGCGTAAGTGATGTTAACAATGCAAGTAACTCTAACAATGTAAGTGATGCAAGCGCTACTATAGCAGGCGATTCCGCGCAATTTACACCAGCTTTTGAGCCAGGATCTGTGTTTGAAAAAGTCTCAAATGGCGAATTTAGCGCTCGCAAAGAAGTTGTTTCCGCTGGAGGATTTACATCGGAAGAAGCGCAAAAAACAGACGATTTTGCTGAGCAATTTGAAATGGCAAAGTATCAAGAGTTGCTGCCATTCTTGGCAATGAACACAAATTTGTACGACGATTTGTACGCGTGGCTTTCAGCTCAAGGGAATGCAGACGTGGATCAAGCGTTGGCGCAAAATAGCGGATACAGCGCGTATCGCAATGCAATCGGCTTGTAAACAAGGGAGTTGAGTAGTATGAGCGATAATCAAAATGACTTTATGCACATCCAGCAAGGCAAGGCAAGGCAGTTAAGCCAGCAAAATCAGCAAAATCTTTCAGATCAACCAGGCAAGCAAGCTCAGCCTGCATCACGCCAATCTGCGGAATCTTTGCGCGCCGAAAAACTAGAGCGCATTAACGAATGGCATGAAAAATACAAGTCGCAGCTTGCTCCTTCTCCGCTAGAAGACATAACAAAACTTTGTGCGCAATTAGAGTTGACTCACGCGCATCCTTCGGGAATCGCGCAGCTTTTTGCTAGTGGAAAGGCCACTCTTCAAGCGCTTTTCCGCGATTCGGGAATGCTTCGAGCGGCAGGTAGAAGGCTAGATAGAGTTTTTGAAGACAGAGACACTAAAGCGCACGAAAATGGCGTTTCGGAGCTTTCGCTTGTTGTTGGAGTTGCGTCGTGGAGCGGCAATCATGTGCCAGTTTTGACGTACCCCGTACGCGTTTTGCGAGAAGCTGGAAAAGATGAAACTGCTGCAACGATTTACTTTTCGGGAAACGTTCGACTAAATCACGCTCTTGTTCTTAGGTTGCAAGAAAGAGGCGTAAACCTTAGTGAAGACGCGCTTTTTGATGGCGCAAACTACGAGAGCGGCACGCCAGAAACATCTGCAGTTTTTGACGCGATTTGTGCTGCTGCGCAAAGAGTTTTCCCAGATTTCGACATTGAGCGAGATATTGTGCTCGGTTGCTTTACGGATTCGGGATCTAGATTCTTAGCAGAAAGCGGCCAGATTTTGCGCGCGCTTAAGCTTGGGAACGTTGGAAACACTATGATTGACGCGATTGCAGGAGATGGCACTGCAATTGAGTCGCTAGGCGCAAAAGATACTTCCGATTATTCCTTGCTAGATGCAGACCCGCATTACGAATACGAAGTTGGCGATGTTAGTAATGCTGTGCGGCATGCTGCAGGAATGGCGGCAAATGGCGCTTCCTTGGCTATAGATGCAGACGCTGGATGCGATTCTGCTTTAATTGCGGCTGCGATTTCTTCGCGCTGCGTTCTTGCAGGAAAGTCCGTCTTGTACGTTCCAAACGTTATGGAGCAGCAACGCAGATTCCGTCACGCTCTTAGCGCAAACGAGATTTCTTCGCTTTCGTTAGACGTTTCGGATTCGCATCTTGCTAAGCACGTTGATTCGCAACTTATAGCGGCAGTTGGGTCTCGCCAAAGCGTTGCTTCTAGCCGTTTTGAGCAAGTTTGCGACGAGCTTGTTGGTGTTAAAACGCGATTAAACCGCTACTTGGGTGATTTGCACGGAGTAAACGAGCGCTGGGGCGTATCTGCCTACCAGACGATGCAAAATCTTGCAGGAATTGCAATGCTTCCTACGCATCCTTGCACGCATGTACGTCTTAGCGTAGATGCTGCGCGCTCGCTTTCTGGTCATTTAGACGAGTGGGCGCAAAAGCTGCATGAGGCAGATTCTCTTGGTGAATTTACTACTAATGCCGAAGATACGCCGTGGTTTGGCGCTTCGCTGTTTAGCGAGAACGAAGCTGTAAACGTGTATCAGCGTGTTGTAGACGTTCTTACAAAGCTTTTGCCAGCCGCGCGCGAGCACGTTAAGTCAACTGTGCAAAATTGCGGTTTCCCTATTCCTTCTACAGCGCGCGAATGGGGTAGGCAGGTTACGGTTCTAAAGAATCTTCGCAGAGTTTTAGACGTTTTCCAGCCAGATATTTTTGAGCGCGATCTTAACGCAATGATTGAAGCGAGCAAGCCGAAGGCTGTTCGCAAGCGCGAAGGCACACCAATGGGCTTTTGGGAGCGCAGACATCACATTAAAGAAGCGCGTAGTCTTTTGCGTGTTGGCGCAAAGGTAGATGATCTTCACGAAGCATTAAAGATTGTTGCTGCGCAAGCTGCGCAATGGCGTACTTTTGTGCCTCATGGCGGTTGGCCAGTATTGCCTCCTAAGTTAGACGAAATCGTTAGTACGCAGGAGCTTTTAGACCGTAATCTTGTAGCGCTTAATGCTGTGCTTTCTACAACGCGACTTGGCGCAGACCTTGAAAACATTGAGTTTACTAAGCTTGACGAACGCTTGCAAGCTTTGCACGATAGTCGCGAATCACTAGATACGCTACCAGGTAGGTGTGTTATTGAGCGTGAATTGCGCGGCGTTGGCTTAGAAGATCTTGTTTGTGATTTGCGTAGGCGTAAAATCACTGGTCAGGCTTTAGATGGCGAGCTTCATCTAGCTTGGTGGACTACTGTTTTTGAAGATATTGTTAATTCTTCCGAGATTATATCTAATCAAGACGGTTCCGCGTTGCAAGACGCTTCCGATCGTTTTGTTCAAGTAGACACAGAGCACGTGCGTTCTGTAGGGCCAATGGTTCAACAAGAAGCACTTAAAAAGCTTTGCGACATGCTTTTTGCGCGTTCGCAAGAGGCAAATCAGCTTCACACTGCTCTTGCAAGCAATGGCTCAGGCGTAACTTTTGCTAAGTTGATGAACTCTTATCCAGATTTGCTGCTTGCTGCTAAGCCGATTTTGGTTGCAATGCCGTCTACTTTAACTATGATGACTGAGTTTAAGCCGATTGTAGACGTTGTAATCATTGATTCTGCAGAGCATATTAACAACATTGAGCTGCTTAGCATTCTTGCGCGCGCACGCCAAGCCGTTGTTATTGCGCACAAGCAAACTGTTAGCTCGCAAAGCGTAAGTGACCTTATTAGTGTTTTGCCTACTATTTGCGTTAAGTCGCGAGCAACCAGGCGATCCACGTATCTTGCTGATTTCCTTGAAAACCATGGCTACGGCTTGCTTAGACACGATGTTCCTGTAGAAAAAATGCAAGGCAAGGTTAAGCTCCATCAAGTAGAAGCAGCTGGCGTTCCAGTTATGGCAACGGGTCTTATTGAAAGCAGCCAGCGCGAGATTGACGAAGTTGTGTCTTTGATTAAGCAGCGCGCTAAGACTTTTAGCGTTGTTCCTTCTAGCTACGTTCTTGCAGTTGTGACTCTTACAAGCGTGTTTAGAAATAGGCTTGGTGCGGAGCTTAAGGCGTTGGCTGTTAAAGACGAAAATATGGGTAGGTTCCTTAGGCACGTACGACTTGTAAGCGTAAATGAGGCTGTTGGAGCAGCTGCAACGGATGTTATTCTTTCGCTTTGCTATGCAAAAACTTCTCATGGAAGACTTTTGCAACAATTTGGCGTTTTGGAAGAAGAAGGCGGAAAGTCAATGCTTCTTGACTCCTTGGCTTTGGCTCGCAGAAATCTGGACATTGTTTGCGCATTTAAGTCTAGCGATATGGAAGATGATCGTTTGCATCAAGACGGACCTAAGCTTCTTAAAGATTTGCTTATTTGGGCAGAGGCTTTGGACGATAATCCAGTAGATCCAGTAGATGCAGCGGCTGCTGGCGATTCTAGCGATGCTGTAGATGCTGGAGATGCTAGAGACGAGGGCAACGAGGTCGAGCCTACTAAATCGCAAGCTGCTGGCGATTTTTCCGCAAACGGCTTTAGCAACGTTTTGTTTGCTGATTTGGCAGAACGAATTCGCTCTCGCGGCCTTAATGTTGCAGTAAACTACGGTTTTAGTGAAGATCATAGCATTCCTCTTGTTGTTGGTTTGCCAAATAAGCCGTTTGCTTTGGCTGTTCTAACAGACGATGCGCGTTTTATGAGCATTGAGTCCACTCGTGAGCGCAATCGCGTACTAGCTCAAGATTTGGAGTATCTTGGCTGGTCGGTTATGAACGTTTGGAGCGTTGGAGCATTCGTTAATCCCGAAAAAGAAGTTGAGCGAATTGTTTCTAGAATTGGCGAGCTTTATAAAAGCGGCGAGCAGCAATGAGTGATTACAACGCTAATCGCAGGTGTTCTAGGGGTCATTCGCGCGTGGTTCGTAAAGGGTCGGAGCTTTTCGACGCGGATGGCGTAAAACAAGAGCCAGGTGATGCTCAAACGATTGAGCAGCGCGCAAAAGACGATGATAATCGTATTCTTGGCGAGCTTCCTCCTCATTGGGCGGTTTTTAGCGAGCGCGGCAGATAAACCACATAGCGGCATAAGTTTCTTTATTGTTCGCTAGTTTTGCACAGCTATAACTGCAAGGTTTGGAATAATCGCCTGCGTGTTTATGATTTGCAACGCGTTTTCTGCTGGCATTGCCAGCAGTGCGCTTTGCGCAGAATTGTTTACGTTAACAACGATTACGTTGTGAACAAGAGAAACGTTTTTGTCTTGCAAAGTAATGTTATCCGAAGAACTAGCGTCGCTAGATGTTTCTATTTGTGCTGGATTTGTTGAATGATTGGCTGTATTTGAGCTGTTTGGAACTTTGCTAAACGCTATAGAAATAACGTCTCCTTGTGCAAGACTGGCGCTACTACTTGCAAGATTCACCGAAATTGTTGTAAAACCAGGCGGAATTTTTGTTTGCTTTGTAACTTGGTTGCTAAAAATCGGCATTCCGTATTTAATGTTGCATGCAGCAATAATCGCGTTTTTAGTGGAATTGCTTATAGAAGTGTAGTTAAGAACATTGTTAAAAACGCTACTTTTAGGAACATTAACGTAATGCAAGTCGCTTTGCTTAATTACGCTGCCTTTTGCTATGTTTCTAACGGCTACTGGCACACTTTGAGTAGCTTGAAACGTTGAGATAAGGTGTATTGAAAACAATGTTGCAACACTTATAAAAAATATTGAAAGCATGTTTAAGGTTTGCGCCCTTTTTCTGCGCTTTATAAGCTCTACTGGCGCCTTGTTTTCCGTGTTGTAGCCAACTGTTTTTAGTAAAAATGATGTACGCATATAAGCATCATTTATCGCGCGGAGCGCTTTTGCAAGCTTTTTTATGCAATGTGGTTAAAGGCTAGCTTATATGAGGATTTTACGCACATATAAACATTTTTTGATGAAGCTTAATAGTCACTTATACACATATTCGCATAAATGACCATTTTTGATTGGTGTTAATCCACATATCAACATGAGTGATTACTAACATACGCACACATGCGTAGCAAAATAAACGCCACTTACGCACATAAGCACATAAGTGGCGTTATAAAGTTTCAATTTATTCACATGCACACATAAGTAGCGTCATATTTTTTCACTTATGCACATATGCACAAATTTTAATGGGTTATTTGCACGTTACTTATCGGTGCGATAAAATCCGCTACCCTTAAAGTTGATTGGCGGCGCACTAAAAACCTTACGAACTTCTTGCTTTCCGCACTTTGGGCACACGGTAATTGGCTCATCTTCAAACGATTGATGTTGTGAAAAATCATATCCGCATTGCTTGCAACGGTAATGATAAGTAGGCAACGGTTCCTCCAATCTATAATTCCATCACATATCCTAGCTCATAATATCGCCTCGTTAAAGCTGTTAATCGCTAATCGTAAACGCTTTTTCGTTTGTAAAATTTTGCGAAACAATCGCAAAAAATCCGACACGCCGACTTATTTTTAGCCTTTACATCCTTAATGCACTTTATATTTGTACGTATGGGTTATGAATCGGTGAGCGCGTTAACAGTATTGATCATCATCGTAGCCTTAATGTTTGGTTGGTTGCCTAAACGCACTGAAAACAGCATGAAGTCGATGCTGGAACACAGCGAAGATAGGTATTCACCTTCGTTGCACATTGTGGATTATAGCAGTGATTCACTTTTCCACGCGTGTAGCGGCACGATGGCGAAAGGGGTTGGCATGCAGCCGTCGAAGATGCAAGCGAATACAAAGCCTAATAATGGCAGGTCCAGTCGCAATAGCGTGAATGCTAATAAACATAAGTGCGCTAAGCAGTTTAATGGTGTTTTTACGCCTGAACATGTTGCTCGTATTCGCGCGCTTCGCCGTGCAGCAATCCGCCGTCGCCGTGCGTTGGTGCTTTCTCTAGCATTTTTAACTCTTGTTGTGTTTGTTGCTGGTCTTTCTGGACTCTATAGCGCATGGTTTGCAATCCTTCCTCTTGCTGCTGTTTGCACTGTTCTCTACTTTGGTTCTATGTCTGCTAAGCAAGCGCGTAAGTGGGAAGCAAAAGTTGCTTTGTATAACAAGCGTTCTGCAGCTTTTAATGATTCTGTTGTGGAGCCAATTTTTGACGCTGCCGTAAACTCAGTTGTTGAGCATGTTGAGAATTCAGACAACACAGAGACTTCAGTTATGCAACAGCGCGATATAAGCATGGCTTTAGCAGGAGCAAATAGGCAAGAGGCGGTAAAAAGCGCGGTTGCTGGCGATTTTTCCGCTGCTAATGATGTGCGCTCGCAAGCTGATATCTCCAACTCAAATCAAGATCTTATATCTTTCTCGTTTGGCGATGATTCCAGTGATTGCAAAACAAACACCAATGATCCGCAAAGCTTAGAAATAAAGTCTACAAAGCAAGTTACTAAAGCGATTGCAACAGGCGATTCAAATAAATCTGCGGTTGCTGGCGATTCAATCGAAGTTACTGTAGAGCCTCCAGTTAGCACGGAAGATTCGCTTGGTAAAGCCGATTTAAGGGATGTTTTGGCTCGTCGCGCTGCCTAAAGTTTGTAAAAATTTTCTAAAATTTTAGCACTCTAGTTGGTAGAGTGCTAAAAACGCGCTATTATAAGGTTCAGTGCTCGATAGTTTTGACGTGATCGTCAGCCTCGTCAACATTATTCGCGCAAAGGTTACATTTCTTTAGAAAGAGGTACCGAAGTGTCGATTAAGCTCACACCTTTGGAAGATAAGATTATTGTTAAGCAAGCTCAAGCAGAAACTCAAACTGCTTCTGGCTTGTATATTCCAGATAATGCTAAGGAAAAGCCACAGCAGGGAGAGGTTTTGGCTGTTGGCCCAGGCCGCAGAGACGATAAGGGCGAGCGCATCCCTATGGATGTTAAGCCTGGAGACAAGATTCTTTACTCCAAGTATGGTGGCACAGAAGTTCATTACGAAGGCGAAGATTACTTAATCGTTTCGTCTCGTGACGTTCTTGCAATCCTTGGCTGATTTTGGTTAATCACTTGTAATTAGTCAAGTAATCTTAAAAGCTATTTATAAAAGCTATTTAGCGCTGAAAATGACGGTTTATCGCTGTTTTCAGCGTTTTTGTTTAATTTGTTATAGTTTTGTTTATCTTGCTTATTTTGTCTAATTTTTCTTAATTTGTTTAAGACGCGACTATTATAAAATCATGGATTACAAACATCGCAGTATTTTAGATACTTTGCCAAATTACAAGCAAGGTAAGCCAGCGCCATCATTAGACGGCATTCGCGCATATAAGATTTCTAGCAACGAAAACCCATTTGAGCCGTTAGAAAGTGTGAAAAGCGCCATTTCTAGCCGCGCGCTTGGGGTTATTAATCGTTATCCAAACATGCGAGGAACAGAAGTCGTAGAAGAGTTAGCTAAAAAGTTTAACGTTACTCCAGACGAGGTTGTTCTTGGATGCGGCTCTACAGAGGTTATTACGCAACTTGTGAATCTTGTTGCAGGCCCTGGGGATGAAGTTATATACCCGTGGAGAAGCTTTGAAGCGTACCCGATTATTGTTACGGGTGCTGGAGCTACAAGCGTTAAAATCCCTAATCGTGCAGATGGGTCGCACGATGTGGACGCAATTATTGATGCGATTAATGAGCACACGCGTCTTGTTATTTTGAACAATCCAAACAATCCAACGTCTGCATCGCTTTCAGACGAGGAAGCTAGACGAGTGCTGGATGCTGTTCCAAGCAATGTTTTGGTGCTTATTGACGAAGCTTACGTGCAATTTAACAACGCAAAGGGTACAGCGGATGGTATGCAACTTTACCGCGAATATCCAAACGTTGTTGTTGCTCAAACATTCTCTAAAGCCTACGGATTGGCTGGCTTGCGTATTGGATACGCTATTGCTGCAGCAGATGTTGTAGAAGGCATGCGAAAAGTGGCTGTTCCGTTTGGTGTAAGCCAAATTGCACAAGTGGCTGCTCTTGCGTCTTTGGAGAGTGAAGCGCTTGTAGAAATGCGCAATCGCGTAGATGCGCTTGTTAAGGAGCGTGCGCGCGTTGTAAGCGGTTTGCGTGAGCAAGGATGGAATGTTGCCGAGCCATACGCAAACTTCTTCTGGATGCCGTTTGGCGAAGATACGGAGCGAGCTAATCAACGTTTTGTTGATGCAGGTCTTTCTGTGCGCGCGTTTGCTGGAGAAGGTATTCGCATTACGATTGCGGAGACTGAGGCAAATGATCGCGTGCTTAAAGTGTGTGAATCTTTAAAGAAAGATGGTTTTTCGCTTAAATAATTGCTAAATAATCGCTAAATAATTGCTTAAATGGCATATAAATAGCGGATAAATAGCATATAAATAATCGCATTTTTTAGATGCATTTAGATGTGATTTTTGCTTTCGGCGTGTCTTGAGCTTGCATTAGTCGCGCGTTCGTGGCAAAATAACAAAGTTGCCGTTTGGAGATATTCTTCTCCGCACGGAAACGTTGGCGGGTTACCAGAGCGGCCAAATGGGACTGACTGTAAATCAGTTGCTTCGTGCTTCAGTGGTTCAAATCCACTACCCGCCACGCCTCGATAGCTCAGTGGTAGAGCACTTCCTTGGTAAGGAAGAGGTCGTGAGTCCGATTCTCACTCGAGGCTCTCTGGCGGGGTAGCTCAGCTGGCTAGAGCGTACGACTCATAATCGTAAGGTCAAGAGTTCGAGTCTCTTCCTCGCTACAATGGCCAGCAGGAGTTGGTCAACATACAATATTCTAGAGGTGAACAAAATGGCAAGTAAGAGCGCAGACATCCGTCCAGGCATTACGCTTGCATGCACGGAGTGCAAGGAGCGTAATTACATCACGACGAAGAATCGTCGTAATACGCCTGATCGCCTTGAGTTGAGCAAGTTCTGCCCACGCTGCGGCAAGCACACTCTCCATCGCGAGACTCGCTAAAAGCGTGAACTTCGGCGAAGTTTTATAGCTTTATTACCCCGCGTTTTGCGGGGTTTTTTGTTATTTATTGCTGTTAGGATTAATCGTATGAGTATGCAATCATCCTTATTGGAATCTGATAATCCAACTTTTGCAAATCTTACAACAATCGGCGTTGGAGGCTCTATTGCTCGTTTTGTAGAGCCTACTAGCAGAGTAGCTGTTATTGAAGCTGTAGAAGATGCAGATTGCGCTGGATTGCCTCTTTGCGTTATTGGCGGCGGATCTAACATGCTTGTAAGCGATGAGCCGTTTAATGGAGTAGTTGTTCGCGATGCTCGGCGTGAGATTTGCGTTTTAGATGAGGCTGCTCCTGGCATAGATGGCGTTGATAAAACTAGTGGAGATTTCTTAGTTCACGTTAGTGCAGAAGCTGGTTGCAATTGGGATGATTTTGTGTCTCACACTATTGAGCTTGGATTGCAAGGCGTAGAAGCATTATCTGGGATTCCTGGAACTGTTGGTGCGTCTGTGGTACAAAACATTGGCGCATACGGTGCGGAAGTATCACAATGTGTTGAATCTGTAGAGGTTTGGGATCGTAAAGACAAAACCACTTTTTATATGGAGCTAAAAGATCTTAAATTTGGCTACCGCACTTCTGTTCTCAAAAAAAGCATGTATAAGGCGCCTGGTGTTGCTGCCGATTGCTTCTTCCCAACGCCTAGATACGTTGTTTTGTCTGTTACTTTTTGCTTAAAGCATTCAAAAACGGGAGTTGTGGCTCATTCGCAGCTTGCTCACGCGCTTGGTGTGCAAGTTGGAGACAGGATGGAAACGTCTAAGATTCGTCGCGAAGTTTTGCGCGTTAGAGCATCTAAGGGTATGCTCGAAGATGCTATGCGCTACGCAAACAAGTGGATGTGCTACGCAAAAAGCGAAAAGGGCGTTGAGCATGCTATTAGTCTTCAAAATGAAGACTATGTTTGTGGTGATTTGCTAGAAGGCGATTCCAAGTATGCGGACCGCCATAGTTGCGGAAGCTTCTTTATGAATCCGATTTTGACTAAAGCTCAAGCAGATTTGCTGCCAGAAGACGCTCCGCGCTTTGACGCCACTTTGCCAGATGGATCTAAAGGAGTTAAGACTTCTGCAGCTTGGCTTATTGACCATGCTGGATTTAATAAAGGATTTAGACTTACGCAAAGTGATGGCGAAAAAAGTAAAGCTGGATTATCTTCTTTACACACTTTGGCGTTGACTAATCGCAGTTGTGCAAAATGCAAGGATATTGTTGATTTAGCGCTCAAAATCATAGAAGGTGTTTACGATTTGTTCGGCGTAAAACTTGTTCCAGAACCTGTTTTAATCGGCGTTAGTGTGGATTGTTTAAGACATTGTTAACACAAATTTAGCATAATTTAACATAATAAATTGCGATTTGTGTTGTGATTTTCCGCTAGACAAAGTACTATGCTCTTTTAATATCGTAAAAATTATTGTTTGATGACACTTAATGTGTGTTGAACTGTATTTTTTGCGATTTATAACATATATACCCTTATATGGAATGTTTTAGACGTAGTTTTAGAGAAGGTTGGATTATGCAAATATGGAGAAAAAAGTCTGTTGAACAGACTATTGCAGAAACAATGGATGGTGATCGCCATCTTAAGCGCACATTAAATGCTTGGGATCTTGCGGTTATGGGCGTAGCAGTTGCTGTTGGCGCTGGAATCTTCTCCGTTGGCGCTCAAGCAGCAGCATTCCACGCAGGTCCTGCAGTGATTATTAGCTTTATTATTGCTGGAATCGTTTGCGGAACGGCTGCAATGTGCTACGCGGAGTTTGCTTCGATGATTCCTGTTGCAGGTTCTGCATACACGTTTACGTATACCACAGTAGGCGAGCTTATTGCTTGGATTATTGGTTGGGATATGATTCTGGAAATGCTTATGGCAGGATCTGTTATAGCTAAATATTGGGGCGTTTATCTTAATGATTTAATGCACTTGTTTGGTATTAACATGTCTACTTCTGTAAAGCTTGGTAATTTTACTTTTGATCTTGCTCCAGTAGTTATTGTTGCGTTCTTTACTATTATGCTTGTTGTTGGAACAAAGCTTTCTGCTCGTTTTGACGGTGCTTTAACAATTCTTAAGATTGGTATTGTTCTGTTCGTTGTTGTTGTTGGATTCTTCTACATTAAGGCTTCTAACTTCACTCCATTCGTTCCACCTGCAACAGACGTTGCTAGTGTTAAGGGTATTCACGTTTCTGGTACTATGAGCCAGCCGCTTTGGCAGTGGGTAACTGGCATGCAGCCAGCTGTTTACGGCATTACAGGTATTCTTTCTGGCGCAGCACTTGTGTTCTTTGCATTCATTGGATTCGACGTTGTTGCAACTACGGCAGAAGAAACTAAAGACCCACACAAGAACATTCCTAGGGGCATTGGTCTTGGTCTTTTGATTGTGACTGTTCTTTACATTCTTGTTGCTGTTGTTACAACTGGCATGGTCTCTTACAAGGATTTGGCTAAGCAAGACGCTCCTTCGCTTTCTACGAGCTTTGAGCTTGTAGGAGCAACTTGGGCTGCTAAGATCATTTCTCTTGGCATTGTAATCGGCTTAACAACTGTTGTTATGGTTCTTCTTTTGGGCCTTACACGTATTGTGTTTGCTGTTAGCCGCGATGGTTTGCTTCCACGTAGCTTCTCTAAGGTTAGCAAGCGCGGAATTCCTGCACGTATTCAGATTGTTTCTGGAATTGTTGTGGCAATAATCGCTTCTACATTAGATATTGGAATTCTTTCCGATATGGTGAATATTGGTACGCTTTCGGCGTTCTTGCTTGTTTCTGCAGGTGTTCCGATTATGCGTATGCGTAGGCCTGATTTGCATAGATCCTTTATGGTTCCATGGAATCCAGTTTTGCCTATTTTCGCCGCGCTTTCTACATTCTGGCTTATGCTAAACCTTTCTGTGCTTACATGGATTCGTTTTGCAATCTGGCTTGCAATCGGCTTTACTGTGTACTTTGGCTATTCTTACCGCAATTCTTTGCTTGGAAGGCAAATTCGTAAAGCTAAGAAGCTTGGCGTCCCAGTAGAAACCTTGTTTGCACAAGATGCTGCTGCAGCCGAAAAAGTTGCGGAAGGCGAGTCGGAAGACCAAGCGCGAGCTGAAGCTGCTCAAGAGGCGGCTGTTGGGTCTGCTCAAGAATCTGCTCAGTAGGCTTTGCCTTTGAGACGTTGATTTGATTGTGTTGAGTCGGTATGCGATTTACGTATGCCGACTCAATGCGTTTTGCACTCGCAATGTGAACTATAATAGAAGAGTTAGTTTATTTTTGAGTGTGAAAGGGTGCGTTTGCTATGCCTTACGTTATTGCAGAGCCATGCGTTGACGTTAAAGATAAAGCGTGTGTTGACGAGTGCCCTGTTGATTGCATTTACGAAGGCGATCGCACGCTTTATATAAACCCTAACGAATGCGTTGATTGCGGTGCATGCGAGCCTGCATGCCCCGTAGAAGCCATTTTTTACGAAGACGATGTTCCAGAAGAGTGGGAATGGTATAAAGACGCTGCTGTTGAATACTTTAACAAACTTGGCGATTTAGGTGGCGCGCAAGAAGCTGGTCCATCTGGCTGGGATGAAGATCGCGTAGCTGCTCTTCCTAAAAAAGATGCTTAAATGCCTATTTGAGCGGCATCTTTACCATACTTTTTTCTTACCGCATCTAATACGTGTTCTGCGTGACTTATTCTTGCATGCGTATTTTTTATTGCGTTTTGCGCAATTTCTGTTGAATTTTTACGCATACTGTTTATAGCGTTTTCTCTTTCGTTCTCTTCTAAGATGTCGCTAATCGTAGGCTGAACAAGCGCTTTGCTTTTATCTACAAGATTGCTTACGCTAATGCCAGCAAGTCTAACGGAGCTTAGTAAACAAACATGACTTCCGCCTAACTTATGATCATGAACCGTTGGATTTACTGATTCTAGTAAATTGCAAGCGTGCTTATAAATCTCTGGAGCGCAATCAGTAACATTCCTTAATGTTTTGCATCTTGTTGCATAGTGCAAATCGCTGAATCGCAATTTTAGCGTTACTGTTTTTGCCATTGTGTTGCGATTGCGTAATTCTTGTGCCACTTCGTTGCAGCAGTGCCTGATTAGGTTTTTCACTGCTGCAATATCCGTGGTGTCTTTATCAAGAGTGCTTTCTGTACCAATGGATTTTTCTGGAACGTGGGGCGTTACTTGCCGTGTGTCAATTCCTCGCGAAGTGTTGTAAAGCATTCGCGCAAGAACTTTAGACCCAGCAACTCGTTCTAGAGTCTTCTCATCTATACTTCTAAGCATCTCAATGCTGTTTATACCCCACGTAGCTAGTTTTTTAGCAAGCGCGGGTCCAATTCCTGGTATTGCTCGTAATGGCATTATTGAAACAAAGTCAGCATTGCGATTTTGGGGGATAATCAGCATTCCGTTTGGCTTTGCGTTCGTTGACGCCATTTTTGCGATTAACTTATTTGATGCAATCCCCACAGAGCAAGTGATATGAAACTTGCGCGCGACTTCGCTTCTTATCCACTCGCCTATGGCGATGGGCGTTTTCCAGCGCAACAACGCTGAGCTAACGTCCATGTAACACTCGTCTACAGAAACCTGTTCGACTTTATCTGTGATCTTTGAAAAGACCTCTTTAAAAATCCTAGATGAAATGGAAACGTAATATGGCATATCTACCGACAGGAAAATGCCATTAGGGCACAAGCTTCGTGCTCGCGCTGTAGGCATGGCTGAATTCACACCATACTTACGTGCTTCGTAGCTGGCTGCCGAAACTACGGAGCGCGAGCCTGTACCAATAATCACAGGTTTGCCAAGTAACCTAGGATTACGCGCCGCCTCGAGTGATGCATAAAATGCATCCATATCGATATGAAGTATTGTGCAGCCATACGCATTGCGCCCCCAATCGCGTTTAGCTGCATTAACTCGCGGTGCTGTGCTCATGAATTTATAGTAGAACAAACGTTCGATTTTGTGCAATAGCGTGTCGCAATAAGTTTTATGAAAAATCAGTGTAAAAATATGCAAATATAACTACTGCCGTGTAGGGTATGCTGTATGAAACAAATCATAGTAAACGCGCTAAATCGCATGCCTGTTTTGCTAATCGTTGTTGCAGAAGCTGCAATGGTCTATCTAGCAACGTCTATAGCAAAAGTCGCGTTTAGCCAGCTCGATCCGCTATATTCTGTGTGGTATCGCGTTGGGTTTATGTCTTTGTTTTTGCTTGCCTGGAGAAGGCCTTTTTCGCGTAAAAAGCGCGCTCGCAACTCTCTTCCTAAAACGTTAAAAGAATGGGCAATTGTCGTTGCTGTAGGCATTTCTGTTGTTCTTATGAACACGATGTTTTATTTAGCTATTAGTTGTATGGCTGTTGGAGTGGCTGTAACTATTGAGTTTGTAGGGCCTTTAATGGTTGCTGTTATAACTGGTAAAACATGGCGTGAACGCGTTGGTATTGTTATTGCGGCTTGCGGAATTGTGCTTCTTGCAAGTGCATCGATGGGGTCTAACGAAAGTCCGCATTTTCTTGTTGGCTTAGTGGCGATTCTTATTGGCGGATCAATGTGGGGAATGTACATCGTCTCGGGGCGTATGCTTGCAAGAGGGTCTCATGCAATTGACCGAGTTAGTGTAGCTATTTTGATTGGTTGGCTTTTGCAATCGAGTGTTCTTGGTGTTCCTGCAATTTTGCATGTTGTGCATCCTAAATCGAGTGCAACATGGGCTTCTCAGCCTTACGGATCTTTGAAACTTATTGGATTAATGGTTGTTATTGCGATTTGCGCGTCTTTTATTCCAACTCTTTTAGACCAGGTTTTGCTAAAGCGTGTGTCTTCTGCACGATATTCAGTTATGCAAGCGCTTTACCCTGCGATTGCGGCGCTTGTTGGCATGGGATTTGGTGAAATGCCAACGTTGATTGATGTTTGCGGAATGGCTCTAGTTATGTTGGCTGTTGTGATTACATTTTCGGGAGACCACAATCCCGCATAAATGCTGTTGCGTGCTGTATAAGCTTCTTTTGTGCGTTTGGTGTGTCGCTTAAGCATTGTGCACGTCCTCAAGAGGTGATATAGTTTGAACCTGTTGCTATCTTGAATAGTTACAAAGTGGAGTCATGCCTGAGTGGCCGATAGGGGCACCCTGCTAAGGTGTTAGTCGCGTAAGCGGCTCGAGAGTTCGAATCTCTCTGACTCCGCGGTTATAGCTCTAAATCGTTGAAAAATCAGCGGTTTAGAGCTTTTTTGTTTTGATTTTTGGCCTATACCCTAACCCTAATCGTCGCAAATTGCTAGCCGCCGTAATTGTGTGTAATTGTGCACAATTGTGTATAACAATGTGGATAACTACCCTCTAAAATAGCCTTTAACCACATTGAAAGTTTTTTATTTACAGATTGAAATTCCTAAATCATAGTTAGAGCATGAGCGATTTTTTCGTTCATCGTGGCTAGCAAAACGTTTGTCACGCAAGAGAAAACAACGTTTAAGGAGTTGATATGGGAAAACATGGATGTAAAAAGATTCCAATCTTTTTACGCAATAAGCGCACGCGAATGTTCTCTTTAATGACAGCGTTGCTGGCGACTATTGCAATTGTTGTTGGCAATGGTGTAATTAGCGGAGCGTATGCGTTCGACGATATTCCTACGTATATAAGCAATTACTCTGGTTGTGGAGCTGTAGGTAACTATAAAAGATTGTATTCAGTTGATGACGATACTACGTATTGCGTTGACACTCATGATCATGGAAGCTTGATTACAGATACTTCTTGGGGTGCTGTAATAAATAATCGTGATGTTGCGATTGCAGCAATGATGATAAAACTTAGTGTTAGTGGAGGTTATGGGCGTGGTGACTATAGAAACAGAGTTGCAATCGCTTATGCTATTCATGAACATTTTGAAGATAGAGCCAAATGGAATGAGGCGAAGCAGAATTCGTTCAATACTAAAGATTTTAGTGAAATAGCTAGTAAAGCTGATGAACTTTGGAATGAGGCTGCTAACAAAATTCCTACAAAAGTTTTATTCGAAAATAATTATGGTACTTCAGGCAGTTCTGGTGAAATAAAAGTAAAAGCAGAAGGAATTACAAGAACAGCATATAGCGGTAATAACGGTGTTGATTTTAAAATAACTGCATCGAATGAAAATATTAAGTTCAAAGATAATTACTACAACAACAATAGTGAATTAAAAGAAGAACGCAAAGGTTTTATACGTACAGACAAAGATTATTCAGATGATTTTGTTTGGGTTGCAACTGGAGAAGGCAAAGTTGATATTAATGGCGAATATTATCTTCCAAACTTGGATAGACGTGACACAAAAAACGGTTGCTACTTGCTTAGGTTGTCGCAATCTCCTGTGAAATATAATATTGATAGTTCAATTTCTATTGATGCGCATAGAAATTTCTACCCAACTGTTACATCAAAATCTGAAGTTAAAAAGTTAAAACTAGGCGATTCTGTAGAAGGCAATGTAAAAAGTGGCGTTAACTACGAAGATAATAAGCCTTGGATTAAAGATAAGAAGATTCGTGCGCGCGGATACTACTTTGTAGGATCGCATGAAAATATTCTAAAAGAACGTGCAGCGGGTAGTAATGTAGATGACTACCTAAAAGAGTTGCGCGCTGATTCTAACATTAGACAAGTAGGTGCAAGTGACGTTTACTTTACCAAATCAGGCGAAGAAGCTAAAACAGTTGTTCATGTAACAAATGGAGATATGAAACCAGAAAATCTTGAAAAAGCAACAGAATATAAAGTTGGTGAACAAGATGCTGGACTATTTGGTACATGGGTTTGGACTATTGCTAAAAACGAGCAAGATAGTGACGTTAAAGATTTTGTTTCTAGTGATTTTATTGAAGGTTTTGGTAAAGCACAATCTACTCTAACTCATATGGCAAAAGTAAACATAAAACATGTTAAAAATGCTAAAAATAAAGATTCAAATGAAGTATCAGACACAATTATTGTTAGTGGCGCGCCAAAAGATTACGGAATGTTTAAAGGTAATAAAGAGTATGGATTTGATGGCGATGAAAATATGAAAGTTCGCTTGTGGTGGATTGGGTATGAAAATGGCACTGTTGATAAAGAGTCTATAAGTAAGTTAAATCCAAAATCAGATAAAGAGCCTGAGGAAGACGATAATCACAAGAAAGTTGGCGAATGGTCAATTCCGCTTAGAAATGGCGTTTATACGATTGCTAACGGAAAAGTGATGCTAAAGGAAGCTTCTGCGGATGTTGCTGGTGCTAGTGATTCGGGTGGCAATACTGAAACTGGTAATGGAAAAGAAGGGCTAGATCTTGGAAAGAAAGTTGCCGATATTGTTAATTTGAAGTCTGGTAATTCTGGCGAAAGCGGAATGTATGTGTTTGTGTATGATTTCCCTGGTTCTTCTAGAGCAGAAGCGTTTAAAACAGCATTTAACGATGTAGATAGCAAGAGCGTGTTTAACAAGCAAAATGTGACTAATCATCCGAGTAAGAATGGTGAGGCTAATCCAGGTGGTGTCAATACAGGTAGTCAATCGCAGAGTGGTAATGCTCAAAATGGTGGTAAGCAATCTAGTGAGAATGTGCAAAATGATGACACTCAAAATGGTGCTCAAAATGGAAGGCAGAACACAAATCAGAATGGCAATCAGAATGGAACATCATCGAGTGAAAATACAAACAGTGGAAATGTTACGGGTAGTGAAGTTGGTCCAAAGACGTCTCCTAGTGGTGGTGTTGTAGATAATATTATTTCAAAACAGAATCCGCAGAATCCGCAAGGTTCTGGTAAGCAAGATAATCCTGGTAAGCAGGAGCCTGGTAAACAAGATCCTGGAAAGGGCGAGCCTGGTAAGTATGAGCAGCCTGGTGGTTCTAGTGAAAAGCCTAGCGGTTTGCAGCCTGGCGGAACGCAGAATAATGGCAGCGCAAGTAGCAGCCAAAATGGTGGTGCAAGCGATGTTAAGAATGGTAGCCAAAGTGGAGAGTCATCGGGTGAGCCTGCTGGTAGTGGAAATGTTACGGGTAGTGAAGTTGATCCAAAGACGTCTCCTAGTGGTGGTGTTGTAGATAATATTATTTCAAAACAGAATCCTCAGAATCCTCAGAATACGCAAGGTTCTAGTAAGCAAGATAATCCAGGTAAGCAAAATCTGAGTAAGCAGGATCCTGGAAAACAAGATAATCCTGTAAAAGATCAGCCTGGTGTGCAAAAGCCAGGTGGTTCTAACGAAAAGCCTGGCGGTACACAAGGTTCTAGTGCGCAAAATGAAGTTGCTGGTACACAGTCTGGCAGCGCGCAAGTTGGCAACAATGCGCAGTTTGGTGTAAACGCTGGAGCGAATAATAATATGCTCGGTGCGCTAGTAGATGCTGGAAATAATAATACGGTTCATCAAAATGCAAATGCGACTGGCGAGAGTAATGCTAAGAGTGATTCTAATAACGATAAAGTTAATGAGAAAAACAATAAAAAAGATAATCAAAGTAATGTTAAGACGGATTACCAGCATAAATCTGAGCATGTTGCAACCAAGGAAGATACCAAGGAAGATAAATATACATCTGCTAAATCAGGTACTATTCAGCGAGGTGATTCTAAGAAGGTTGATGCTCATCAAAGCGCCACTCAGCAGGGAAATTCTAAGCATGGGAATTCTCAGCAGGGAGATAACCAGCAGGTAGACAATCAGCATGGAGATGATCAACAGGTAATCGACTCTAACACAGAGCAGAATACGCAGCCAAATAATCAATATGCAAGTGGAGCAAAAAAATCAAAACGACGCCATGCTCGTCTAGGTGCTAATGTTGGGCGTCTAGTAACAACTGGCGTAAAAGTTGAAACAACGCTAATGTTCTCTTTGGCTATATTGCTTATTGCAGGATCTGTGATTTTGGCAAAACGTGTAGGGTGTGTTGCATAAAATCCCTCATAAAACATTTGGTGCATATGAGAATGAATTTGTAAAAAATATATATTGCGCTATATTAATAGAGTACTAAAACGGATAAGAATAGTTGCGTTGTATAATATGCATAATTTATTCTATAAGCATAGCCTTTTGTAGCTTATGGTTTTGCATACTATACAACGCACAATTATTGTGTAAATAGTATATAGAAGCACTGTTTCCACACGAGGTTTTTTATGAGTGACTACAACATAGATAAAGAAAAAATGTTGGTTCGTTTACATAGAGTATGCGGACAAGTTCACGCTGTTGAAAATATGATTGAAAAAGGGGAAGACTACAACAATATTCTTATGCAACTTTCTGCTTCTACGGCAGCGCTTAGAGCGGTTGCTCTTATAATTGCTCATCAAGAAATATCAAAAGCTTTAGAGGCTGCACAAAATGCTTCTGATCAAAAAGTTACAGATAAGAAAGTTGCTGAGCTTGTAGATGTTGTAGATCACTTAATGCGCTACGATAAGTCGTGATTTGTGATTCTAGCGGTTGCATATAATCTTTTTGTAGCTTTAAGACTGTTTGAATTGAAAACGATTTGAATATCGAATATCGAATAATATTAAATATCGAATATGAAGAATATGCGAACCGTAACTGATTTGTGTGAAAATCCTGCGCACTTTGCTTTTGTAGAGAAGAAGTCTGAATTTATTTCGGACGCTTGCCATGTTTCAAGTGTTGAAGAAGTAATTAAGTTTGTAGAGTCAATTAGGCTGACTCACCCAAAAGCAAGGCATGTTGCGTATGCTGCAATTTTTACGGATAAAGATGGCAGATTGTGCGAGCGCATGAGTGATGATGGTGAGCCTGCTGGTACTGCAGGTAAGCCGATTTTGGACGTTATTAGGTCTTCTAATGTTGTAGACACAGTTGTAACAGTTACACGTTATTTTGGTGGAATTTTACTTGGGTCTGGTGGATTAATACGAGCGTATTCTGCTGCGGCTTCAGGTGCTGTAAAGTCTAGTAAAATAGCGGATATTGTAGAGTGTAATTGTTTTTCTTGCAAAGTTGAGTACGCGCATTTAAGAATGTTTAAGCATTTATTATTAAAAAACAATGCGGAAGTTATAAGCGAAGAATACGGCGTTTCTATTGAATTAAAAGTATGCGTGCCACGTGAAGAGTCAGATAGATTTCTGGAAGCAGTAAAAAATACGTTTTCTGGAGTAATAATTCCAGATTTTTGCGGTGTTTGCACTAGAATTTGCTGATTTTTATTTTTAGTGATTTTTTAGTAAGTTGTGTGTGATTCTTTTTTTAAGATTTGTGTTGCAAAGCTGATAGATTAGATAAGTGACTAAGCAAAGGTTGGTGAGTCTCTTATGAATGATGCGCAAAAGCTTAATGGCGGTGAGAAAAACGAAGATTTAGGCAATAGTGCAAGCCATGATTTATCTAATGAGTCTAATGAATCTAATAATTCCAATGCTTCATACGAGCCATTAACCGCTGTTTACGAGCATTTAAGGCATTCCAGTGATTCTAAAGAATTGCATGAATTTGCTATAAAAGAGTTGCCAGATAGGTCGGATCAGGCAGGATTTTCTAGAGCGACTGCACTTTTGGAAGCTGTAGCAGGAAATGCAAACACTCCAGAAGAAGATCGCGTTCACTTAGCAACAGTAATGCCATTCCCGAATATCTTGGTTAAGCTTTCTCAAGACGAATCAAGTAATGTTCGTTTAGCTGTTGCAAAGAACGAAAATGCTAAGAATTGGCTAGTTGGAAGGCTTACTAAAGATTCTTGCGCGCAAGTTAGAGATGCTGCTTTGTGCAATCCGCGAACATCTTGGAAAATGCGATTAGAAGGAGCGCAAACAAATGGTGTTAGCGCAAAAACGTTGGATTATCTAGCTTCTCTTGGTGCAAGCGAAGAAAGTAACGATTCGCCTGTGCTCTCTGCAATGGTAAGAAGAGCAGTGGCGCTTAATCCAGGTGTGTCGCAGCCAACTTTGATTGCTTTGTCTAAAGATAAGGATTCGGATGTATCACTTGCTGCGTCAGAAGTCTTAAATAAGTCTTGAATAAGTCTTGAGTATAAAAGTAAAATGAATAATAATTGCATACGTTTGCATTAAAACCCCACAAATATACTACGATGGAAACTATGAACACTAAAAATGAAGAAACAGTGCAGCCAACAAGTCCGTTAAGGCGATTGGCTGAACTAATGGGCGTTCGTTCCGAATTCGTTGGATCGGATGGCGTAGAGCATCAAATCGCCGATAGCGTGCTTGTAAAAGTATTGCAATCACTATGCGTAGAAGCTCAAAACGATAAACAAATCGAAGAAGCAACTCAAAAAATCCTTAATGAGCGTCACACTCGCTTAGTTGCTTCAACAGTTTTGCACACTGTTGGTAAAGAAAGCGAAGTAAGCGTAAACACTGGGATTTTGGAGTATCCTACAGCAACACTTATTTTGGAAGATGGCAGTGAATACAAGGGTGATTTGCAAATTTCTCCTTCTAAAGACGATGTTGCAATCCCAGTAGACGGAAAGTTTGTAGCAACGTCTTTGCTTAAGATTCCTGCAGACGTTCCAATGGGCTATCATACTTTGCGCGTTAGTGTTGCCGACCGCGTAGAAGAGGCCACTCTTATTAGCGCGCCAGAAAGCATTGATACGATTGAAAAACTAGAAAAAGATGGCAAGCAAATTTGGGGTTGGATGGCTCAGCTTTATTCAATCCGCTCCTCTAAGTCTTGGGGAGTTGGCGATTACGCAGATTTGGCAGATTTGCTTGTTAAAGCTAAAGAAAAGTCGGGAGCGGACTTTGTTCTTATAAATCCGCTTCACGCTGGAGAGCCAGTTGCTCCGTTAACGCCTTCGCCATATTTGCCTGTTGCTAGGTCTATGGTAAACGTTACGTATATTCGACCAGAAAGCATTCCAGAATATAATCTTCTTAGCGAGCAAGATCGCAAAAGCGTTGACGATTTGCATAATCAAGTAGAGCCGCTTAATAATGATGCGCAAATTATTGATCGCGATGCAATGTGGCGCGTAAAAATGCACGCTTTGTGGATTATTTTTAAGTCGGGCATGTCAGCCGAGCGCGCGCAAAAGTTTGAAGCGTTTAAGAAAGATATGGGAGACGCTCTTGAATCCTACGCAACTTGGTGCCTTTGCTACGACAAGTGGGGTGCGCCTAATGGCGATGACTGCTGGGAGAAGCATCTTACTAAAGATTCCGATGAGATTAGCGCTTTAGCAAAGCAATTCCCAGACACGCTAGAGTTTTATCGTTGGCTTGAGTGGATTGCGTTCGGCCAGTTGCACGACGCGCAAATGGCAGCTAAAAAAGCAGGAATGCGCATTGGAATTATGTCGGATATGGCTGTTGGCGTGCATCCTGCAGGCTCCGAGGTTTGGTGGAATCCTGAGCGATTCGCCAATGGCGCTTGCGTTGGTGCGCCTCCTGATTACTTCAATCAGCAAGGTCAAAACTGGTCTCAGCCTCCGCTTAATCCATTTGAGCTTGAGCGCACAGGCTTTAAGACCTACAGAGATATGGTTCATGGCATGTTTGCTTCCGCTGGAGCTGTGCGAATTGACCATATTCTTGGGCTTTTCCGCCTTTGGTGGATTCCAGAAGGATCTACTCCAGGAGACGGAGCTTACGTTTACTACGATGCAAACGTTATGCTTGGCATTCTTGCTATTGAAGCTACGCGCGCAAATGGCGTTGTGGTTGGAGAAGACCTTGGCGTTGTGCCAGCTGAAGCTCTAGAAGTTTTGGCTAAAAACAAGGTTCTTGGATGCACGGTTGAGTGGTTTGAGCAGAGGGATGGCGCGTTCCGCGAGCCTAAGAAGTGGCGCGAAATGACGCTTGCTTCTGTAAATACTCACGATTTGCCACCTGCTGCAGGATACTTAAACTACGAGCACGTTAATATTCGCGAGCGTTTGAATCTTCTTTCGGGTTCGGTAGAAGAATTCCGCGCTGATGCTGTTAAAGAGCATAATGCAATGCTTAAGATGCTTGTTTCTGGCGGATTCTTAAGCGAAAGTGCGCTAGAAGACGAGTCGCAGCATGAGCAAGAGATTGTAGAAGCGTTGTATAAAGCGCTTAAAGCTGCGCCTTCTAAGTTGCTTGCTGCGTCTATTGTTGACGCCACTGGCGAGCACAGAGCGCAAAATCAGCCTGGAACTAACGACGAATATCCAAATTGGCGTATTCCTTTGGCGGATGCTGATTGCAATCCTGTTCTTTTGGATGATTTGTTTGACTTGCCTAGAGTTAAGTCTTTAGCGCAAATCATGAATAAATAGAGGTATATGCGTGATTAATTGCGGGCTTCAGCGTTTGTTTTTGCTAGCGAGCGTTGCAGTCCGCAATTGTATAACGTTGTAGTCCGCGTTGTAGTCCGCGCTGTATGTAAAATAGAAGTTTGCAAATAGTCGTCATGTGGCGATATACTTGCAGATTGTTGTGTTTCCCTAAGGGGTCCTTCAAAGCGCTTTTCCCACTCGCCATCGAGGACTTTCAGGGAGCCCACGGATTATGAGTAACGTATTTTCTATAAACCAAGAAAATACAACGCTCGAAACACAATAGAGAAAAGGTACGATTGTGAAGACTTTCACACCGAAACCAGCAGATTTAACTCATGACTGGTACATCATCGATGCCACTGACGTGGTACTTGGTCGTTTGGCCTCTCAGGTAGCAATCTTGCTGCGTGGTAAGAATAAGCCAACGTTTGCTCCTCATGCTGATTCTGGCAATCACGTTATTATTATTAACGCTGAAAAGATTGCTTTGACTGGCAATAAGTTGAGCAAGGAACTGTATTCCCACTCTGGTCGTCCAGGCGGCCTTCGTCGTGATAGCTATGAAGAGCTTTTGGAGAAGAATCCAAAGCGTATTATCATGGCTGCTGTCAAGGGCATGCTTCCAAAGAATCGTCTTGCTAAGGTGCAGCTTGACCGCCTTCGTGTGTTCACTGGCGCTGAGCATCCGCACACTTCGCAGAAGCCACAGGTCTTCGAGATCGCTCAGGTCTCTCAGCAGGCTAAGTGAGATCAAGGAGAATAGATATGGCAGAAAATAACAACTCCGCGGTTCTTGAAAACGAAGAAGAACTGACTAGCTACACTACTGAAACTAACGCTGGTGCAGGCACCGGCACTTCCGCAATCGAGCCAGGCTACGGCACTGGTCGTCGTAAGGAAGCTGTTGCTCGTGTACGTTTGGTTCCAGGCTCTGGTAAGTGGACCATCAATGGTCGCACTTTGGAAGAGTACTTCCCATCTCGCTTATTGCAGCGCGAAGTGAATTCACCAATCGTGTTGCTCAAGCTTGAAGGCAAGTTCGACGTCGTAGTCCTCGTTGACGGCGGCGGCACTACCGGCCAGGCTGGTGCTATTCGCTTGGGTGTTGCTCGTGCATTGAATTCCATCGATCGCGATGCAAACCGTATTGCTTTGAAGAAGGCTGGCTTCTTGACTCGCGACGCTCGCGTTGTGGAACGCAAGAAGGCTGGTTTGCACAAGGCACGTCGTGCACCTCAGTTCTCGAAGCGTTAAGCTGCGAAGAATTACAACTTCAATGGCTCCTGGCTTATGCTGGGAGCCATTTTTTGTTCATGTGTAATCGAGAATTAAGTTAAATGTTATTAATCGTTTGTAAGTAACATCTAAATCTAACATTCTAGAAAATTTTTCAGCAAATCGCACATAAATCATTACAAATAAGAACAAATAACGAACATTAGAGTATAAACCTCGCTCATAAATAGCGCAACTCGCTGCAAACTCCAAATAGTACAGTAAATCAAGTAAATTGTGAAATGTATCACATACCAGCATTATGATGCGTCTTTCATAGAAGATTATGCATGTAAATGTTGATGTGCAAAAAGCGTAGAAGTACGTAAGGAATCTAAAGATCAAGGAGGACCAAATGGCGCAGGCGCAAGAAACAGCGCAAGAAAATGTGCTCGATGAAAAAGAGCAAGCGGCATTAGTTGCAAAACAAGAAGTTGATGAGTTAGCTAAAAAAGCAAAAGTCGCTTTAGATGAATTTGAAAAGTTAAATCAGGCTCAAGTAGACAGAATTGTAGCAAAAGCATCGATTGCAGCTCTAAACAAGCATTTAGTCTTAGCAAAAATGGCTGTTGAAGAAACAGGCAGAGGATTAGTAGAAGATAAAGCTACAAAAAACATCTTTGCATGCGAACATATTACGCATTATCTTGCAGGCCAGCGCACAGTAGGCATTATTCGCGAAGACGATGTTCTTGGAATCGACGAAATAGCTGAGCCAGTTGGCATTGTAGCAGGCGTTACACCAGTCACAAATCCAACGTCTACAGCCATTTTTAAGTCGCTAATCGCACTGAAAACTCGTTGCCCAATTATTTTTGGCTTCCATCCATTTGCTCAAAAGTGCTCTGCAGAAGCGGCAAGAATTGTGCGCGATGCTGCAATAGAAGCAGGAGCGCCAGAAAATTGCATTCAATGGATTGAGCATCCATCAATCGAAGCTACGGGAGCTTTAATGAAGCACCCAGATGTTGCAACAATTCTTGCAACGGGCGGTCCTGGAATGGTTAAAGCTGCTTATTCTTCGGGTAAGCCAGCGCTTGGCGTTGGTGCAGGAAACGCTCCAGCGTATGTTGATGCAGATGTAGATATTGAGCGCGCTGCAAACGATTTAGTGCTTTCAAAGCATTTTGATTACGGCATGATTTGTGCAACAGAGCAGGCGATTATTGCACATAAAGACGTGTATAATCCTTTGAAGCTCGAATTAAAGCGCCGTAAAGCTTACTTTGTAAACGAAGAAGAAAAAGCAAAGCTCGAGAAGTACATGTTTGGTTGCATGTCTTATAGTGGCCAAACTCCAAAGCTCAATTCTGTTGTTCCCGGAAAGTCGCCTCAATTTATTGCGCAACAAGCTGGATTTGAGATTCCAGAAGATGCTGTGATTCTTATTGCTGAGTGCAAAGAAGTTGGCGAGATGGAACCTCTAACAATGGAAAAGTTGGCTCCTGTTCACGCTTTGCTGCGCGCAGATAACAAGGAACAAGGCTTTGAAATGTGCGAGAAAATGCTTGTGCACGGAGCTGGTCACACTGCTGTGATTCATACCAACAATCAACAGCTTGCTCGTGAATATGGTAGCCGCATGCATGCTTGCCGAATCATTTGGAACTCTCCAGGATCCTTGGGTGGCGTTGGAGATATCTACAATGCAATCGCGCCTTCTTTAACTTTGGGATGCGGTTCTTATGGCGGAAACTCTGTTTCTGGAAACGTTCAAGCGGTAAATCTTATTAATATAAAGCGCATAGCGCGAAGGAATAACAATATGCAATGGTTCAAGATTCCGGCCAAAACGTATTTTGAGCCGAATGCTGTTCGCTATTTGCGAGACATGTATGGCATTGAGCGCGCAGTTATTGTGTGCGATAAAGTGATGGAACAGCTTGGCATTATAGACAAGGTGATTGATCAGCTTCGCGCTAGAGATAATCGCGTAACGTTTAGGATTATTGATTACGTTGAGCCAGAGCCAAGCGTTGAAACTGTTGAGCGCGGCGCGGAAATGATGCGCGAAGAGTTCCAGCCAGACACGATTATTGCTGTTGGCGGCGGATCTCCTATGGATGCTGCAAAAATTATGTGGCTTCTTTACGAGCATCCAGAAATTTCCTTTGCTGATTTGCGCGAAAAGTTCTTCGATATTAGAAAGCGCGCGTTTAAGATTCCGCCTCTTGGTAAAAAAGCTTGCTTGATTTGCGTACCAACGTCTTCTGGAACAGGATCGGAAGTGACTCCGTTTGCTGTTATTACAGACCATAAGACTGGCTATAAGTACCCGATTACGGATTACGCGATTACGCCTTCGGTTGCAATCGTGGATCCAGTTTTGGCGCGTACGCAGCCTAGAAAACTTGCTTGCGATTCTGGTTTTGACGCTTTGACGCACTCTATGGAAGCTTTTGCTTCTGTTTATGCTAACGACTTTACGGACGCAATGGCATTGCATGCAGCAAAGTTGATTTGGGATAATCTTAACGATTCTGTTAATTCCAATGATTCCGAGCGAAAGATTCAAGCGCAAGAAAAGATGCATAACGCAGCTACTATGGCTGGAATGGCGTTTGGTTCGGCGTTCCTTGGTATGTGCCACGCAATGGCGCATACAATCGGCGCTTTGTGCCATGTTGTGCACGGCCACACAAATGCGATTTTGCTGCCTTATGTGATTCGCTACAATGGTCAAATTCCACAAGAGCCTACAAGCTGGCCAAAGTACAATC
>CAMPUL010000016.1 GCA_946997215.1 Gardnerella vaginalis
TATGTCGTAATCTTAAAAATATGAGAATTGCACGTTTTTCCTATAATGAAGTTCCTCAATATGCGTTTGTTCAAAAAGACGAAGCAGACGGCAAGGATTATTTAGTAGCGCTAGAAGGTCATCCACTAAGCCCTCAGGGAGTTAAGCCAACAGGAAAGCGCTACGAGTTAGATGCCGATGGCGTGCGCCTGCTTGCGCCAGTGATTCCTTCAAAAGTATACGGATTGGCAAAAAACTACGATACGCGTTCTGCTGAAGAGCGCGCATCTTCTGCTGCGGCCGCGTCGCATACTGCAGCAGATATGGTGATTTTTACAAAGCCGAGCACATCTGTAATTGGCCCAGACGATCCGATTGTTATTCCTGCTTTTTCGAACGATATGAATTTTGAGCCAGAAGTGGCTGTTGTTATGGGCAAAATCGCCAAAAATGTGTCGGCAGATACTGCAATGGACTACGTTTTTGGCTTTACTTGCGTAAATGACGTGACTTTGCGCGATTGTGCAGGTAGCGACCCGATGTTTACGCGCGCAAAGGGCTTCGATACTTCTTGCCCACTTGGTCCATGGATTACAACCGAGCTAAATTGGCGAGACGCGCATATCTCATTTACGCTTAATGGAAAAGATGTGCCAGAGGCGAGCGGCACTACAGCGCGATTGATTCACAGTATTCCACAGCAGATTGCTGCGATTTCAAGCTTCTCAACGCTTCTTCCAGGAGATGTTATTTTGACAGGAACTCCGTATCCAGCAGGAACTTTGCACGCTGGCGACGAAGCGATTGTGCATGTAGACGGTATTGGTTCGCTGCGAAATGTGATTATGCATGCGTGAGCGATTATTGATTTGACTTAAGACTACACAAAGACTACACAAAGATTACACAAATGCGCGCGGGCCAAAGATTGCCGAACCAATTCGAACCATCGTTGAACCTTCGGCAATCGCCCACGCAAAATCGCCGGACATTCCCATCGAAAGCTCTAATTTTGCAGAATCTTGCGCGAGTTGTTCATTCACGCAATCTCTAATTTCTCGCAATTTTGCGAAACCACTTCTCACTATTTTTTCATCATCCACGCGAGCTCCAAGCGTCATGAATCCGCGCAAATTAAGCGCCTGCAAGCTAGATATAGCGAGTGCTTCGTCAATCGCGCGTTCTGGCATGCACCCCGATTTTGTAGCTTCTCCCGAAACGTTCACTTCCAGCATAACGTCTGTGCAAAGTCCCAAATTTTGCGCGCGAGCAGATATTTTTTGCGCAAGCTCAATGCCATCAACCGACTGAATACCATTTGCGAGTGGCAAAACTTTGTTTATTTTATTGCTTTGCAACTGACCTATTAAGTAGAGCGGAATTTCGCTATTTATACCGCCATTTACACCAACGCTTAAATTCTCGCGCGCAGCTTCCTTGCGTAAAATCTCGGCTTTTGCGACAATTTCTTGCGGACGATTTTCCCCAATTACGCGCACTCCAGCACGAATTGCCGCCATAATTTCGCCAACATCTCGCGTTTTAGTTGCAGCAAGTAGTGTAACCGACTCAGATTTGCACCCATAATGCGATTCGGCTTGAGCAATGGCGTCTTGCACGCTGTGCACGCCGTCGGCAATTTGACGCGCACGAACACAATCGACCTCAGTATTCGCTAAATCTTTTTGCGTCATATATGCCATTTATTGCCCCAATCTAATCTCATAAAAACAGTCACACTAATTGAGGAATTTTATCACTATATTTACGACGTGCAGCTTCTGCGGTAACTCCAAGTGCCCGACCTATTGTATTCCAAGACTGACCATTTTTGCGACTTTTGTACACAGCGTTGTTTATCTCTTTTTCAATTGCGTGACGGCGATAATTCAATCTGCTCAATTCACGAGATGGATCCCAGCGAGAATCCAAAGTTGGATCTCCTAGATCTGGTTCCGATTTTGCTTCCATTTCTTTTGAAATAATCTCGCCATATTCCGCAAGATCTTTTTGCTCTTCTTTACTCAGTTCACTAAATTTCATTTCAACCCTTCCTTTTCTCAGTCTAAATACATAGTTTAGTCGAGGAAGGGCACGGATTTGTCGTCCAGGTTTGCGCGAACAGAATCCCACGGCGTTTCGTCGTTTTCAAACAACGCAAGCGCATCGTTTGCACTCATATCTACAGGCTGATTTTGCTCAGGATTCTTGTATCCCAAAAGATACATGCAATAGCCAATCATGCGCTCGGCACTCCAGCCAGATTCACGAAGCGCACCAACGTCTAGCGAGTGCTTACTTTTTGCGAGTCGCTCGCCTTGAGCGTTATCAATTAGTGGCAAGTGCGCAAATTGCGGACGCACATAATGCACGCCATGAGCCGCAAAAAATCCCGATTTTTCTAGCAGCTCACCAATCCAAATTTGAAGCGCCGCCGAACGCAGCAAATCGCGTCCGCGCACAATATCATTTACTCCGCTCAAAACGTCGTCAACAACAACCGCAAGCTGGTAGGAAAAAACGCCATCCGCGCGGCGAACCACCATATCTCCCAAATCGCGATTAATGTTAAACGATTGCGCGCCAAAAATCGCATCTTCAAAACTCACATTTGCTTGCGGCGAATCAGCCGATGGAACAGCAAGTCGCAAAGAATGTTGCTGATTATTTTGCAAACGCTTTTCGATTTGCGCCAAGCCTTCCGAAGTTTCGCGAAGATTTCTGCACGTCCTCGGATAGCGTATAAAGCCGTCGCCTTCTTGCGGCGCTGCGATTGCGCGAATATCGGAACGCGAGCAAAAACAAGGGTAAATCAGGGAATTTCCGTCGTCGTCTTGCAAAGATTCTAGCGCCTCAAGAGCTTCTTGGTAGATTGCAGTGCGCTCATGCTGATAAGTCGGCTCGCCAACCCAATCAAGACCAGCCCAATGCAAATCGTCAATCACTCGCGCGCTGGAATCCTTCGGCATTCGCGCAATATCGAGATCTTCCAGACGCAAAATCATGCTTCCACCTTGCGATTTTGCAGAAAGCCAAGCAGTCAACATTGCTACCATATTGCCAATATGCATGCGCCCAGAAGGAGTGGGTGCGAAACGTCCAATTGCAATAGTTGACTTCGAAAACATTATTCCGTCTTTCTTAATACCTTTTTAATAAGCACAAGCTTGCAAAACATAAACTTGTAAAATAAAAAGCGCGTAACGCATTCATACTAGCATTACACGCTTCTTACAACCGCAATTAATCGCAATTAATCACAATCAACCGCAATCAATAACAGTTAAAAGCAACCGTTTTACGCAAATAGCGACTTAAACATAAGCACACCCAAAATTGCGCCAGCAATAGGAGCAACCACTGGGATCCACGCCTCGCCCCAGCGAGAAGAACCCTTGTGTGGAATTGGCAAAATGGCGTGAAGTAAGCGCGGCATAAGGTCTCGAGCAGGATTCAAAGCAGGACCAGTCGGGCCGCCCATAGAAGTCACCAATCCCCAAACAACAAAGCCAACTACGATTGAAGCGCCAGCCAAATTCTTCTCTCCCCAAGGAGAAGTTAGGCAGCAAAGAGCTGCCAAAACAAGCACGAGCGTGCCAAAGAATTCGTTTAGGAAGTAGTTAAGCTTGTTATTGTAAGCATCCGTAGTGCAGAACGTGCCAAGAATTGCCTCTGGTTCTTCTGTCTCGTTGTAATGCGGCAAATAAGTTACGTACACAATAAGCTGACCGACCAACGCGCCCAAAAGCTGCGCCACAATATAAGGTGCAACATTTTGCCAAGGGAACATGCCATTTACAGCTTGTGCAATTGTCATAGCAGGATTTATGTGCGCACCAGAAATTCCGCCAAACATGAGCACTGGGAACATAACGCCAAAACCGTAGCCCATAGCAATGTTTAACCAGCCTGCGTGATGACCTTTAGTGTTTTTAAGTTCAACATTGGCAACAGCTCCATTGCCAAAAATCATGAGAATGGCAGTTCCAATAAACTCGGCTGCCAACATTACTGTAAATGAATGTTGCATGGTCCTTCGATCCTTCTTAATTGTTTTGCTGCTACTTAATAAATCATTTTCAAAGAAGCTAAGAAAATGAATACAGCAATTATTATTCCAACAATTATTCTTTGATAGTTTCCCCTATGAACACGACACTGCGAGTAAATATCAAATAGTCATATATCAAAAGAGGCTCACCACCTTGGCGAGCCTCTTACTACAAAAACAATCTTGCGGATTCATCTGCACAACATCCTCGTTGCAACGGTAAAAGTCTTAAGTATCCGTCCAACGTAATTGGAATCTAACATCCATACATTTTTGTGGGTTACCGCTCTTTTAATTTGTTCTTGTGATTATTATTATCGCTGCTTTTTACTTAAGAGTAAAGTGCAAAATCGCTTTTGTTAATATATTGTAATTAGTGTTCATTCGCACATAAAAAATAGATGGTTTTGCATCATTTTGTGAACATGCAATGGTTGTCATGTTCAAATGCGTTCACATATTGAAGATGTCGGCGTGTCGAACACTAGCCGCCGCCGACACTCAGTCGCGCACATCCCTTACAGCGCATACAATTACGGAGTATGGTACAAATTTTTGACGCTCCCTCAAAGGCGATTCTGCGCGGCCAGATTGCAGAGCACATCGCCGAAGACGAAAAGGCAGAAAAGCGTGAAGCTCGTGAGGGCGAGCTACCGTTGCCAAAAGATCGCTTCTTTGACCGCGAGCTTAGCTGGTTAAAGTTCAATCGTCGCGTGCTTGAGTTAGCGCAAAATACCGATTTACCACTTCTTGAACGCGCTAATTTTGCAGCCATCTTTGCCTCCAACCTAGACGAGTTCTTTATGGTTCGAGTTGCAGGCTTAAAGCGCAGAATCGACTCAGGAATCGCAGTAACCGCAGCAAGTGGGCTTAGTCCACGTCAACAATTGCGCGCAATTAGTGATGTTACGCATCGTCGTCAAGATGAGCATGCGCATTATGTTATTGACCACATTTTGCCAGAACTTGCTAAGCAGCGCATTGTTATGCTCAGCTGGGATAAGCTTACGCAATCCGAAAAAGATAGGCTTTCAGACTATTATCGCAAGCAGGTTTTTCCAGTATTAACGCCACTTGCGGTAGATCCTGCACACCCGTTCCCATATATTTCTGGCAAGTCAATCAACTTGGCTGTTATTGTAGAAAATCCAAATTCTGGAAAGTCGCATTTTGCTCGCGTAAAGATTCCAGATAATTTGAATCGTCTTGTTCCAGTTGATGATTTAACAGACGAAGAAGGCCGCGAAGAGCGCTACGGATTCATTACTATGGAAAAGTTGATTGCAGCGCATTTGGAATCGCTTTTCCCAGGCATGATTATTAAGGAAGCGCGATCTTTCCGCGTTACGCGTAACGAAGATATTGACGTTGAGGAAGACGATGCAGAAAACTTGCTCAACGCTATGGAAAAGGAGCTTTTGCGCCGCAGGTTTGGACCGCCTATTCGTCTTGAGATTTCCGACGAAGCTAGCCCATTCTTGTCTCAGCTTCTTGCCAATCAATTGCGCGTAAGCCCTGAGGAAGTCTATCGTTTGCCTTCGCCGCTAGATATGACGGTTCTTTTTGAATTGCAAGCGCTCGATCGACCAGATTTGAAGTATCGTCCGTTTATTCCTACTACAAATCGTCAGATTGCAGAAGTGGAAACTAGCCACGCGCAAGATATTTTCGCTTCGATTCGCGAGCACGATATTTTGTTGCATCACCCTTACGATTCCTTCTCTACTTCTGTTCAAGCGTTCTTGGCACAGGCGGCAGCAGATCCAAAAGTGCTTGCAATTAAGCAAACGCTGTACCGCACGTCTAGCAATTCGCCGATTATTGACGCTCTTGTAGACGCGGCTCACGCTGGCAAGCAGGTGCTTGCGCTTGTTGAGATTAAAGCGCGATTCGACGAAGATGCCAACATTGCTTGGGCGCGTAAGCTTGAGCGTGCAGGCGTTCACGTTGTTTACGGCATTGTTGGATTAAAGACGCATTGCAAGCTTTCGCTTGTGGTTCGCCAAGAAGCCGAGGGATTGCGCCGCTATTGCCACGTTGGAACTGGCAACTACAATCCTAAGACGGCTCGCCTTTACACAGATTTGGGCTTGCTTACTTGCGATCCTGTAGTTGGTCAAGATTTGACTCGCTTGTTTAATCAGCTTTCGGGTTATGCTCCAAAGTCTAGCTTCCATCGCTTGCTTGTAGCTCCTCGCACAGTTCGAACTGGCATTATTGAGCGAATCCGCAGGGAAGAGGCGGCGGCTCTTGCTGGAAAAGAAGCGTGGATTAAGATTAAAGTCAATTCTGTTGTTGACGAAAAGACGATTGACGCTTTGTATCGTGCAGCTCAAGCTGGCGTAAAGATTGACATTGTGGAGCGTGGAATTTGCTCGCTAAAGCCTGGCATTGAAGGCTTGAGCGAGAATATTCGCGTTCGCTCTATTCTTGGCAGATTCCTTGAGCACAGCCGAATCTACGCTTTTGCTAATTCTTGCGGTCCGCAAATTGGCGATGGTCCTGCAAGCGGTCCAGAAGTGTGGATTGGTTCGGCAGATCTAATGCACCGCAACCTTGATAGGCGCGTTGAAACGCTGGTTCGCATAAGCGCTCCAGATCAGGTGGAAGCGTTGATTCAGTACATTGACTTGCAAATGGCGGATTCAACGGTTTCTTGGTGGATGGATGGCGACGGCACTTACACGTTGCATTCTCGCGATGCAGAAGGCAGGCCATTGGTAGATAGCCAGGAATACTTGATTCGCACGCATACGCGTAAGCCGCGCGGTGTTAATTAGCTTACGATTAGCCAAAAGCCAGGGCATTTAGCTCTGGCTTTTTTGCTCCTACTGCCTTCGAGATTTGCCCAAGATTTGTTACATTTGTCTCTCTCGCGAGACATTTGTAACGCTGGCGGTTCCCCGACTTTGTACCAAATTTGGCAAATAGTTCGCGCGTTACAGCGCGCTCACGTCTTCGCTTGCGTTGAAAGCACACCGTGCTTTCAACTCTGAGCAAGCTCAGCGCTCCGAATTACCTTTTCGCGCTACGCTCTAAGCGAAAAGGCAGGTCGTAGCGCGTATAAAAATGCCGCGCAAGATTTATTCAAGCGCGGCATAACATTAATCGCAGTTTAATCGCAAGTTAACTTGCAACTGAATTCGCAACTAATCACGAAGCGTAGAGAATATCTACAACAAAGTAAAGCGTTGAATTTGCAGGAATCGTTACGTTTCCTTTTGCGTCCTTCTTGTCTTCTTTGCCATATCCATCTTCTGGTGGAATAACCAAAAGAACTTGAGATCCAACTTTCTTTCCAGCTAAGCCTTTAGTCCATCCTGGAATAACTTGACCAGCTAGCGAGAAGTCTGCAGGAGTACCGCGCTTCCATGATGAATCAAATTGATACAATTTTCCGTCTTTATCAGTAGTCCATCCAGTGTAATGAGCGGTGACTGTGCTTTTTGCGTCCACCGTTTTGCCAGTTCCTTCAATCAAAGTCTGAGAAACCAACTTTCCGTCTGGCACGTAGTTATTTTTATCTAACGATGGTTCTCCAGTTTTACTAAGAGTTACCTTCGGCAGATTTTCAGGAATATCCTTAACTTTGTTGCCTGTTGCACGATCAAGAGTTTTCATTGCAGAAACAAGAGTTAACACCATTACGTACGCGTCTTGCTTAGTTTGTGGATTTGCAGGAATTCCAAACGCAATCGTGGAATTAATCTTCCTGCCCTTAAGCAGCGTGTAGTAAGACTTGCTAGTAACACCCTTTTTAACAACAATTGAGCAGTCTGGCTTGCCTTGCTTCCATGTGTTCATAAGCTCTTTGCCGCTTTTAGCGTTGTATACAATGCCATTAGCGCACACGCGACTATTTTCTGGGATTTTAGTGCCATTTCCATCTTGCAAAATGGCGTAAGAATTTGGCTTAACATCTATAGGTGCTGTTAATTCAACCTTTGGCTGCTTTCCTAAAGCTCCGCTAGCCTTAACGCCGCTTAAAACGCTCATTCCAGCTGCATTTGCTTCACTGCTTGCTGCACCATTGCTTGACTCGCTGTTTGCGCTACAAGATGCTAATCCAAAGCACATGGCAATTGCGCTCGCAGCACAAATTACTCGAGTTATAACTGATTTAGTCAAATTTAATTTGGTTTTTGTCATAAGTTTAAGACTATAACTTGCATGTGATTTTGGTGCGATTTTAGTGTGATTTAACTAGCGATTTTAGCGCGATTTTAGCGCGATTTTAGTGCGATTTAGGCGTGATTCAAGTGTGATTTATTGCGCAAAACATCAAACCTTATAAAAGATTAGTAAAGATTGTAGAATAGATAGCAGTGGATACAATATAACGAATTTAGAATTACGTTAATAAGTTTGTGCGCGTGCGGGGTTACTAATTGGCGGCGTGCCAAGCTTAAGAAAGAGGTTTGATGCAACGTCCTACAAAACGAGCTAGGTTTATGCGAGGAGTAGTGGCCCCAATTTTTGGCATTCTTGCTGCTCTTAGTATTGTTCTTGGTGTGCTTAACGCAACTGTTTGGAAGCCAAGCTCTATTGTTTCGGCGCATGCAAACGTGTATGGGTCTAGATACATTGTTACAGATCCAGGCGTTTTGAATCTTGTTGACTATAGAGTAAAGATTAGCGTTGCGGCACTAAATAGTCGCAAGCCGATTTGCGTTGCAGTTGGCTTAGCTAAAGATGTTCGTGGATGGACTAAGGGTTATTCCGTTCAGAGAATAACGGGCCTTAATAACTGGAGTAGTCTTTCTACCGATGTTATGAAGGCAGACGATAATGCGCGTGTAGATAGCGCAAAAACGGCCGATTCTAAGGTTTCTAAAGACGTTTCTAAAGATGCTTCTAAAGACGTTGATTTTAAGGATTCCGATTTATGGACTAATGCCACTTGCCAAATGGGTTTGGCAAAGTTGTTTGTAAATGCTGCCGACTTTGAGCAAGTGGGGAATGCGGCGGATTTAGCGTTAAAGCAGGAGTCGCAAGAGGGATTGCAGGCGAAAAATAACGTGCAAAGTGATGCTCAAAATGGTGCGCAATCGCAGACTTCTCATCAAAAATTGTCGTCGGAGTTGCAATCAAAAATTGCACGCAGGGTTCTTATAATCGATCTTGGTAAGAATTCTCCCGAAGCTTTCGTTGAATTGCGTTGGCGCAGGCATAATCTTCCTGATTTTGCTACTCCTATGTATTTTGTAGGAGCGCTGTTTATTTTGCTATGTGGTCTTTCGGCTTCTGTGTTTGCAATGGCTCCACATCGCAGACGAAACAAGCGACTTGTTGCAAGCAGAACGGGATTGATTAGTGTTGAAAACAATAGCCAAGAAGAAGTTAAGTTCTCGGAGGCTTTGGCTGGAACAATAGCTGGCATTTTTGGCAGTCGCAAAGACAAAAAGTCTAAGCATAAGGTGGGTTCTGGTGCGCATGCGCGTCACGGAGTTCATGCAAGAACGCGTACAACAAAGTCGCAAGCCGCTGGAGATTCTTCTATAAGCGTAAAGTCTGGTCTAAATTCTTCCCCTACTGCGGCTTTAGACGAAACAACTGTTATTTCTAAAGATGATTTGCAAGCTTATTTTGCAAGGCTTGCGAGCGAGTCGGGTTCTGATTTTAAGGGCGATTTTGCGGCGGTGAATAACGCTGCAGGGAATAACGCTGCGGAGAATAATGCGGCAGGGAATAATGCAGCGGAGTCTTTCGACTTGTCTAGCGCGAATCAATCGGAGCAATCGAAGGATTTGCATGAATCTGCGGAATCTAGCGAATCTAGCGAATCTAGAAATTCGGGAATTGCAGGGAAGTCTGGAAAATCACAAAAATCACAAGGCGCATCTAAATCACAAACTGGATTTGCAAAAAAGCGCTACAAGAAGGAATCGTATAAGGATTGCAAGAATCGCAACGATCGCAAAGAAAATTTTGCTGACGACTCCAAGAAGACCAATCGCGGTGAACATAAAAATCGAGATGGCATAATGGATGCAGAGTTTCGTAAAGACGACGATAATCGTAAGAGCGATAATCGCATTGGCGAAAATCTTGGCAAATCGTCGGAGGCTGGCGATTCGAGTAACGCAAAGCCTGGTGAGGCAAGGCGCAAGTCGCGCAACCAGTTTAACCAGCGTGACAACAGAAGCCAAAACCGTGGCAAAAATCGAAAGCATAAAGGCTATGAGAGTCGCACGAGTGGCGCTGCAAGTGGCGGAAATGCCAACGGCAACAAGGTCAGCAATAACGCCAGCAATAATGCCAATCGTGATGCAAATGGCTCTAATAATGCTAGCCATCAAAATGGCAGCCGCCAAAACGGTCCTCAAAGTGGCTCCCAAAATGGCTCCTCAAAACCTTCAAAAAACCGCAAAAAGTAACGTATTTTGGAAAGTGTGACTATGTTTTATGCGCATAAAATCAAGCACTACGCGCGTTTTGCGTGTGCTTCGGTAATTGCTTCGGCAATGTGCCTTACGCTTTGCGCTTGCGAAGGCCAAGTTCCTAAGGCTGCAGAAGGCTCTAGCGTTAAAGAGCTTCCAGATGTAACTCCAATCAAAGAAAAAGATATACGTTTAAGAGTTTTGCGCTCTTTAGAAAAAGCTAACGAAGAGAAAAACGCAAGTAATCTTGCGGAATACATGAGTGGCCCTTCGGCTCTTGTGCGCGCAAGTGAGCTGGCGATTGCTGCAAAAACGGGCAAGCTAGATGCAAAAACCACTATTCCGCGTGAAGTTGCTCAAACAATTGTGCCAACAAACGCAAGTTGGCCGCGCGATTTAATGACAATTACCACAACAACAAAAGACCAGCAGTCTAAACGATTGTTGGTGATTCGCCAAGATAGCGCGCGCTCAAACTACAAGCTTTGGGCTGTTGCAAGGCTTTTCCCTGGTGTGCATTTGCCAAAATTCCCAGTTCCTTCAATCGGAGCTTCTATGGGCAAAGCTAATGATTCGGGGCTTGTTATGTCTCCACACGCGGCTGCGACTGCATATGCGGATGTTTTGCAAAGAGGAGAATCGAGCAAGTTTGCAAAGTATTTTGCTGACGATTACTTGCGATCAAAGCTAATCGAGCTTTCTAAAACAGTTCAAGCTGGAATGGAGCGAAATAAGGGATCTCAAGAACAAGTTTTTACTCCTGTAACAAACCAGATTAGCGTTATGCGTGCAAGCGATGGGAGTGATTTGGTTATTGCTCGCATTGATTCAGTTTGGACTAGAAAAGCTGGAGAAGGCCGCGAATCTAGGCCAGCTTCCGACGAAGAAAAAGCGTTATTTGGGGATTCTAAAGCCACTTCTACAATGCGTGTAACTTATGTGAACGTTGTTGCTATGGTTGTACCTCCTGCTGGCTCGGATGCAAAGATTATTCCTGTTGGAGCGGAGCGTCAGCCTATAAAAGTGGAAGCGTTGTAGAAGCGCTTTAGGCTTGCTGTAATGCGTTTAACGTTTTAGAGATATTTGTAAAGCAATATAAGCAAAAGAGGAAATATGGTTGATTCACAATCTATGGGCATGAATCCAGGCGGATTTTCGCTTGCTGGAGCAGTAGACTTAGAAGGCGTAAAGCGCAAAGCGGAGGCTCTTGCAAAGCGAGAAGCTGCCGAAAAATCTGGCAAACCGCAGTCTAAAATTCCGCCTGCAGGCGGATATGTGATTGATGTTAACGATCAAACTTTCCAGGCAATGGTTCAAACTTCCGTAAGTTTTCCAATTATTTTGCTTGTTTGGCAAAAAAGTGACGAAACTTCTTACGACTTAGCGCAAAAGCTTGCGGATTCTGTTAGCGCCTTAGATGGCAGAATGCAGCTTGCGCGAATTGATGCGGATGAAAGCCCATCGATTGCTCAAGCTTTGCGTGCTCAGCAGCTTCCAGCTGTATATGGATTGGTTGGGGGCAGGCCAATGCCTATTTGCCAAGGATTGCCTAGTGAAGATGAGTTGAATCAGATTTGTAGTGCCATTTTGCCGCAATTAGTTAAGGTTGCGGAAAAGTCTGGTGTTGCTGGAACGGCTCCTTATGTTGATTCGGCAGATTCTAGTGTAGACGATAATTTTGCGGATTCTGGCGACTCTGCGGATTCTGGCGATTCCTCCAGCGTCCCTCCTGAGCACAAAATTGCGCACGATGCAGCTATGAATGGCGATTATGCTCTTGCTGCGCGCGAGTATGAAAAAGTATTGCAAGCTAATCCGAATGACGAATTGGCATCTCGTGAGCGTGCTAAGGCTTTGCTTCTTAGCAGAAATACGAATACAAACGTGGAGGCTGTGCGCAAGGCTGCTGGCGATAATCCTGGCGATGTTTCCGCTCAGCTTGCTGTAGCAGATGTAGATATGATCGATGGTCATATTGACGATGCTTTTGGCAGACTTCTTGATTTTCTTGCTTCTCACAAAGATTGCGCAGAGGCAATTAAAAACCGCATGCTTGAGTATTTTGCTATGCTTCCTGCTGGCGATGAGCGTTTGAATCGTGCTCGCCGCCGCCTAGCGATCCTTCTTTATTGATATATCAGATATATCACGCAATGACTCCGCCAACTAAAAAGATTAAAAGAAAAGCCAAGATTCGCATTCGTGAGAAATATGCGATTCTTGGCTTTCTCGTAGCGGGGCATGGATTTGAACCATGGACCTCTGGGTTATGAGCCCAGCGAGCTACCGAGCTGCTCCACCCCGCGTCGGCTACTTTTAGCAGCTCTATCTACGATAGGGGCAAATTTGGATTTGTCAAGTCTTCGGCGTGTTTCTCGCATAATTTTATCGCGCAAGCAGTTTAATTTTAAACAAATGTGGAGTATAATAAACAAGTGACTAAAGCGAGTTATTAAGAATTTGCGTACTTGCTATAATCGCAACACTCGTTAATAATCAGCAATATAACTCAAATATAACTCAAATGTACAAACTAAGAGTAGAATCAGCTTTTTAGAGATATATTTTCGTTTCGCACATATGTCAACGAATGAATTTACAGGATTTACGGTTTTACAAACTAGCTTGTGAATAACTTTATACTTAACGCAACTGTATTGTAAAAGAGTCCTACAAGGAGGCACGAATGAGTGGAGCTATCGAAGTTTTAGCGAAAGCTGCGTATATAAATGTTGCGGCGTTGCTAGCTTCAGCAAAGCCAGAGATGCCAAGCATTAATGACTTTTTGCCGCCAGAGATTTTATTCCAAGGCACACCTTTTGCCATGAATCGAATTATTATGGTGCGTCTTATTATGGCCGTAATCGTTATGATTATTTTTGGCATTGGTGCATCTCGCGCAAAAGTGGTTCCAGGAAGATTCCAAAGCGTGCTAGAAATTCTAATGGACTTTGTGCGATTTAACATTGTGTACGAAATGATTGGCGAAGAGCGCGGAAAGCGTTATGTGCCAATGATTACAACTCTTTTTATAACAATATTCTTCTTTAATCTTTGCTCAGTTATTCCAGGCTTAAATATGGCTGCAACCGCAACTATTACAGGGCCATTAGTGTTTGCTCTTTGGGTTGTGTGCCAATACTTAATCACTGGAATTAGAGAAAAAGGATTCCTAACGTTCTTCCGCGAATCCTTGTTCCCAGCAGGCGTGCCATGGCCGATTTACTTTATTCTTACGCCATTGCAGCTGCTGGAATTGTTGATTGTGCGACCACTTTCGCTTACAATCCGTTTGTTTGCGAATATGATTGCTGGCCATTTGCTGGTGGCCACTTGCTTAGTATTCACCAATTTCTTTGTGGTGGATTCCAGCAATAAACTCCTTGCCTTCGGCGGTGCTTTGTGGCTGCTTGGTGGCATTCTGTTTACCCTATTCGAAATTATGGTAGCCGGTTTGCAGGCGTTTATTTTCACTGTGCTTGCTTCTGTCTACATTTCGGAAAGTTACCCGGAGGAAGAAGAAAAGTCTGCTGTTGCTGTTGCCTGATAGCATAGCTTAAATCTTCAGATTTTACCCATCTTACGGGTTTATACTGGTTACTGTTTTAACAGAAAGGAAACCAATGAATAATATCATCGCTCTCGCAGGTTTGGTCGGCAACCTCAGCATTCTTGGCTTTGCTGTCGCAACAATTTCTCCTGCACTTGGTATGGCAATAGTCGTTGCTAAAGCTATGGAATCTACTGCACGTCAGCCAGAAGTTGGCAACCGTATTCAGTTGTTCATGTTCGTTGGCTTGGCATTTATTGAGGTTCTGGGCTTGCTCGGATTCGTTGCCTACATTATGGGAAAGTGAACCGAACGAAACAACTCGTTCCAGCACAAATATAAAAGTGTTGAAGGAATAGAAAGGACAAGCCATGGCACATGCATCTGAGAGTAATGGTTTGGCGTTGTTCTTGCCTGAGCCTTATGACTTAGTGTGGTCGTTAGTTGTTTTGGTAGTTCTTGCAGCGTTTTTCTACAAGTTCGTTATGCCTAAATTCCAGGCAATTCTTGATGAGCGCGCAGAAAAAATCGAAGGCGGAATGTCTAAAGCAGCCAACGTGCAGCGTGAAGCTGATGAGCTAAAGAGCCAGATGGAAGAAGAACTCGCCCAAGCTCAAGCAGATGCTGCAAAGACTCGCGAACAGGCTCGTGCACAAGCTTCCAAGATTGTTGATGAAGCAAGACAGCGTGCAGAGAAAGATGCTGCGAAGATTATTAGTGAAGCTCAGCATTCCATTGAAGCTCAGCATAAGCACGCCATGACTAGCCTCCAAGGAGAAGTCTCGGTACTCGCTGCGGCGTTAGCTGGAAAGATTCTTGCTTCTAAGCTAGATGACGATACCGTAGGCTCCAAAATCATTGATCATGTGATTGATGAAGTAGGAGACGTTAAGGATTCGGCGCAAAACAAGTAGTCAAAGCAAGCTTTCACTAAGTCTTAAGTTTTAAGTCTTAAATCTTAGTGTTTCTAATCGCTACTTAGTTTTGCATAAATGAGGAGGTACGGATGCCAGAAAAGGCATCGCGAGTAAGCGAAAACTTATCGCGTTCTTCGCTTGCGCAAGCCATTTCAGATGCTCATGACGAAGCTCAGCGCATATCTGATGAGCTTTCAACAATGATGGATACGCTAGAAAAGTATCCAGAGCTTTCTGACGCCATTACCGATCCAAATAGGTCTTCGGAAGATAAATCTCGCTTAATAGACGAGCTTATTGGAGGTAAGGCGCATCCCGTTGTTTTGCGCATTATGCACTACCTGGTAGGAACTTGGCATGGTGGCGCAGAAAGTGGCAAGACGGGCAGCTTTGGCGGCGCATGGTCTGGTTTTGAGCGCGAAGCAGGCGAAACTTTGGTTACTGTTACAACCGCTCAGCCTCTTACGGATAAGCAAATCAAGCGTTTGATTGAGATTTACACCAAAAAGTTGGGTCATCGTGCATACATAAACCCAATCGTAGATCCAAACGTGCTTGGTGGAATGCGTATACGTATTGGCGATCAAGTAACAGACCGCACAATGTTAATGCAGCTTAAGCAGTTGCAGCGTTCTGCGCGCAATGGCGCTTGGACACAGGCAGTGAAGTAATAAATTAAGGAGAATTATGGCGGAACTATCTATTGATCCCGCCCTTATACGCAAGGCACTTGACGGGTTTGTTGACTCGTATAAGCCGGCAGACATGCCAACGCAAGAAGTTGGCTATGTTGTTACGGCTGGTGACGGCATTGCGCACGTAGCTGGATTGACTGGCTGCATGGCAAACGAGCTGCTCACCTTTGAGAACGACACCCTTGGCTTAGCGTTTAACCTTGATGCTCACGAAATCGGCGTGGTTATTCTAGGCGATTTTACGGGCATTGAAGAAGGGCAGGAAGTTTACCGCACTGGCGAAGTGTTATCTGTGCCAGTGGGAGACGCCTATCTTGGTCGTACAGTAGACCCATTGGGTAATCCAATTGATGGTCTTGGTGCGATTGAGTGCAAGGAGCGTCGTATTCTTGAAGCCCAGGCTCCAGACGTGATTCATCGTCACCCTGTGGACGAGCCTTTGTCTACTGGTTTAAAGGCTATTGACGCAATGACGCCAATTGGTCGCGGTCAGCGTCAGTTGATTATTGGTGACCGCCAAACGGGTAAGACGGCAATCGCAATTGATACGATTATTAACCAGCGTACGAACTGGGAGAGTGGAGACCCGAAGAAGCAGGTGCGTTGCATCTATGTAGCAATCGGTCAGAAGGGTTCTACTATTGCTGCAGTGCGTCAAAGCCTTGAAGAGGCGGGCGCTATGAAGTACACCACGATTGTGGCAAGCCCAGCTTCTGATTCTGCAGGTTTTAAGTACATTGCACCTTACACCGGTTCTGCAATCGGCCAACACTGGATGTACAACGGCAAGCATGTTTTGATTGTTTTTGACGATTTGTCTAAGCAGGCAGAAGCATATCGTTCAATTTCCTTGCTTTTGCGTCGTCCGCCTGGGCGTGAAGCATACCCAGGCGACGTGTTCTATTTGCACTCTCGTCTGCTCGAACGTTGCGCTAAGCTTTCCGACGATTTGGGTGGCGGTTCTATGACCGGCCTTCCAATTATCGAAACCAAGGCAAACGACGTTTCTGCATACATTCCAACCAACGTGATTTCCATCACCGACGGTCAGATCTTCTTGCAGTCTGATTTGTTCAACGCAGGTCAGCGTCCAGCAGTTGACGTCGGTATTTCTGTTTCTCGTGTTGGTGGTGCGGCACAGGCTAAGGCTTTGAAGAAAGTTTCAGGCATGTTGAAGATTTCTTTGGCTCGTTACAAGTCTTTGGAATCCTTCGCAATGTTTGCTTCCGATTTGGATGCAGCTTCTAAGGCTCAGCTTACTCGCGGTGCGCGTTTGACGGAGCTGCTTAAGCAGAAGCAGTTCTCTCCTCGTGCAATGGAGCAAGAAGTTGTTTCTGTGTGGGCAGGTACGCACGGCAAGCTTGACGATATTCCTGTGAAGGATGTTTTGCGTTTTGAAGACGAATTGTTGGATTACCTCGATAAGGGAACTGACATTTTGCAAGTGATTCGCGATACTGAAGATTTCACTAAGGAAACTGAAGCTAAGCTTGATGCGGCCATTGAAGATTTCCGTAGGACGTTTAAGACTTCTGTTGGCAAGCCTTTGATTGTAAAGGATTCGTTGCCGCCGGCTGAAAATCCTGCTCCTGTTGAAAAGGAACAGCTTGTAGCTAAGCCAAAAGCAGATAGTCGCGAGCCTGAGGGGAAGTAGCGTATGTCCTCCCAACTTGCATTGAAATCGAGAATTATTTCCACACAGTCTTTGGGTAAAATCTTTAAGGCTCAGGAAATGATTGCGTCTTCGCATATTGCAAAAGCGCGAGATATTGCGCTTAATGCTAAGCCTTATAGTGACGCAATTTTCGATGCCGTGCAGGCGTTGGTAGCTCATCACGAAGCAAATATTAAGCATCCAATCTTTGGAAAAGAGCGTGCTGGTAATCGCGTAGCCGTGCTGGCGTTGACTTCCGACCGCGGAATGGCGGGCGCGTTTACGTCTTCGATTATTCGAGAAACCGAGGCGCTACTTGCAAAGCTAGACGCCGAAGGAAAGCACGCTGAGCTGTACGTGTATGGTCGCCGAGGTGCAACCTATTACAAGTATCGTAATCGAGACGTTGCAGGCACTTGGGAAGGGTCTACGGATCATCCTGATGTAACAATCGCAGAGCGAATCTCCGATACTTTAATGGATGCGTACATGACTCCCGAAGAAGAAGGTGGAGTTAGCGAGCTTTACATTGTGTTCACTGAGTTTATAAACATGGTGAGGCAAAAGGTTCGCACTCTACGCATGCTTCCAGTTGAGCTGGTTCCGTTAAAAGACGGCGAAGAGTTTGCTATGCATAGGCCTGACTACGAGGCGGCTTCTGGCCCTTCGGCTTCGCTTTCTTCTACGGGTGCGGTTTCGGCGCGTGAAGAAGCTGTTAGTCGCAGTAATCCAGATGCTGTGGAATATTGCTTTGAGCCTAGCCCAGACGAAGTTTTGGATGCAGTTTTGCCAAAGTATATTCAGTCGCGTATTCACGAATGCTTGCTTACATCTGCAGCTTCCGAGACGGCTAGTAGGCAAAATGCTATGCATACAGCTACAGACAACGCCCGCAATTTGGTGGATGATTTAACGAGAAAGCTTAATGCTTCTCGCCAGGCTTCCATCACACAAGAACTTACCGAGATTATCGGCAGCGCTGATGCGCTGAATAATGAGGAGGAATAGGAGCATATGGCTGAAAATCAGACCACAGCACCTCCAGAAGATGCAAAGGAAGACGACCCAACGGCTGGCCGCGTAACCCGTGTTCAGGGTTCCGTGATTGACGTTGAGTTCCCAGTTGGCTATCTTCCAGATATTTACAATGCTCTCAAGGTTGATATCAACACCGTTGGAAATACGGAGGGAGATACCGTCCACGAGATTACGCTGGAAGTTGAGCAGCATCTTGGGGATTCAACCGTGCGAGCAGTGGCGCTTAAGCCTACGGACGGCTTGGTTCGTGGCGCTTTAGTTAGAGACACTGGCGGTCCAATTTCTGTGCCTGTTGGAGATGTTACAAAAGGTCACGTTTTTGACGTTACTGGCAACATTTTGAATGCTAAACCAGGTGAAAACATTGAGGTGACCGAGCGTTGGCCAATCCACCGCAACCCACCTGCTTTCGATCAGCTTGAGTCTAAGACTCAAATGTTTGAAACGGGCATTAAGGTTATCGATTTGCTCACTCCTTACGTGCAAGGCGGAAAGATTGGTCTGTTCGGTGGCGCAGGCGTTGGTAAAACCGTGTTGATTCAGGAGATGATTCAGCGCGTTGCACAGAATCACGGTGGTGTGTCTGTGTTTGCTGGCGTTGGCGAACGTACTCGTGAGGGTAACGATTTGATTGGCGAAATGGCTGAGGCTGGCGTTTTGGAGAAGACGGCGCTTGTCTTTGGTCAGATGGATGAGCCTCCTGGGACTCGTCTTCGCGTACCTCTTACCGCTTTGACTATGGCTGAGTACTTCCGCGATGTGCAGAATCAGGATGTGTTGCTGTTTATTGATAACATATTCCGCTTTACTCAGGCTGGTTCCGAGGTTTCTACGTTGCTTGGTCGTATGCCTTCTGCAGTTGGTTATCAGCCAAACTTGGCAGATGAGATGGGTGCGTTGCAGGAGCGAATCACTTCTACGCGCGGCCATTCCATTACCTCGCTTCAGGCTATTTACGTGCCTGCAGATGATTACACCGATCCTGCGCCTGCAACAACATTTACGCATTTGGATGCAACTACCGAGCTTTCGCGTGACATTGCAGCTAAGGGTATTTACCCAGCTGTGGATCCTTTGGCTTCTACTTCTAGAATTTTGGATCCGCGTTATGTTGGCCAGGCTCACTACGATTGCGCTAACCGCGTAAAGGCCATTTTGCAGCGTAATAAGGAGCTTCAAGACATCATCGCTTTGATTGGTATTGATGAGCTTGGTGAAGAAGATAAGACCACTGTGAGCCGCGCTCGTAAGATTGAGCAGTTCCTTGGTCAGAACTTCTACGTGGCCGAAAAGTTTACTGGCCGTCCAGGTTCTTATGTTCCAGCAGACGAGACGATTGAGGCGTTTACGCGCATTTGCGATGGCGTTTACGACGAGATCCCTGAGCAGGCATTCTCTGGCATTGGTGGCATTGACGATCTTGAGCGTCGTTGGCACGATATGCAGCAAGAGTTTGGTGCGTGATTATGGCAGAAAAGCAAGTGAAAACGCTGCACGTTAGTGTGGTTGCAGCCAGGCATCCTGTTTGGGAAGGCGATGCTAAGTTTGTTGTTATTCCTTCTGTGAATGGCACAATGGGTGTTCTTCCTGGGCATGAGGCTGTGCTTGCGTTGATTGATCACGGATTCGTGAAGGTTGACGATTTGCAAGGCGTTCGTCACGTTTTTAAGGTGACTGACGGCTTCTATTCTGTTGACAATGATCACATTACGATTGCTGTTGAGCACAGTTGTAACGTTGATAAAGACGGCAACGTTTTGCCTAACGCAAAAGTGATTTAGGGTTTGCTTTTATTGCTTACGTAAGTTTTATTGCTTTTGTAAGTTTTATAAACTTGCGCAAGTTGAGTAATCTCTTATTAAGACAGGAGTTTGGGTATCCCGAGCTCCTGTCTTTTTGTTTTTATTGCGCGCGTAAAGAAAATAGATCTCAGAGGCGAAACACTGTTAATATCTCAGTCAACGAACTGAGAAAGTAATGCTTACAAACTAAACGGCGTGCTTGCGTTAAGCAGCCACTGTGCTATGTCTATTACGCGGATTCCTTCAATGTCGTAAGAATCGTGGCGAGTGTTTGCAAGCAGAATTTTAGGATAAGCGTCTTTTATTGCTTTTAGTGGCGAAAGTTCGCGCTCCAATGTTGCGTCGTCGCTAATGTTGTCTGAAACTTGAATATAAAGCTTTTTGCTCGCCTTTACTGCCACAAAATCTACTTCTTTTTGGTAAAGTTTGCCAACATAAATCGTGTAGCCTCTTCGCATAAGCTCAAGTGCCACAATATTTTCGTACGCTTTTCCGTAATCCATATTTCGCGTTCCTAGAATTGCGTAGCGTAGCGCGGTATCTGCTAAATAGTATTTTTCGTTTGTTTCTAAATATTTTTTGCCGCGAATATCGTAACGTTTTACTTTATAAAACATGAATGCATTGCATAAATATTTTAGATAATTTCCAACTGTTACATGCGTTGTTTCAATCTGATTCTTCTTAAGTATTGAGCTTACATTGTTTGCGGTTGTTAGATTTGCAATATTATCCATTAAAAATTCGCATATTGAGTCAAGAAGTGACACTTCCGATATTGCGTATTTGTCTACTAAGTCGCGTTTAACAAGAGTTGTATACACGTTTTTTATGTACGCTTGTGCATCGTCTTGGTTTGCGTAAACGTATGATCCTGCAAGCCCGCCCTGTTGTAAATACTTTTGCAAAGCATCGTTAAAGTTGTTTTCTACTTCAAAGTACTCGCAATATTCTGCAAAACTAAACGGGAATACTGGTATTTCAATAAATCTTCCACTGAATAGTGTTGCAAGATCCGAACTAAGTAAGAATGCGTTGGATCCCGTTAAGTAAATATCGTATTTATTGCTATTGTGAAGGCTGTTAATCGCAAGCTCAAATTTTGGGCATAATTGCACTTCGTCAATCATAAGAACGTTGTACGCTTCGGGAACGTAACGGCTTTCAACGTATTCAAAAAGGCTTTTGTAATTTTTTAGATTTTCATAATTTAGGTTATTAAAGTCGATGCTGATTATGTTAAGTTCTTTGTTGTTTGTGTTAGTTGGTTGTAGTTCGTTTGGCTGATGTGCGTGTTTGGCTGATGCATAAAGTTTGTTACTTTGATTGCCATAAGTGTTTTCTAAATAGGTGCAGTAAGCGCGCAACAACTCCGATTTTCCACTACGCCGAATACCAGTAATGATTTTTATATCTGGTGTGCATTTAACGCGTTTGAGGCGATTTAAGTAATCTGTTCTCTCAATGAGCTTCATTGCAATCGCCTTTCGTCTTCAAAACCGTATTATTTTTCACTTTTGAAAGCAAACACGTATTTCTACTTTCAAAACTTTAATTTTATTTTACTTTTGAAAGTATTATATCATTTTCACTTTCAAAACTGTAATATTTTTTAAGTTTTGAAAGTGGGTGCCTGTTTGCCTTAACGTTCGAAGGCCCTTTTGTATTCCGTTTATTGCGTTCTGTTCATTATGTTTTGAGGCTTGTGTGAACGTCTTCTCACTTCGCAAAATTAAAAAATTTTCAAATTTGCGAAGTGGGATTTGGCTGGTTTTGCAGCGTTGGATTTGCTCGGCATTAAGGTGCGTAAATTGTGTTACGCCGAAACGAGTGGCGTGATGTTGCCGATGCTTCCGATGTTTCTATAGCGCATTTTTGCGAAAATGTAGGTATAGAACATGTCTTTCTGTAAACCATGACGACATTTTGCTGTTTTGTGGCTTTTTGGGTGTGGGATATTGTTGTGGTTTTTTATGATTGATAAAGTGTTTGATGTTGGGAGTGAGGCAAGTGATGTTTGGGAATGTAATGGCGATTGAGCGCGCGCTTGGCACGGGGATTATTATCTCTAGCAGCGTGCCGATTTCGCAGCGCGTGCAGAAGCGGATTCGCGATTTTATTGAAGAGTATGAATCGGTGCTTTCGCGCTTTCGTGCGGATTCGCTTGTTTCGCGCATGGCTCGTGCGGAGCATGGCGGTGAGTTTGAGTTTCCAGCATGGGCTCAGCCTCTTTTTGCGCTTTATAGCGAGTTTTACGCTGCAACGCACGGTGCTTTCGACGCGTGCATTGGCGCGGATTTGCTTGCGCTTGGCTACAGCAATTCTGTTCACTTTATTCCGCAATCCGCAGTTAGTGCAGGTAAGAATGAGAATAGTAGCAGTGATAGTTGGTCTAACTATCGCCGCGCTTTGCCAATTACGTGGGCAGATATTTCGCAAGGTGGCGGCGGCACAACGCTTTGCACAAATCAGCCAGTGCAGCTTGATTTTGGTGCAGCTGGAAAAGGCTATTTTGTAGATCTTGTAACGCAGATTATTAAAGAGGAGCTTAGCGAGCAGCTTCATGCTGATTTTGATTTTTTGGTAAACGCTGGTGGTGATATGCGCGCTTACTTTAGCGAAGAGAATAGTCAAATAAAAGTGGCTCTGGAAAATCCTTTTGACACAACTCAAGCAATTGGAGTGGCATCAATCGTAAGCGGGGCGTTGTGTGCATCGTCTAATGCAAGAAGGCGATGGAAAGTAAAAGATGCAAGTGGCTTTGAGTTTAATTTAATTGCGACTCACTTGATTAATGCGCTTGACGGCATTCCTGCTTGCGATTTATGCGCAAGTTGGGCGTATATTCCTGCTAAAACTTGCGATTTTCCAACGGCTTATGCCGACGCGATTGCAAGTGCGTTGTTTGTATCGAAAGAAAGCGATTTGCAAAAAATCGTGCAAACCACCAGTGCTGAGTTTGCTGTAATACTGCCAAATTATGCGCTTCGCAAAACGTGTGCCTTCCCAGCGCGCTTTTTTGCCGAGTCAATTCAAAAAGATTGATAATTATCGTTATCAATATCATTTTTGTAATATTTGCGAGTTTTTTGCGCTGAACTATATCAATCTACTTGATATATCGATATTATGTTGATGGGGTTACTTGCGAGGCGACTTCAAACATAACAAAACGGAACAAGTTCTAATAAAACAGAACAACCGCGTGGAAATCGCCAAAAAATTTGAACGATTAAAACTGAAAACTGAAGCTAAAAGCTACAAGCTTAAAACTAAAAGCTGCAGATAAAACTAAAAAATAGGACGAAAACAAAAGAAGTTGGGTGCGCTCAATGGGGATTAGGGCCAAAGGAGATATGGAGACATTATGCACGCGTGTGCAAAAACGCGCCAAAAAGCACAGCAAGTGTATGCATTTTTACTTGCGATATGCGTTTTTGTAAGTTGCGCAATAGGGTTTGCTGGAGTTGCTGGAGTTGCTGGATTTGCTGGTCTAATCGCAGCTCCAACGCCTGCTTATGCTACGGATGCCAATAGAACATATAACACTTGGTCGGAAGTTTCTTTAGCTATTAAAGATCAGCTAGAACAAGGCAAAAGTGAGTATGCAAACGCAAATATGGCAGGAGCAGCAACCAGGTTTCAAGCCGCATACAACTCTGTTTATGTAGCTTCAAACATGATTACAGTTGTGCGAGATACGATTAGTCAAGATAAAGTTCAATCGCAAAGTGACCAATTCCAACAGTTGCAAACGCTGGTTTATCAACAAAATCAGGCCGCGCAAATTAGTGAAGTTGTATCTGCTTTAGAAGCAGACGTTGCGCAAAGTGCATCTCAATTAGACGCAAACGCAAGTCTAGATAAGCCGAATGTTTATGCATCCAAATTGCGCGCTCAAATCGCAAAAGAACGCAAAAAACTCGATGCTGCAAAAAAGAAGAATCTTGGGCGAAACGGCAGAACTTGGAGCCAAGTAGCGCGAGAAATGAACGTTATACTAGATAAATCTGCATCAACATACAAAGCAGCAAAAGGAAACAAGCCAGAAGTTGCCAAAGCTGTTGATTTAGTAAACGAAGCCTACTACCAGTATTACGAAAAGCTCGGCTTTGAAAAGAATGTTATGAACGCAATAAGCGGAAGCCGAGTAAGCACTGTTGAATATCAATTCAAAGAGTGCAGGCAAGCTATGAACAATGGCAAATCGTTTGCGCAAACAAAAAAGTTCGTTACAGATCTTAAGTCAATGCTTATTGAAGATGCTGCAAAACTAGACGGCGGAGCGGCGGCCAATGCTAATCCGTTTATGCAATTTATAACAAGCTCCTTTGGTCAGGCTTTTATAATCTTGCTGCGCGAAGGATTGGAAGCGCTGCTGGTTGTGGCTGCAATAATCGCGTATCTTATTAAATCTGGGCACAAGAGCATGGTTAAGTACATTTACATGGGGCTTGTTGCTGGAATTGCGGCGTCGCTTATTGTTGCTGCGCTTTTTGGATTGTTGTTCAACGGCTCTGGCCCGCAGCAAGAGATTACGGAAGGCGTTGTGGCGCTGTTTGCAATGCTCATGCTGCTGTACACAAGCAATTGGATGATTTCAAGATCTTCTGTGCAAGCTTGGAACGAGTATATTCGCAACCAAACAACGGCAGCTGTTTCTAAAGGCAGCTTGATTTCTCTAGCGTTGCTAAGCTTCCTAGCGGTATTCCGCGAAGGCGCAGAAACAGTAATCTTCTACCAGGCGATTTTTGCTGTATCAAGCGGAGCTGACTCCATGATTTGGGGCGGATTCGTGGCTGCAGCCGCCGTGCTGGTTGTAATCTTCTTGCTGATTCGCTTTGCATCTGTGCGCATACCGATTCGCCCGTTCTTTGCAGGAACAAGCGCGCTTATGTGCATTTTAGTGGTGATTTTTGCTGGCGGAGGTGTGCATGCGCTTATAGAGGGCGATGCGCTCGCTGGCGCGTATATTCAAGGCTTGCCAACTAACGATTGGCTTGGATTCTATCCGTACGTTGAAACGATTTCGGCGCAAGTCGTAGCTGCAATCGTAGTTATTGCGCTGCTTTGTGCGAGTTTTGTGCGCGCGCACAAATCGCAAGCAACCGTTGACAACAGTTAACGGATAAGTCAAAACTAAAAATCAAAACTAAAAATCAAGCAATAATAAACAATAACTAATAGAAAAGGTTAGATATGAAGAATAAAAAGATGATGGCAATTGCAGCCTTAGCGCTCGCAGGAATGCTAACACTCACTGGTTGCGGTGCAAATGGAAACGCGGCAAAATCTGCGTCAAAGCCACAATCATCCGAGCAAAAGGCTGACGACAAGGGCGGAGACAAGGGCTTTGAAGAGGTTCCAGTTGGACCTAACCAAGACCAGAACATTGGCCCGCTTACGATTGGCGCCGTGTACTTCCAGCCAGTCGATATGGTTCCAGCAGGCATGGGCTTAAAGGCAAGCGAGGCAAGCTTCCACCTTGAGGCAGATATTCACGCAAACAAGGAAGGCACAAAGCTTGGCTACGGTAAGGGCGAGTTCATTCCAGATTTGACTGTGAATTATCAAATTATTGATAAAGCTAGCGGCGATGCTGTTGTAAAGGGTACGTTTATGCAAATGAACGCTTCCGACGGCCCACACTACGGCGCAAATGTTAAGCTCGATAAGGCTGGAAACTACAAGTTGGTGCTTTCTGTTGAATCGCCAGAAAAGAAGGGTTGGATGCTTCACGTAGATCCTGCTACGGGCGTGACTGGCCGATTCTGGACTGAGCCAATTACCGCTACATTCGACGATTGGAAGTACACTCCACGTCAGTGGTAATTTTGCCAGTGGTAGTTTTGCCAATAAAATGCATGAGTAATGCATAAATAGTGCAAAATGGCGCATAAATAAAAAACAAAAATAGATAACAAATAACACGTAAACAGCAAAGGAGGGAGACATGCTCAGGCTGTTCGTTACAGTACTTCCAGGGCTGCTCCCTCTTGCGCTGCTTACAATGGGATTAAGTGCAACTCTAAGCGTTGGCGAGGGGCGAGATAAGCCAATCAGCTCTCGCTGGCGACTTTTCGGCTTGATTTTTGGAACAGTTGCGGCGCTTGTTTTTGCATTTTTGCGCGCAAGCGTGGTGATTAATCAGCGCAATTTTGTGAATCTTCCAGCGCTCTGCATTGCAGTTCCGCTAGACGTTGCCACAATCGCTTGTGTTGGCGCATCTGGCAAAACGGTTGCAAAATGGCGCAAAAATCCGCTGCCTTTGCACATAAGTAATGCAATTGGCGCGCTTTGCCTAGCGTTTACAGTGTTTTACGCGCTTCCAGACGTGATTTTGCAGCTTACGATTTTCGTTGACTCCAGCACGCCTCCGTTTACTTCCGATATGCTTCTTCGCGCGCTAGGATTTATTCTTGGCGCGGCTGCTGCGATTTGCATAAGTCTTATGGTGCGATCTTTGCGCACAACCGCGAGTATTGGCGCCTTTAAAATCGCAATTATTCTAAGCTTAATAATCTTGCTAATTCAGCATTTAACATCCCTGCTGCAAATTATGCAAGGAAGTATTTTGCTGTATATAGACGATTTTTCGTTTAGCATTCTTGTTTGGCTTATAAACAACGCTCCGCTTATGATTATGGCGCAAATTTGCGTGTTTTTGATTCCTGCATTCGCCTCTCTTGTAATTGGTTTTAAGACGCCTGTAGTTGGAGAAAATCCTGCACAAATCCGCGCAAAGCGAGCGTTTAAGCGCAAGTCTAGAAGGTCCGCGCTTGCAGCTCTTTTGGCTGCAATCGTAGTAATACTTACTCTTACTGCTGGCGTGTCTCTTATGAATATTAAGCCAACTCTTACGCCTCCAGAACCGTATGAGTTGCACGATGGCGTAGCAACAATCAACTTTGTTCAAATTAGCGATGGCCACTTGCATCGATTCCAATACAAAGCTAAAGATGGCACTGTTATGCGCTTTATAATCATCAAGAAAAATGGTGGAGCGTATGGCGTGGGCTTGGACGCTTGCGAAAATTGCGGCGATGCAGGCTACTACGAAAAAGATGGCAAGATAATATGCCGAAAATGCGATGTTGCTATAAATTTGGCGACTATTGGATTTAAGGGCGGATGCAACCCGATTCCATTCCCGTACAAGGCTGGTGGTGGCAAAATTACCATTCACACAGCCGATTTAGACGTGCTTAGCTCGCACTTTAAGTAGGAGTGCTTGCAAATGTTTATGATTCGAATGGTTGCGCGATCTCTTGCAAGGCAGATTAAAAAGCGAGTTCTTATAGCGGTTGTTGTGTGCTTGAGTGCGTGTGTAAGCGTTGCAATGCTTAGCGTTGTGTACGACGTTGGAGACAAAATTAACGCGGAGCTTAGCTCTTACGGATCCAATATTATTGTTCAGCCTAAGTCGAATGCTGTTGTGAACGACTTGTATGCTTCTCGCACAAAGTCGTCTTATAGTAATTCGCAATCTTCGCAATCTTTGGCTGATGCGGAAAGTCAAGAATCTACCGCTTTTTTGAAGGAATCGGATGCTGCAAAAATCAAAATGATTTTTTGGGCGTTTAACATAACGAATTTTGCGCCAAAACTAACGATTTACGCAAATCTTAAGGCAAATTCTCCTGCTGAATCTACTAACTCTACTAACTCCACTAATTCTGCTAATTCAGTAGTTCCGATTGTTGGCACGTGGTTTAATCGCAAGCTTGCGCTCGCTTCTGGAGAAACAACAGTTGTTGGCGTGCAAGGAATGCGGTCTTGGTGGAAGATGCTTGAAGGCAGATTCCCACGCGATTTTAAGCACGAAGCCGCTGTTGGCACAAATCTTGCTAAAAGTCATAATCTGAAAGTTGGTCAGCGAATAAAACTAACTCGTTCTGGCAGGCAAATCTTACTTAAAATTGTTGGCATCTACGATTCTGGAGATAGCGACAATAACGCGATTTACGCGGATTCCAGTGAAGCTCAAAGCCTTGCAAATAAGCCAAATATGGTTGAGGCGATTGAAGTTAAAGCATTGACTACGCCGGAAAACGATTTAGCTCGTAAAGCGGCGAAGAATCCAGCGGCTCTTAGCCAAGAAGAGTGGGAGACTTGGTATTGCACAGCATACCCAAGCTCGATTACTTACCAAATTGAAGAAGTGATTCCAGGAGCTGTTGCAAAGCAAGTGCGGCAAGTTTCGGCTATGCAAGGCAGCGTGCTTAACAAGACGCGCGCTGTGATGGTACTTATGACTGCGCTTAGCTTGGTTGCGGCGGCTGTTGCGGTTGCGAATCTTATGGCGGCTGCGATTTCGGAGCGCTCGGGGGAGCTTGCGCTGCTCAAGGCGCTGGGTGCGCGCGATGGCGCTGTTGCGCGGCTAATGCTTATGGAAACAGCGGTTATTGCGTGCGTTGGCGCGCTAATTGGCATGATTGCAGGCTTTGGAGTTGCGCAAGTGATTGGATTTGGCGTGTTTGGTTCTGCGATTTCGCTTCGACCAATGGTGTTTGTGCTGGTGTTTGTTCTTCTTGCGATTACTGTTCTTGCTGCTGCTGGCTCTTCTATTCGCTCTATTTTGCATGTGCGTCCTGCGGAGGTGCTTCATGGGCGTTAAATCTAGTTCTGGTATGACTTCTAATAGCGCAATGTTTGCAACTATGCTTTTTGGCGCGGTTTTTCGCCGAAAGTCGCGTGCGCTTATGGCAGTAGTTGCAACTCTTGTTGGTGCTGCTACGCTGTTTTGTTTGGCTGCAATTTGCATTGTTGTTCCTCAACAAATGAGTGACGAAATGCGCGCGTATGGAGCGAATATTATTGTGACGCCGCTTGCAGGCGAGTGGAAAAATGGCATTGATCGCGCAATGGTTTTGCACACTAACGACATGGTTCTTGCAAAAGGCGCTATGCGATCTGCTACGTACCGTTACGAAAATGTGCGCATTAATGCGGCTCCGTATGTGCTTGCTGGAGTAGATGTTTCTGCTGTTAAGTCGCTTAATAAGCATTGGAATGTGGACGGCGCTTGGCCTAGCAGTGGCAATGTTATGGTTGGGCGAGATGTGTCTCTTGCTATGGGCTTGAAGATTGGTTCGCGCATTGCAATCGCGTATCGCGCTGGCGATAATTCCTCGGATTCGCATAAGCCTGCACAAAAGTCGCAAGATAAGTCGCAAAATAATCAAGCAGGTAATCAAACGGAAAAATCTTCCCAAAATAAGCTTGTTGAAGGCAGAGTTTCCACAGATATTATGGATACTCACGGCACAACTTTCCGCGTTTGCGGCATTCTAGACACGGGAGACGCCGAAGACTCCATGCTTTACGCAATTAACGCGGATTTGCGTGCGCTTACAGGCGTTAAGCGCGGCGCGGACGTGATTGCTTACTCGTCTTCTGCGCCGAACGTAGATGCGGTTGTGCGCAGCATTAACGATATGACTTCTATGCGTGTTCGCGCGCAACAAGTAACCAAAGTTACGGCTGCAGACACTGGCATTATTGCTATGCTTCGCAGCCTATTTTGGATTGTTTCGCTGGTTGTTCTTGCGTTGATGATGGTTGGCGTAAGCACTACGATTTCTTCGATTGTGCAACAGCGCCGAAATGAGATTGGCTTGCGCAAAGCTTTGGGTGCGAGCGCTAAGAGCATTGGCGTTGAGTTCACTGCGGAATCTGGGCTTTATGGTTTTATTGGCGGAATCGCTGGTACGGCAGTGGGGTATGGATTTGCGCGCTTGCTTGCGTCAATGGTGTTTGCGCGAGATTTGAGCGTGAATTGGTGGCTGGTGGCGTTTTCTATTGTGTTTAGCGTTGCAGCGTCTTGCGTTGCTGCGTTGCCGCCTGTTTTGCGCGCTTCAAAAATAGACCCTGCGATTGTGCTTCGAGAAGAATAGCTTTTATAGTGATTTTTAGAGTGATTTTAGAGTGTTTAGTTAAGGATTTTAGTTAAGGATTTTAGTTAAGGATTTAATATGACAGAGAATAAAGAAACTAAGCTGGAGAGCACAAAAGCTGAGCCAGAAATGCTGTTGACTTTGGACCATGTTTCCAAGATTTACGGCTCTCTTCGCGCTGTTGACGATTTGTCGCTTACTGTGCCGCAAGGCGAGTGGCTTTCGATTGTTGGCTCGAGCGGCTCTGGCAAAACTACGCTAATGAACATTATTGGGTGCATGGACTCGCCGTCTAAAGGCTCCGTTGCTTTGCAAGGCCGCAAACTCGAGGATTTGAACGCGGGTCAGCTTGCAGACGTTCGCAAAAACGTAATCGGTCTTGTGTTTCAAAAGTTTTATCTTGTGCCACATTTAACAGCCGTAGAAAACGTGATGGTTGCGCAATATTATCATTCTGTTGTAGATGAATCGCAAGCAATGGAAGCCTTGGAACGCGTGGGATTAAAGGATCGCGCTCACCATCTGCCAAGCCAGCTTTCTGGCGGTGAGCAGCAGCGCGTGTGTGTTGCGCGTGCTCTTATTAACTGCCCGAAGTTGCTTCTTGCGGATGAGCCGACTGGTAATTTGGACGAAAAGAATGAGCAGATTGTACTCGACTTGTTTAAGCAGCTTCATTCCCAGGGCACTACGATTATTGTTGTAACGCACGATTCTTTGGTCGCTCAGTGTGCGGATCGTGAAATTATGCTCAACCACGGTGTGCTTGTTGGGGAGCGTTGGAATAATGAGGATGCGCGCAAAGCGTACGAGGCGATTGGTGGCAAGCCTGCGTTTACGAGTGCGCATGTTGATGAAAGCGTTGCGCAATCTTTGCAAAATCATGAGCCTACTAAGTCGCCTAAATTAGCGAATTTAGATGATTAGCTTTTAGATGATTAGTTGCGTATAGTTTTAATTTAAGATTTAAAGGCGATGATTTTATGGTTTCGGATAATATGTTTCACGATGTTTCACGTTGCAATAATTTGCGTGATGATTTGAAATCTAAAAAAGTTGCAAAAACCGTTGCTACGCTTGCGATTGTAGCCGCATCGTCAACTATGTTTTCTGCTTGTGGTGAGCCGAGTGCTGTGCCGATGAACGATGAGTTTGCTGGAAACTCTGGTCAAAGCGAAAACGATAGTGGCAATGCTTCGAAGTCTTACGATTCTGGTGCTCAACAATCGCACGCTTCTGCGCAAAGTGAGGATTCACAAAATCAGCAAAATCAGCAAAATTCGCCTAAAACAGACACTGGCAATTACAAAGATGGCGATTACAAAATCAAAGCTAAGTATGGGCCAGTTGCAGAAGATAGCATTGATGTGAATTTAAGCGTTGCAAATGGAAATATTAGCAGTGTGCAAATAACGTCTCATCCGTTTACGCCAATCTCCAAAAAACACATGAGCGCTTTTAGTGAGGCTATTCCAGGAAAAATCGTTGGAAAACCGTTAAAAGATTTGCATATTTCGGTTGTTGCTGGAGCAAGTTGGACTAGTGATGCCTTCAACAAAGCGCTTGACGTTGCTCGCCAAGAGGCCTCAATTCAATCCGCAAAATAATCTTGAACTATCTTACTTCTTAATATAATCGTGATTAATATAATCGTGATTATAATAATCGTGATTATATTGTTGAATATTTGAGCGTAATTAATAGGGGCTAGTAGTGCAGTTGTTTACAATACTAACCCCTATTTTTTGTTTGTTTTTTCTTATGAAATTATTGCTTATTCATTTTTATGCGCTTTAATTGTGCTATGACTCCAGCAAGTCCAAACGTTAAAATTGCAGAAAAAGCAGTTAGTAATATCGCGCTTCCTGTTTTTGGAAGTTCTTTATTCTCGTTTCTGCGTTTTTCTACGATTTTATTATTTGGATTTTCTTTTGGTAGTGGCGTAGGGCTTGGTGTTTTTTCTGTGGAATCTGCAGGAAGATCAATATCCTCCTGTTGTGTATGTTCGACGTTTGGAGTACTAGCTTCTTCATTTTTACTTGCTGACTCACCTATTGAGGAGTTGCTGTCAGGTTCAATAGAGCCGCCGTCTTTAGCCTTATAAAGCGTGCGTGTACTGCCTGTGATTGCAGAATTGGTGAGAGTTACTTTTCCACTATGTATATTTAAGCCGACCTCGCCATTATTATTAAATTCAAGAGTAGAGTTGGTAACGTCTAATTTTGCCTTTGGGCAAACGGAAATGCCTGCGTGATCTCCTGCATTATCAACAATTCGTGAACTATTGATAGTTGCCGCGCCTTGAATTGTTAAACCAGTTCTGTGTCCCCCGTTACCATTTTTATTAATCACAAACTCCGAATTGTCCATGTTTAATTTGTTGACATAGTATGCCAGTCCTGAACCATTTGGCCCTCCAAAGCCTGCTACAGTAAGTGAAGAATTCTTCAAAGTTAAATCATATGCCTCAGTCCATGCGGGAGTTTGTGATTTAACGTTAATAGTAGCATTTTCGAAAGTAACATCAGGACCATAAAAAATTGCATCACATTTGTCGTCAGCAGTAATTTTTAATCTATCTTTGCTTGTGCCTTTTACTGTTCCCGCAAGGTAAATTCCTCTCCCGTTTGTTGCCCCGTTATCTTTGAAAGTGTATGTGCCATCTGTAATAGTAGAGCCTTTATCCGCTGTAAGAGCTACCTTAAAGTTCTTCATTGTCAATTCGCCGTCACCGCGAAGTGTGGAACCAGATTCCAGCGTGATGCCATCTTTGGTATTATTTGGGCCTGTTATTGTGGCGCCGGATTCAGCGATAGAAAGTGTAATGCCACTTGGAATTGTTATAGGGTCAGTAAGCGAAAAATCGCCTTTAATGGTAATCTTTGCAGGTTCGGTTTTAGCTTTTTCAAGAGCTTTTTGAATAGTTTTTAATTGATTAGTTGCAGATCCATCTTTATCGTCTGATCCGTTTGTGCCATCTACAAAAAGTTGTGTTTCTGTAGATGGGTTAGTTGCGGTTACTGCTGCCGCGGGGGGGGTAATAGCTAATGCGCTTATTGAACATACAGAAAATAGTGACATTGCTGCAATTACAGTTGAAGCAGCAAATATGCGCATGCCGTTATATTTATTATTTCTTCTCATTGTTAGCTCCATATCGTCGCTGAAGTTAGGCGCTAGTTAATGCGTCATGTTATTACAGTCGTCACACTATACCTCGCTGTAGACGTATTATTGAAAATAGTTATCTTACTCCTTGATTTCAAGAATAGTGCCTTCGTCGCGAATCATCGCTGCTGCCATAGCTCCAGTTGCTGCCATAAATGGAATAATCGCATTTCTGTATTCGTTCATGAACTGTGCAAAATCATGATTCCAAGATATAAGCGCAACGTACAAAAGAAGGAATTCGATTGCTGTAAATATTGCCCACTTAAGAATCCAAATAAGCGTTTTTTTAATAAGTTTTATAGAGTCCTTGCTCATGAGTTGTTTCCCTTCCAATTTGCTGTTTTGTTTGTGAGCATTGTAGCTAATTCGCGTACGCTGCTTCTCGTTCGTATGCATTTTGTATTTCTAGTATAAATGCTGCAAGTCTTCGAGAAATACTATGTACTCAGAACTTAGTACTCAAGATTGCACGGAAAATGTTTGTAATTAGACTTAAAGCAACGCACAAATATATTGAAAATATGTGTTGCGAATATAAGTTGTGAATGTATTACAAATACAAGGAGATACAAACATGAGTAGCGCAAATATTGGTAGTGTAAGCATGAGTGATTTTGGCATAAACTCTTGGCAGCCAAAAGATAACGTGAACAAAATAGGAAAAGTTTGCGAAAATAGCATTAATCAAATTCAAAAGCAGGAAGATAACCTTGCGGAAAATAGTAGCGAAGAGCTTTCACAATATGAAATTGATGAATTAGCTAAGCAATTAGAAGAATTCTTTACAAAATATATTGT
>CAMPUL010000017.1 GCA_946997215.1 Gardnerella vaginalis
TAATAGTTGCGCCCGCGAGCAACAACATTGCTGCATTACGGTAGAACTTTGTGTTATTCATATGTGTCCTTCAATTTTATATTTTATGTTATTTTTTATGAGATACCGTAACTTATTTGCTTCTATGCATGGAATGCTTCGCTGCATTAGCTTAATATCTCATAGCATTTAATTATTACATGCTTTTTTATTTCTGTGATAGTGAAATAAAACAAATTTTTTTTATTCTGCAAATAAACGTATGAAGAAGGTTGGAATGCCAACATTCTTTTATTGAATTATTTCCATTTCATGGCGTGTTGACATGCATAGACACTCGTTCACATATTTTATACTCGTTAATTTTATAAAACTGCATGTGATAATAATTGTTATTCCGCTTATTGTCTCACTAATAAAATTTTTTTAATATTACACATAATTTTCCCTAGAAAATATGAATCGACAATCATGTTCTAAAATTAGGAAAATATTTCTGCAGTAACGTGTGTAAATCTTTTATTAATATTGCTTTTTCTTCTATAAGAAGGTCACGCATCACACATATAGTTGAGGTTATGCCAACATTCACACGCGAAGAAATTGAGCATCTGGGCGTTCTATCCCAGATTGCGCTTAGCGACGAAGAAATCAGTCGCTTGCAAGGCGAATTAAACGTCATTGCAGAATCTATTAATAAAGTGCAGGAAGTTGCTGGCGAAGATGTGCCACCTACTGCAAATCCAGTACCTCTTGAAGCGTATTTGCGCCCAGACGAGCCTGCTACGCCATTGACTCAAGAAGAAGCGCTTTCTGGCGCTCCTAGAAGTGAGTCTGGCATGTTTGTAGCACCTCGAATTTTGGGGGAGGAATAAACATGACTAATACTCAAGATTTAGTAAAGCTTTCTGCTGCCGATATGGCAAAAGCTGTAAAAGCTAAAGAAGTTTCTAGCCGCGAGCTTGTTGAAGCGCACTTGGCAGTAATCGAAGCAGCCGAACCAGAAATCAAAGCATTCTTGCACGTTTCTGCAGATATTGCACTTGAGCAAGCAGATGCTTTTGATAAAAAGAATGCTAATGGCGAAGCTGAAGGATTGCCTGAACTTGCAGGCGTTCCAATTGCCATTAAAGACATGATTGTTACTAAGGGCATTCCAACTACTGCAGCTTCTAAGATTCTCGAAGGCTGGATTCCACCTTACGATGCTACTGTTATTGAAAAGCTCAAGGCAGCTGGCATGCCAATTCTTGGCAAGACTAATTTGGATGAGTTTGCTCAAGGTTCTTCCACAGAGCATTCTGCCTACCAAACCACTTGCAATCCTTGGGATACTGAGCGCGTTCCTGGTGGCTCTGGCGGCGGCTCTGCAGCTGCTGTTGCTGCATTCGAAGCTCCTATTGCTTTGGGTACAGATACTGGCGGCTCCATTCGTCAGCCAGGCGCTTTAACGGGTACAGTCGGCGCAAAGCCAACTTATGGCGGTGTTAGCCGTTTTGGCGCAATCGCCATGGCAAGCTCGCTTGATCAGATTGGTCCTGTTTCTCGTACCGTTCTTGACTCTGCACTTTTGCAAGAGATTATTGGCGGCAACGATAGGCGCGATTCCACTTCGATTCCAGCTCCTGTTCCTCCAATGGCTCAAGCTGCTCGTGAGGGCGCTCGCCGCGATTTGAAGGGCTTGAAGGTTGGCTTAGTTAAGGAGCTTAGTGGCGAAGGCTTCCAGCCAGGCGTTGAAGCACGCTTTAATGAAGCTGTGCAATTGCTTAAGGATATGGGTGCAGAAGTAACAGAAGTCTCCTGCCCTCACTTCCCTTACTCGCTGGCTGCATACTACATTATTATGCCTTCCGAAGTTAGCTCCAACTTGGCTCGCTACGACGGCATGCGCTACGGTTTGCGCGTAATGCCACCAGCAGATAAGCATCAAACTGCTGCAAACATGATGGCTGCAACTCGCGAAGCTGGCTTTGGCGACGAAGTAAAGCGCCGTATTATTCTCGGCACCTACGCACTTTCCGCTGGCTACTACGACGCTTGGTATGGCTCTGCACAAAAGGTTCGTACGCTTATTATTCGCGATTTTGAAGAAGCGTTTAATAAGGTAGATGTTCTAGTCTCCCCAACAAGCCCTACAACAGCGTTTAAGTTTGGTGAGAAGATGAACGATCCACTTTCCATGTACATGAACGATATTGCTACGATTCCTGCAAACATGGCTGGCGTTCCAGCTTTGAGCCTCCCAGCTGGCTTAAGCGACGATGGCTTGCCTGTAGGTATTCAGATTATTGCTCCGCAATGCCATGATGAGAAGATGTACAAGCCTGCAGCAGCGTTGGAAGCTGCTCTTGAAGAGCAGTGGGGCGGTCCAATCTGGAAGTCGCTTAAGGCTGGCTGGCTCGATTCATTGGCTAAGTAAAGTGAAGTAAAGCTTAAGTAAGAAGGATTCTCATGGCTGAAAAACTTATGAAATACGCCGATGCTGTGGAGCAGTTTGACCCAGTATTCGGCTTGGAAACTCACGTTGAGCTTAGCACGCGCACAAAGCTGTTTTGCCCAGCGGAAGTATCTTTTGGTGGCGAGCCAAATACTCAGCTAACTCCTGTAAGCCTTGGTTTGCCAGGCTCTTTGCCAGTTGTAAACAAGACTGCAGTTGATTACGCGATTAAGCTCGGTTTGGCATTGCATTGCGAAATCGCTGAGTGGAGCCAGTTCGCTCGTAAGAACTACTTCTACCCAGATATGCCTCGCGATTATCAGATTTCCCAGTACGATAAGCCTACTAACGGCAACGGTTACTTGGATGTTGAGCTCGAAGATGGCACCGTGTTTCGCGTGCCGATTGAGCGCGCTCATATTGAGGATGATGCTGGTAAGAATACTCACGTTGGTGGTGCTGACGGCCGTATTGAAGGCGCAAATCATTCTTTGGTTGATTACAATCGCGCAGGCGTGCCTTTAATCGAGATTGTAACTAAGCCAATCGAAGGTGCGGGTAGCCGCGCTCCAGAAATCGCAGGCGCATACATGCGCGCTATTCGCGATATTGTTCGCGCGCTTAACATCTCCCACGCTCGCATGGAGCAGGGCAATATGCGCGCAGACGTAAACGTTTCGCTCCGCAGAAAGCCAACCGATCCATTTGGTACGCGCTCGGAAACTAAGAATGTGAACACATTCCGCGGAATCGAAAAGACGCTCCAATACGAGATTCGTCGCCAGGCTGCTATTTTGAGCGAAGGCGGCGAGATTTTGCAGGAAACTCGTCACTGGGATGAAGCAACTCAGACTACTGCTGGCGGCCGCGTAAAGTCCGATGCCGACGATTATCGCTACTTCCCAGACCCAGATTTGGTTATGCTTCACATCACTAAAGAGCATATTGAGCGCATGAAGGCCGAGATGCCAGAAATGCCTCGCGAGCGCCGTAACCGTTTGCAAAGCGAATGGGGCATTAGCGATCTTGAAATGCGAGATATTTTGAACGCAGATGCTCTTGATTTGGTTGAAGAAACCGTTAAAGCTGGCGCAACTGCAGCAGGCGCTAAGAAGTGGTGGCTTGGTGAGCTTGCTCGCGAAGCAAACACTCGTGGTGTGACTTTGGAAGAATTGCCTATTACTCCAGAAGATGTGGCTGAAGTTGAAAAGCTGATTGCAGACGGTAAGCTTAACGATAAGCTCGCTAAGCAAACTGTTGCTTGCGTTTTGGCTGGCGAGGGCAAGCCTGATGAAGTTGTTAATAAGCACGGATTCAAGGTTATGAACGATGACGGCGCTTTGGAAGCCGCTGTTGACGCTGCTCTTGCAGCCGATCCTGAAGTCGCAGAAAAGCTTAAGGCAGGCAATATGAAGCCGATGGGCGCGATTATTGGTGCTGTTATGCGCGCAACTAAGGGTCAGGCTGATGCTAAAGCTGTTACTAAGATTGTGATGGCAAAAATCAAGGGCTAGTTTAGATTAGCTTTTACTTTGCACTTTTTGCGCTTTATACTTTGCGTTTTAACTTTGCGTTTTATAGCATTGTATAGGGTGCAAAAAGTGCGATTTTATAACGCGGTTTTTTACTAATCGCTGTAGCGCTTTTTGTAAGCTTTTGTAACACGTAAGTCGATTGTACGAAAAAGGTGAATATGCAAGGATTCAATGCTGATTCTACAAGCCACCGCGAGCTGCCAGAAAATATTACGATTCCGCCAATCCGCGGCGAAATGGCACGTCTTAGGCCAGCAACAATCGAAGATTTGGCGCAAATGGACGCATTGCACGCTTTTGATGGAGCGGCCGTTATAACAGGCAAAGATGCGCAATCGGAGCGTGCCATGGTTCACGCGTGGGTAAATCGTTCGGCGCAATGGTCTTCACCTGGAAGCACTGAGGCAAAATCTAATCATGATGCCGCCTCTAGCGACGCCCAATCGCGCCCAACAATCGCATGGTCAATTGTGCCAGATTTTATTGATGACTCCGAAAACATCAATGGAAATATTATTGGAATGATATTTTTGATTGACATTGACGGTTGGTCTAAATCCGCTAGGATTCAGGTGATTCTAGGACGCGATTATAGGGGTCGCGGATATTCTAGAGACGCAATGCCTAGAGTTATGACGTACGGTTTTGCACCAAGCGAGGTGGGTCTTGCTTTGCACAGAATTTGGGTTGGCGTTCCTGCAACAAACACGCGCTCGCTTTCCGTGTACCAGTCGCTTGGATTTATGAAAACGGGCACTGCTCGCGATGCACTTTGGGATTCTCAAAGCCAAAAGTATCAAGATTTTGTTGTAATGGACACTCTTGTAGACGAGTACGATGCGATTCGCTCGCTAGACGCTTTTGGATTACACGTTATTGAAGATAATCCTGGCGTTTGCGAGGCTCTAAGCGCGCACGAGCATTCGATTGCAATCCCAGTTAAAAATGGCGATTTGCGTAAATCGCAAGCAACCGAACAAGCCGAATCTAGTGTTAAGCACACAGATAATTCCTCTAAGCGCGCATGGTGGCGTATTATAGGACGAGGCCGCAAGCGTAATCAAGAAGACGAAGCAGCCGATAAAACTACATCAAATGCACCAATCGCAACAACGGAAGGGAAGCGATGAGCGCCGAAGACCTCGACAATTACGAAACAGACGCCGAACTTGCGTTATACAAGGAATATCGTGACGTTATTAAGCTTTTTACGTACGTTGTAGAAACAGAACGCCGATTCTACTTGGCAAATAAGGTTGATTTTAACGTGCGCTCCGCAGGTCAAGACGTGTACTTTGACGTTCAATTAACAGACGCTTGGGTGTGGGATGTTTACCGACCTTCGCGATTTGTAAAAAACGTTAGAATCGTTACTTTCAAAGACGTAAACGTGGAGGAAGTTCAAAAAACGGATATCGATATTCCAGAATCTATCGCGTGATAAGAGTATGCTAGTAAAGCTTACGTTTAGATTTTAATACAGATACGTGCTTGCAATTTTGCGTTTTTGACTTTATAAAGCGGCTTTTAGGTATGGAGGAAAATTGGCTGATACACAATCCCAAAAACAATCTGTAGTGATTATTGGTGGCGGTCCGGCAGGGTTGACGGCAGCTTGGGAGCTTGTAAAAGATGGCGGCAGTAGCCGCTACGATGTGACTGTTCTTGAGGCAACCAGCGAGTTTGGTGGCATTTCTCGCACCGTAAAATACAACGGAAACCGCATGGATATTGGCGGACACCGATTCTTCTCTAAAGACGATCGCATTATGCAATGGTGGCGAGATATGCTACCTCTTCAGGGCGCTCCTTCTTACGACGATAAAAAGCTTGGCAGGCATCACGATTTAGAGGCTGGAGGCCCAGACCCAGAAGTCGAAGATGAAGTTATGCTTAAGCGTCATCGCGTTTCTAGAATCTTCTGGAATCATCATTTCTTCGACTACCCTATCTCTCTTTCTGCATCCACCTTGCGATCTATGGGCTTTGTGCTAACCATGAAAGTTGGTTTTAGCTATCTTTGGTCCATGATTCACAAGTTGCCAGAAACAAACCTCGAAAACTTCTACATTAATCGCTTTGGCAAAAAGCTGTATTCTATGTTCTTTGAGGGATATACCGAAAAGCTTTGGGGCAGGCATCCAAGCCAGATTTCTGCAGATTGGGGCGCTCAGCGCGTTAAGGGCTTGAGCATTGTTGAAGTTTTGAAAAACGCTATTTCTAAGCTTATGCCTAAAAATAAGGCAAGCCAAAAAGAAGTTGAGACTTCTTTAATTGAGGAATTTTGGTACCCTAAGCTTGGTCCAGGTCAGCTTTGGGAGACTGTTGAACGCCGTTGCCGAGAAAATGGCGCTACTGTTTTAACTGGCTCTAAGGTTGTTGCCATAAAGCAGGCGGACGGCAAGATTTGCAGCGTTGTTGTTGAAAATCAAAATGGCGATCGCAGTGAGCTTCATGCAGATCAGTTCATTTCGTCTATGCCAATTAAAGATTTAGTTGCGTCTATTGAGCAAGGCGCTAATGGCGATGCAAATGCGGAAGTTCCACAAGACTTGCAAAAAGTTGCGTCTGGCCTTCCTTACCGCGATTTTGTGACTGTTGGCTTGCTTGTTAAGCGCATGCGTTTGCGCAACACTACCGACATTCCAACGCTTGGCAACCCACCTATTGTGCCAGATTGCTGGATTTACGTTCAAGACCCTGGCTACAAGGTTGGACGTTTGCAAATCTTTAACAACTGGAGTCCATACCTTGTTAAAGATGTTGATAATACCGTTTGGATTGGTCTTGAATACTTCTGCAGTGAAGGCGACGATTTTTGGAATATGAGCGACGAAGAGGCTCGCAAAAACGCCATTGACGAGCTGATTCGCATGCAAGTTATTGACAGCGAAGATGACGTTTTAGACGCTCATCGCGAACGCGTTCCAAAGGCCTACCCTGCTTACTTTGACACTTATGCTCAAATGCCTGAGCTTGTTAAGTACTTAGATGGTTTTGGCAACTTGTATTGCGTTGGTAGAAATGGCCAGCACCGCTACAATAACCAGGATCACTCAATGGCAACTGCTATTGAAGCTGTACAAAACATCAATAGTGGTAAGAAGTCTAAAGATAACGTTTGGTCTGTTAATACCGAAAAGTCGTATCACGAAAAGAAGTAGCGCTTGGCTTGCCACGCCGTGTTGTTGTGAGTCGTATGAGTGTAGTAGCATACATTTATCGGCGATTAATACACATTGATATGTGTTTGTCGTTATATTCACAACGGATTTTCCGTAATCTTCCACGTAAAGCTCCAAGTAGTCTATCTTGGAGTTAGGGAAAGGTATAACTGTGGCAACAAGCCAAAATCTTGATGATATGAAGCTTTCGGAGCTTAAGGATCTTGCAAAGCAAATGGGTCTGCGCGGTACGTCTACAATGCGCAAGCCAGATTTGGTTGCTACGCTAACTGCTGCGCGCAATGGTGGGGATGCGCCAGCTGGCGTTAGCGTTCATGTTCCTAAAAGCACTGTACGAATAAATCGTGTTTCTCAAAGCGATGACGAAGCGCAAAACAATTCGTCTTCGTTTGATTTGCGCTCGAGCATTGATGCAAATCGCGATTTTGATGAATCTTCTGATTCAAGCAATGCAAATAGGAGTGAGCGTCATCGCAATTTTGCGCGCGACAATCAGTCTCATCGCTATCGCAAAGAAAACTCTACAAATGTTACGAGAGAAGATAATACTCGTACAAATGCAAGTGCAAATACTGAACAAAATAATGGTAGTAATTTTGCTAAAACAGACGAAGTGGATGCTAATTTAGATCAGATTCTTGCCACTTTGCCAAGCGAAAAGTCTTCTGCTTCAAGTGCTAGCCGCAATTCGGAATCGCGCAGAATGCGTATGTCCAATCGCTCTAGCGAAGAAAATGATTACGATTCTAAAGCAGACAGATCTGATAGATTCCAGCGCAGAACGCGACGCACTAGAGACGATTACGATTCTAAAGCGGAACGCACAGAACGCACAGAACGAGCAGAACGCTCGGAACGCTCCGAGATTCGTGAAGAGCATGAGATTCACGAGCAAGCTACACGCCGCGAAGAGCCAAAAGAAGAGCTTGTTCCAGTTGCTGGCATTGTAGATGTGCTTGAATCTTACGCATTTGTACGCACTTCTGGCTATTTGCCTGGCCCAAACGACGTTTATGTTTCTATGAGCCAAATCAAAAAGTACGGCTTGCGTAAGGGAGACGCGGTTCAAGGCTCTATTCGCGCTCCTCGCGAGGGAGATCGCAGGAATCAGCGCCAAAAGTTTGTTCCTTTGCAAAGTGTTGACAGCATTAACGGCATGAGCGTAGAAGAGGCTCAAAATCGCCCACAATTTGCTAAGCTCACACCTTTGTATCCACATGAACGCTTAAAGCAAGAGACTACGCCAAATCGTATGCTTGGCAGAATCATCGATCTTGTAGCTCCTATTGGCAAGGGTCAGCGTGGCTTGATTGTTTCACCTCCTAAGGCTGGTAAAACAATCACTTTGCAAAATATTGCTAACGCGATTTCTGTTAACAATCCAGAAGTACATTTGATGGTTGTTCTTGTAGACGAACGTCCAGAAGAAGTTACCGACATGGAGCGCACTGTTCAAGGCGAGGTTATTTCTTCTACATTCGACCGCCCAGCATCAGACCACACTACTGTTGCGGAGCTTGCGATTGAGCGCGCTAAGAGGCTTGTGGAACTTGGCCAAGATGTTGTTGTTCTTCTTGATTCTATGACTCGTCTTGCTCGCGCATACAATATTGCAGCTCCTGCTTCTGGCCGCATTCTTTCTGGCGGCGTGGATGCTCAAGCGCTTTACCCTCCTAAGAAGTTCTTTGGTGCTGCTAGAAACATTGAAAATGGCGGTTCTTTGACTATTATTTCTTCCGCTTTGGTGGAAACTGGCTCAAAGATGGATGAAGTTATTTTCGAAGAGTTTAAGGGCACTGGAAACATGGAGCTTCGCTTGAGCCGCGATTTGGCAGACAAGCGACTGTTCCCAGCTGTAGATATCAATTCTTCTGGCACGCGCCGCGAAGAGTTGATTACTCCTGCTCAAGAGCTGCCGATTATTTATCGATTAAGGCGATTGTTCGGCGGTTTGGAGCCAGAACAGGCTTATCAGACTTTGGTGCCGCGCTTAAAGAAGACTGCTTCTAATCGCGATTTTCTTGCAGCAATTGTTCAGCAAGCCAACAATTCCACAAATGGCGGAACAGGCGCAATCGCGTAAAATTTACGTATAAAATAAAAATCTAAAATCTAAATTAAAATGCCTCTTGATTTAATAATCTGGGGGCATTTTTAATAATCTGATACATAAAAAATAGAATGGCCAAAAGTTTATATACGTAAACATGTGTTAAATAATGTGAAAAACCGTGATTTTTTATCTAATTTTGTTCTTTTTCATTAAAAAATACGATACGATTAAAGAGACTGCAAGGGGCGCAGCTAAAGTCGACGAAGCAAAACAAAGATTTTGGATGCGCTGTATGAGGATGGAGGTCGCATGACGGGAAACTCTCATAGGATTGAAAACAATATTCCTTCTGGCTTGGAAACCAGCGCGAGCACAGTTGCTCCAATAGATTCTACAGACGCAATCATTGTAGACATTCTTGAGCACGATGGTCGTGCAACATTAACCAAGCTAGCCAAAGCTTCTGGACTATCTGTTTCCGCTGTACAATCCAGAGTTCAAAAGCTCGAGCGCAAAGGAATCATAACTGGGTATCGCGCTTTGATTGACTACGAGCGCAGAGGATTGCCTGTAAGTGCATTCGTTGCAGTTACGCCTCTTGATTTTGAGCAAGAAGCTTCCGTTCCAACCAAATTGAAAGACATTGACGGCATTGAAGCGTGCTATTCGATTACTGGAAGCCCAAGCTTTATGCTTGTTGTTCGCGTTGCAACTCCTAGCAAGCTAGAAGAACTAATCAACACAATTCACCGCGTTGTTCCAGTTAGCACAGAAACAACAATGGTTTTGCAAACTTATTTTGACTAGAAATAGCATGTTCAACTTTTCTAAAGAGTCGATTGACGCGCGCAAAGATTTTGACGAATCGGATTGCAATAATTGCAACGATTGCAACAACTGCAACGATTCAATGAACAAGATTCTTGCGTTGCGTCAGTCGATTGATAATATTGACAATGCAATTGTCTCGCTTCTAGCAGAGCGCTTTAAAGTTACGGAAAAAGTCGGAGAAATAAAAGCACGCGCAAATTTGGCTACAGAAGATAAATCTAGAGAAAATCACCAGGCGGATCGACTTAAAAAAATTGCTGAAGAATCTGGGCTAAAAGAAGAAATCGCGCTAGAATATCTACATTTTGTAGTAACGGCAGCAAAAAAGCGTCATCAAGAAATCAAAAATAATCAAAAATAGACACAAGTATAGTAAAATCTAATAAAATCTAAAAAATATGCGCGCTTAGAGTCATAATAAAAATATGACTATTGCAACTGTTGAACGTTACGCGCAAATGCTTGATGCCGCCAGCAAAGGTGGATACGCCTACCCTGCGATTAATGTTACTAGCACACAGACCTTAAACGCAGCACTACAAGGATTTGCCGAAGCACAAAGCGACGGCATTATTCAAGTGTCTGTTGGCGGATCTGCATATTTTTCTGGTCAGTGCGTAAATAATCGCGTTGTTGGATCAATCGCATTTGCGCAATTCGCGCATCAAGTTGCTGCACAATACCCAAACATTACGGTTGCATTGCACACAGATCATTGTGCAGAAGCCTATTTAGACGATTGGATTAGGCCACTTTTAGCTTATGAGGCAGATCAAGTTGCAAACGGCAAAGAGCCGATTTTCCAATCGCATATGTGGGATGGTTCCACAGTTAAACTTGAGCACAATTTAGACATTGCAGAAGAATTGCTAGAAGAGTCAAATAAAGCGCGCACGATTCTAGAGATTGAAATTGGTGCAGTTGGCGGCGAAGAAGACGGTCATAGAGCAGATATTGACGAAAAGTTGTATTCCACTCCGCAAGAAGCTATGCGCGTTGTTGAGCGATTAGGCTTAGAAGACCGCGCAAAATACATGGCTGCTTTTACGTTTGGAAACGTTCACGGAGCTTACAAACCAGGCGTTGTTAAGCTTAGGCCGCAGTTGCTAGACAACATTCAGAGCGCTGTATACAACAAGTACAAGCTTGATTTGTGCAATCGCAAGTTTGGTGTACCAACAAAACCATTCTTGCTGGTGTTCCATGGCGGATCTGGCTCCACGGCCGAAGAAATAGCGCAAGCTGTAAAATATGGCGTTGTAAAAATGAATATTGACACAGATACGCAATACGCTTTTACGCGCGCAATAGCCGACCACATGTTCCACAACTACGACTCGGTTCTTAAAATCGACGGCGAAGTTGGTGCCAAGAAGCTTTACGACCCAAGGTCTTGGGGCAAAGAGGCAGAAAAAGCAATGGCTCAGCGTGTTGTTGAAGCCTGCGTGCAGCTTGGGTCTGCTGGAAAAGCTCTAAAATAGTGTAATCGCAAATATTATTTGGCATTATTCAGCATTATTTGGCATTATTCGGTATTGGCTTTGCGCTAGTCTTAACACGTAGGAATTGTGTTTATTTGGGCAATGTTAGCCCAAAAATGGAGGTGCGGCATGCCTGGAATTGTGCTTATTGGCGCTCAATGGGGTGACGAAGGCAAAGGTAAAGCAACTGATTTAATTGGTTCTAAGGTAGATATTGTTGCGCGTTTTAATGGCGGCAATAATGCTGGCCACACTGTTGTTGTAGGAAACGAGTCTTACGCATTGCACTTACTTCCTAGCGGCATAATCAGCCCAAATGTAACTCCTGTTATTGGCAACGGCGTTGTTATAGACCCAGAGGTTCTTTTTGAAGAGATTGACGCGCTAGAGTCGCGCGGCGTTGATTGCTCGAGGTTGCTTGTTAGCGAGTCTGCGCATGTTATTACTCCATATCATCGCGTAATTGACAAAGTTACAGAGCGATTCCTTGGAAAGCACAAGATTGGCACAACGGGTCGCGGAATTGGTCCGACTTACGCAGATAAGATTAATCGAGTTGGAATTCGCGTGCACGATTTGTTTAACGCGGATCATTTGCGAGATAAAGTAGAAGCCAGCTTGCATCAAAAGAATCAAATGCTTGTTAAGCTTTACAACCAGCACCCAATTGATATTGATGCCGTTACAAGCCAGCTCGTAGAACTTGGAAAGCGCTTAAAGCCATACGTTGCCGACACTTCGCTTGTGCTAAACCAGGCAATGGAAAATGGTAAAACCGTGCTTTTTGAAGGCGGCCAGGCAACTATGCTAGACGTTGACCACGGAACATACCCATTTGTAACGTCTTCTAATCCTACAGCTGGAGGCGCTTGCACGGGTACGGGCGTTGGTCCTACTCGCATTAATCGCGTAATCGGAGTTGCTAAGGCTTATATTACGCGCGTTGGCGAAGGCCCATTCCCTACGGAGCTTTTGGACGAAAGCGGCGATTGGCTACGCGAGCAAGGTCACGAATATGGCGTAACTACTGGCCGCCCTCGCCGATGCGGATGGTTTGACTCTGTTGTTAGCCGCTATGCAACTCGCGTAAATGGCCTAACTGATATTGTTCTTACAAAGCTAGATGTTTTGACTGGCTTAAAAGAGATTCCAGTTTGCGTAGCTTACGATGTAACTTTAACTGACGGAAGTGTTGAGCGCGTAAACGAGATGCCAGTAGATCAGTCTTTGTTTGCTAGCGCTAAGCCAGTTTACGAGATGCTTCCAGGCTGGAGTGAGGATATTTCTAAAGTGCACAAGTTTGAAGACTTGCCTGCAAACACTCAAAGCTATGTAAAGCGCTTGGAAGAGCTTTCCAGATGCCGCATTTCTGCAATTGGCACTGGCCCTCAGCGCGATCACATTATTAGCGTTCATTCGCTGATTGATTAGTGGCTATTAAATAGTAATTTAATGCGATTTAAGGCGGCTAAAAATATGAGTGTTCCGAGAAAAAATCGCCCAGACTTGCCTAAAAAGCGCCAGCATAAATCACTTGGTGCAAAAACATATTTTGTTGTGTTTATTGGTGGATTGCTTGGCGCTTTTGTGCGTAGTGAAATAGGTGGTTTTACGTACGGCATGCATTGGGACTCGGGATATTCTATGCTTTTTAGCCGCTTTACTTTTGCAACTCTTTTGTCTAACATTTTGGCATGTTTTATTCTTGCTTTAGCGAGTTCGATTGTTGCACAAAGATTGCGCAGCAAGAACAAAGACTTAATAAAATACGGTTTTTGCACAGGATTTTGCGGCGGACTTTCAACAATGTCTACTTTTGCTTTTGAGGGCGCGCATTCCGCATTTACTGCAATGAACATTGTAGAAGTAATTGCCATTATGGCGTTGTCTATGGTTCTTGGCGTTTTAGCAGTGCTTGCTGGAAGCTTAATTGGAGATAAATTTTCTGCTTTTAATAACAAAGGCGGCGCAAAATGATGTCTTACGCATACGTTCTTTTTTGGCTGCCTCTTGTTTTTGCGGGACTTGGCGCCGTTCTTCGTTGCGCAATATCTGACGCAATCGGGCGCGTTTATAACCATGATTTTCCAATCGCGACTTTGCTAATCAACGCTTTTGCGTCTTTTATAATGGGCTTAGTTGTATTTTTAAGTTCTTCGATTATATACGATTTAACTTTTGCTTCGACTATTATCTACACGTGCGCATTGGGATTTTTAGGCGGATTTTCAACGTTTTCAACCGCAATCTTAGAAGTCGTAAGCCTGTTTAAGCTAAAGAAAATCAAGCTTGGACTATGGCTTTTTGTTAGCGAACTAATAGTGCCATTCTTATGCGCATTTATTGCATACGCTGGACCGTGTTTTGTAATGTTTTTACTTCTAAAGTCTTAGTTTTTAATTTTATTAATTGACGTATTTTATTTATTAATTAACGTATTTTATTAATTAACGTATTTTATTAATTAACGTTTATTGTGTTATTAAAATGTTAAAATGCTTTGTGTATTTGTTTGCAATTTGATTTAAGAATAGGTTTATTGTGGCTTTGAAGAACGTAGGCGGTTTTATACGCGACTTTTTGCGCGACTTTTCGGATCGCATTCTTAAAACGCTTAAGCATCTTAGATGGAAGATGGTTCTTGCAGGCGTAGTTGTTGGCCTTGTTTCGGGAGCGCTTGTAGCAACTTATAGACTTGGGATTGAGTACGGAACCGATTTTGCGCGATGGATGTATGCGCGAATATTGCAAAACATGCTTTGGATTGTGCCTTGCGTGATTTTTGCGATTGTTGCTGGGTTTTTCATTGGATGGATGAGTCGCAAAGAAAGCATGGCGTCTGGAAGCGGCATTCCACAAGTTGTTGGATACGTTCAGCGCGGACTAAAAATGTGTTGGAACACCATTTTGCCTGTTCGATTTGTAGGCGGATTGTTGGGTTCGCTATTTGGCTTGTCTCTTGGGCGCGAAGGCCCTTCGATTCAAATCGGAGCTTGCGGCGCGCAAATGATGTCTCGCATCTTTAGAAAAGGCAATAAAAACGATACGCAAGAGCATTATGTTGTAACTGCTGGAGCTGCAGCTGGATTATCGGCAGCATTTAGCGCTCCACTTTCTGGTCTTATGTTTGCTATGGAAGAAGTTCAACACGGATTGTCTTCTACTGTTCTTATGGGAGCTGCTGCTGCATCTATTTGCGCGGACTTTGTGTCTCAAACATGCTTTGGACTTCGGCCTGTTTTAGACTTTGGAAAGATTCCAGACTTGCCAATGACGCTTCATTTTTGGCTGATTCCACTTGGCATTTTTGCAGGACTTATTGGCTCTTTAATGAACAGATCCTTGCTTGGATTGCAAACGCTGTATAAATATTTGCCAAAGTGGGCTCCAGTATCTGTAGCATGTTTAATCGCGATTCCTGTTGGCTTGTATTTGCCAGAAGTTCTTGGTGGAGGCTCGAATCTTGTTAAGCTCTCTGAATATGGAAAAGCAAGCATAGCTCTTTTGTGTATTCTGTTTGTTGCAAAAATGCTATTTACTTCTACAAGCTTTGGATGCGGCGCGCCTGGCGGAATTTTTATGCCAATTCTTGCTATTGGAGCACTTGCAGGCGGCGTTGCTTCTCGCACAATAATAAGCATTCCACTTCTTGGCATTGACGCAAAACTAATGCCAATTTTTACAGTGTGCGTTATGGCTGGCACGCTTTCGGCTTCGGTAAAAGCTCCGCTCACTTCGATTTTGCTAACCGTAGAAATGTCGGGAACAATGATTCACACTCTTCCAGTTGCTGCGTCTGCTTTTATTGCGCTTCTTGTATCCGATATTTTGCGCACTAAGCCAATCTATGGCGAACTTCTTGAAAGATACATGGCTTCTAGTCCAAACCTTGTGCGCTAACGTGCTTGTGCGTTAATACTCTAAATTACTAATACGCTAAAAACTTGTACATTAAAACAATAAAACAGCAATGTGGATAACTTTTTGGCGGATTTGCAACGTTTATTGAGCCTTTAACCACATTCTTACAAAAGTATTGCTTATTTATTTTGTATGCGATTCAATAGCTGCATGAGCAATATGAGTATTGATAATTACGATGCGCCTACGTGCGCTGCTAGGGTACTTAACACATACCCTCCGCAAGCGAACGCGCTTAAAAACGCCATTAATCAGTCTAATAATGTTAACGACTCAACTGTTATTGCATCTTTTAATCGCAGTTGTGAACTGGATGAAAATCCTACGTTCAACAAAGATTTTGGCGTTATAAGCAATCGTGTTCTTCAAGACAATCGCAATAATAGTGTTGCTCAAAAAACTACTGGAAGCTTGAACTACTCGCTAAAGCCTTTTCCAAAAAATGTTGTAATTGGTTCTGCAGCAAATAGCGGAATTGGCTTAAGCACTACTCTTGCACTTCTTGCAAGCAATATTGCTAGTAAAAAATACGTTGTAGCTTTAATCGATGCAGATATTTCTAATGGCGGTTTAGATGTTCTACTTGGATTGGAGCAAGACGAAGGCAGAAGATTGCAAGAGGTTCAAGCTCCTTTAGGAAGACTAGACGGTTACGTTTTGCGATGCGAGCTTTTGCATTGGAATAATGTTGACGTTTTAGCTTATTCGCCTTGGAAAAACGAAGAACCTAAACCGTGGGTTATTGAGGCAGCGATTAGAGGTCTTGCTAAAGCTTGCGACGTTGTAATTGTAGATATTGGATCTGGATTTTCGGCAAGAAGGCTTTTACAAAGTCTTCCAACTCTAGCGAATGTTCCAACAATTTTTGCATCGGAGCTTAGCGTTTTAGGTTTAGCTCGATTGCGAGCGCATTTGCAAAACCTAGAGTTGGATCATAAAAATTACGCAGAAAATCTAACTTATATTGTTGCAGGCTTAAATCCACGAGGGCTTTCTAGCAGATTCTGCCCAGTAGAGATTACAGAAGCTTGTGATTATTTACTTTGCAATGTAGAAGGCCCAATTGGTCACGATTCTAAGATGTACGAAGACATAATTGGTGGGTATGGGATTAGAAGCATACCAAAATGCGCGCAAAGTGCGGTAGAAAAAATCACCATATGGCTGCTTGGCGACTCGCGCAAATCGGGTTTAATGGCATCTAACGCGCGAGGTAATTCTTCTTACGCATTCGGTAGATTTTCAAAAATAGTGGGTGGTAGGCATGGCTTTACAAGATATTGATTTTGGAATTTTGCAAGATATTGCAGATAATCCCAATGTAACAGATATTGTTGTTACAGATGAGGGCAGAGTTTGGGCAGACTTTGGACTTGGGCTTAATGAATACAATCCAAGAATCCCGTTTGATAATCCCAGTGTTTTGCGCGAATATGCAGTCTGGCTTTGTGCTCAATTGGGTAAACGATTAGACGACGCATGCCCAATTGCAGACGCTTCTAGTCCACTTGGTGTGCGAATTCACGCGCTTATTGCACCAATAGTTTTGAGCGGAGCTGCCATTTCGATTCGCTTCCCCGCGCTAAAGCACTACTGTTTAACGGAACTTAGCAGCAAAGGCATGTTTCCAATTGAGCTATCTAGGATTCTTTATTTGCTTGTTGAGAGTCGCGCAAATATTTTGATTACAGGTAGCACGGGTTCGGGAAAAACAACACTTATGAAGGCTCTATTAGCTTCTTGTAATCCAAAAGACAGAATAGTTACTGTTGAAGAAACTAGGGAATTGGGCTGTGTTTCTAACGATTACGTTTCTTTAGCAACAAGAGAAGCAAACGTTGAAGGCGCAGGATGCATTGATTTGCAAGAGCTTGTAAAAGCCACTTTGCGAATGCGACCAGACAGAATCATTTTAGGAGAATGCAGAGGCAAAGAAATCGCTGATTTATTGCGCGTTTTTACATGCGGGCACAAAGGCGGAATGACGACTTTGCACGCAGATAAAGTGCAAAAGGTTCCAGCACGATTAATGGCACTTGGTCTGCTCGCAGGGCTGGAGCCAATGGCACTTTGCGCTCTTGCTGCAGATGCATTCGACGTTGTTATTCACGTTGAGCGCGTAAACGGGATACGCGTTGTAAAGGAGCTTGGAGTTTTAAGATCTAATGATTCTGGTGCGCTGGAAGGCGTTCCTGTTTTAAGAGTTAAAGACGCGCAAATAGAGGCCACTTTAGCGTGGAAAGAGTTTTCGTCTAAATGGCATTTGCCACTAAATTCGCAAATCGTTTTAAGAGCTTAACAAGCAAAAAGCAAAACAGGCAAAACAAGCAAACTAACAAGCAAAAATGAGCTAACAAAGGATTTAACATGAGTATTGAAGAGTCGCTAGCATCTCTTGTTGCATCATTAAAATCGGGAGCTTCGTTTGAGTCAATTATTGGCGTATGCTCGGATTGCAATGCTAATGGCAATGCGCGCAAAGCATATAACAAGCAAATAAATGCAGAATCCATATTACAGTGGTTTGATTCTAGACTAAGCGAAAGCACAATCACGTCTAGTTTAGATAGCTCTTTCAAAAACGCGAAGAATACAAAAAATACAAAAAATTATAAAAATGCCAAAAAACAAAAAGACATTCGTAAAATAGCGCAATCTCTTATGAGCGTATATAAATTGAGTAATTCGATTGGCTGCCCAATGGCAGATTGCGTTCAAGCTGTTGCGGATTCTTATTATGCAAACAAAAGGGTTGATGATTTAAGCGCGGAAGTTTTTGCAATGCCAAAAGCCACTATTAAGTTGCTTATTGCACTGCCATTTTTGTCTCTTTTAACTGGTCAGCTTTTGGGAGCAAACCCAATACTAATGATTTTTACAAGCTACAAGGGCTATACGCTTTTAAGCGTTGGAATGGCATTTTACGCGGTTGGAGTTATTTGGGTTGCAAACATCCTTAAAAATTCTAGAAACGCAATGCAATCCGTTTCTTTTGATGGCAATTAAAACGCAATCAAAAATAATCTAAGAAGTAATAAAAGAAATATTTTTAGTCAAAACTTAATGCAGTAAAGGAGGATAAATGCTAAGAGCAATTATTATTTGGCTTATTTTAGTTGCGTACATAATTATTTTGTGCAAACTTTTTTCTAAGCAAATGGCATCTAGCTCACTCTATGAGCGCGCCGTTAAACCGAGCGTTTTTATGCAAAACACTTACGATTTTAGACGAAACATAATAAGCGATATAGACCCGATTCTTGGTTTGCAAATGATAATAGTTGCACTAAAAAGTGGTGTTGCAATAACTAGAGCACTAGACGTAGTAGGTTGTTCTTTGCCTGCATCAAAAGGAATTTGGCTAAGTCGCGTTTCTAAAGCGCTTATCTCTGGCAGCACTTGGAGAGAAGCTTGGAGTGAGCCACATGTTTGTTTTAGTAAAAAAGATAAGAACGCTTACACGTCTTTGATTTTGAGCACATGGCTAAAAAATTCTTTGCGTGAATCTTGGATTTACGGAAGCTCCCCCGTACCAGTACTTAACGCCGTTTTGCAAAACTACGAGCAATCAATGAAGAATGTTGCAAAAAAAGAAAGTTCCAAACTTTCTGTGAGGCTTCTTTTGCCAGTTGGATTGTGTTTTTTGCCAGCGTTTATTTTTGTTGGCATTTTGCCAACAGTTGCATCATTTATGCACTAACATAAAAGGTTTTTGCAGATTGATAGTCGCGCGCAAAAATGGCACTTAAAAAATTTGTATCCAAACTGGGTACATAAATAAAAAATAAACAATAAATAAAAGAAAGGAAGGTAAGTAACATGAAAACAATTGCTAAAGCATTTTCAAAACTTTGTTGCGAGTTTACAACAAACGCAAACAAAGGATTGATTAAAGCAGAACAGGCGTGCAATAGTATGCAAAACCGCTTGAATAACAGTCTAAAGAAACTAGACGAAGGAGCGGTTACTGCAGAATATGCGGTTGTTCTTATAGCTGCTACAGCTTTTGCAACAGTTCTTATTGCTATTGCTAAGTCAGATGCTGTGCAAACAGCTATTAGCGAACTTGTTAAAAGAGCTTTGCACGTTAGCTAATGTAAAGAAGAATATACGCGTGAAACATTGCGTGAAACATTATGAAGCTCTTGTTGGAATTTAACAAGATTCGATTATATTTAACAAGATTCGTATTAAACAAGATTCAGTTAAACAAGATTAAAGAAATGTTAAAGAACTAAGCATAAACACCAATAATGGAGACTTACTAATGCGAAAGAAATGAGAAAAATGAAGAATTATATATTTTTGAATATTTTCAACAAAAGGAATGCAAAAAATACAAGCATAAATAGTTACAAGCAAACTAAAAGCACTAAATTCACTAAAGATACTAAAGATACTAAAAATGTTAAAGATGTTAAAGATTCAGGTGCAGTAACCGCAGAATTTGCGATTATTCTACCTACAGTTGCGATTCTTGCTATAGTGTTAATTTTTGTAGGCAAATCAGTAGTAAATACAATGAATTGCAACGATGCAGCAGGCCAAGTTGCCTATTACATTGCATCTACACACGATTCTAAAGAAGCTCAAAATATAGTGCATAAAGTATCTGGAAAAAATAGTTCTGTAAAAGTCGAATATGTTGGAAATATGGCAGATATTGTTGTTAGTTGCCCGGTTGTGCCAGACCCGCTGAAGATTTTACCAATGCAAGTAGAAGCGCGCATTAGTCAGGTTTTAATATGAATCAAAAAAGAGCTAAGCGATTAATAACGCGATGCTTAGAAGCTAAACATTTGCACGGAGCGGATTGCGGATCTGGAACTATGCTTGGCATAGGATTAGTAACCGCAATCTGCTCTATTCTGGTTCTTTGTGCGGTTATTGGAACAATTCTTGTTTCAAAACATCGCGCATACGCGTTAGCAAATGCAGCGGCAATATCGGGAGCGGTTGCTATACAAAACATGCACGGAGACGCTTGCAAAATCGCGCAAAACACAGCTACAGCAAACAATGCAAAAATCGAGTCTTGTGTGGAAAAAGATAACGATGTATCGCTAAAATTAAGCGTTCCTTTACACGTTCCAATGGCCTCTAGAATAACCGTAAGCGCTAAAGCGGGTTTAGTGGATTGTAGCGAGTGAACCATAATGTAGCATGTAGTAGAGCGCATCGTTAGCATGTTAGTACTTAGATGATTAAAATGGAACAGATGATTTGCTTAAACAGTAAGCGAATTCAAGTTAATATCTAGTTGGCGGTAGGTTATAGTTATGGCACTTGCGTTGTATCGAAGATATAGACCAGACACTTTTGAAGGTGTTATTGGTCAAAATCAGGTTACGATTCCGCTTATTAGAGCACTTGATCAAGGCAAAATTACGCACGCGTACCTATTTTCTGGCCCGCGCGGATGTGGAAAAACAAGTTCGGCACGAATTTTAGCGCGATGCATTAATTGTGAACAAGGTCCAACTTCTAAGCCGTGCGGAAAATGCCAAAGCTGTAAAGATCTTGCAACAGGCGGCCCAGGTTCTATAGACGTTGTAGAAATAGACGCTGCAAGCCACAACGGTGTTGACGACGCTAGAGAATTACGCGAGCGCGCAGGATTCGCACCAGCAAGAGATAGATATAAGATTTTTATTTTAGACGAAGCTCATATGGTAACTCCTCAAGGCTTTAACGCTTTGCTTAAGATTGTGGAAGAGCCACCTGAGCACGTTATGTTTATTTTTGCTACGACTGAACCAGATAAGGTGATTGGAACAATTCGCTCCAGAACTCACCACTACCCGTTTAGGCTTGTTCCGCCAGAAGTAATGGGTCCGTATTTAGAGAGTATTTGCCAAAAAGAAGGCATTAAAGCACAAAAAGGCGTTCTTCGGCTTGCCATGCGAGCAGGCGGCGGCTCCATGCGAGACACGCTTTCTGTGTTAGATCAATTGATGATTGGCTCCGTAGATGGCGTTATATCGCTAGATTCTGCGGTTGCTCTTCTTGGATTTACGCCTTCTAACTTAATCGGAGATGTTGTTGACGCTCTTATTGAAAAAGACGGAGCAAAGCTTTACGAAACTGTGCAAAAGGTTATTGTTGGAGGCTTCGATAGTCGCAAGTTTGTAGAAGATTTGCTTGGTCGCTTGCGCGATTTGTTACTATTGGCTTCTGCTGGAGTAGATAGTGCTAAAAACTTGCTTGGGGATTTATCGCCAGAAGACATGCAAGATTTGCAACGTCAATCAAGTCAGCTCACTTTGCGAAGCTTGTCTAGAATGGCAGAAATTGTAAATAATGCTTTTTCGGGAATGGCAAATGCTGTTTCGCCTAGAATGAATCTTGAGATTCTTGTTGCACGCTTACTTTGCACTAGAACGGATTCGAGTGAAAACATTCAAACGCAAGTTTATGCAAAAAATGTTGAAGCGCCAAAAGCGAACGTAAAGCATTTTATTGGGTCGGCCAATGCAACTGAGTCTGCAAGCGCAATACAAAATAATGCGCAAAGCGATGCTCAAAATAATGCTCAAAATACAATTCCAAACACTCAAAAATCTGTTATTACAAATACGATTGAAACTGCCGAAACAGCTTCAAAGTGGCTAGAACAGCCAGAAAACGCAAACGCTAGCATGAATGCAAATGCAAATGTTAATGCAAATGCAAGCGCGCCTCAAATCTTAGACGTTGACGAAACTTGGAACAATCTTGTTAAAAGCCTTCCAAGCGATGTTCGCGAATACGTAGAAAGAAATCACGTTCCAAAAGTTAGATTAGACGAAAGCAATCCACTAAAAAGAAAGCTTGTTTTAACATTTGACGAGCCTATAAGTCAGCATGCTTTTGCTCTTGCTCTTTGCACAACTGCTCCTTACGATGGCAAAAAAGTGCCAGTTGTTGTTATGAGCAAAGTAAAAGACGTTTTTGGTAAAGATGTTTCAATAGCGCCTGATTCTGTTGCGGAAAATGGACAAAAAGTTGAATCCGTAGCAAAAATGGATCCACAAAAGCTTGCGCAAGTTAAGCGCGAATTGCTTATGCGCAAAGCTGGAATTGTAAAAGGATTTGGCAAAAACACAAGCGAGGAAAGCGAGTTAAACGCTAATAGCCCTTTAGGCGGTGATAGCCCTTTAGATAATTCTTTAGGTAATCATTTAGATAACCCTTTAGATGATCATTTAGACGCATCGCAAGATGACGCTTGGGCTAGTATGGCTTCTGCTCCAATGGGAGACGCAATTGCTTATGCGCGAGCGCAAAATAAAACGCAGTCGCAAGATAAAACTCAGCAATCGCAATCTCTTACTAATCAGCAAGAAAAGCAAGCAATAAAGCCAGTTGATTTTGATAGAGCGCAAAACGTGCAAGAAACGCAAGAAGCTTATCAATCGCAAGAACAAGTTTCGTCGCAAGAACAAACTCATTCTGCAGAGGGCATAAATGGCGCTCAAGAAGACGAATGCTCAATGCAAGACGAGTCTTTAGAATCCGCTACAAATTTGAGCATAGACGACTTGGAAAAAATGTTTGAAGTCAAATCTGTAAAAGAATTCGGCGCAAGCGACCCAAATAATCCTAAAAACGCGCATGCTCGTAAAAGAAAGCAAGAGGAATAAATGCATAATGTGTCATCGTACGAAGGCGCAATCGGCAGAGTTATAGACGCATTTTCTAGCCTTCCTGGAATCGGCCCAAAAGGTGCACAACGAATTGCATTTTACATACTTTCGTCTTCTAACGCGCAAGCGCAAGAACTAATCAACTCGATTAACGACTTAAAAGAAAACGTGCGATTTTGCGAAATTTGCGGAAACGTGTGCGAGCAAAGCCCTTGCGTTGTTTGCTTAGACCCTAGAAGAGATCACACAAAAATATGCGTTGTAGAAGAGCCAAAAGACATTATGAGCATTGAGCGCACGCACGAGTACGCAGGCGTTTACCACGTTTTGGGCGGAGCGATTAATCCAATGGCAAACGTGGGTCCTGCAGACTTAAAAATAACGCAACTACTTGAGCGCTTAAAAGACGCACAAGTAAAAGAGGTTATTTTAGCGCTCGATCCAAATATAGAAGGCGAAGCAACAGTTACGTATTTAGCGCGACTGCTTGAGCCGCTTGATATAAAGGTGACTCGACTTGCAAGCGGATTGCCAGTTGGCGGAGACCTCGAGTATGCAGACGAAGTGACTCTTGGGCGCGCTTTTGCAGGAAGGCAGGATGTTTAGAGATTGCACGCGGAAAAATCGCAAGCAGCCACTCGCCAGAATGCACGCCACTAATATATTGCAAAACAAAAATAAAAATAGAAATAAATAAAAATAAATAGAGCACGCTTGGTAATCTGATTCTAGATTAATTCTTCTAACGCGCTTGCTTTAGAAACATAACCTGAACATAAGGGGTTAAAGTGGCTCTTATAGTGCAGAAATACGGCGGTTCGTCTGTAGAAGACACGGACGCAATTCAGCGCGTAGCAAAAAGGATTCTCAGTACAAAAGCTGCTGGAAACGACGTTGCGGTTGTTGTTTCGGCTATGGGAGACACAACAGACAATCTTATTGACCAAGCAATGAGTGTAAACGCGCATCCGCCTGCCAGAGAGATGGATATGCTTATGACTGCAGGAGAGCGCATTTCCATGAGCCTTCTGGCAATGGCGATTCACGCGCAAGGCTCGCACGCATACTCTTTTACAGGTTCTCAAGCTGGTTTTATGACGGACGCGCAATTTGGAGCGGCGCATATTCGCGCTGTTAAGCCAGATCGCGTCCAGCACGCGCTTAAAAAAGGCAGTGTTGCTATTGTTGCAGGATTCCAAGGAATCAGCGAGATTGGCGACGACACAACGCTTGGCCGAGGCGGCTCAGACACTTCGGCAGTGGCGCTGGCTGTAGCTTTGGGCGCAGATATTTGCGAGATTTACACAGACGTTGATGGCGTTTTTACAGCAGACCCTAGAATCGTTCCAACAGCAAAGCGAATCCCAGTTATTGACTACGATTCAATGCTAGAGATGTCGTCTTGCGGATCGCGCGTTTTGGCTTTGCGATGCGTTGAATATGCGCAACGATTTAGCATGCCATTGCATGTTCGCAGCTCGTTTTCGCACAGAAATGGCACTTTGGTTGTTCCTAATGGCGTAGATCCAAAAAGCCTGCCAAATCTAAGCTAATTATTTATTAAAAGATATAGGCATAAGACGGTAAATAAGACACAGTAAATAAGCAGAAGCAATAGACAGAAGGCGGCAAAAATGGCAAATACAATAACAAATAAAGTGGCAAATGTAGATATTCGTTCAACAATGGGCGATTTATTCCCAGACTTAGGACCAGAAACTCCTGTAATTTCAGGCGTTGCACACGATAGAAGCGAATCCATGATTACTCTTAGAGGCGTACCAGATAAGCCTGGAAACGCAGCAAAAGTGTTTACGACTCTTGCTACAGCAAACGTTAACATTGACATGATTGCTCAAGCAAGCGCATCTACCGAAACGGCAGACATATCTCTTACAGCTCCAAGCTCGGCTTTGGACGCCGTTTGCAAGGTTTTGCAGGGCGCGCGCGGCGAATTGCAATTTACGTCTATGGACGTGGACCCTTCTGTTGGAAAAGTCGCAGTTGTTGGCGTTGGAATGAAAACTTATTCTGGTCTTGCAGCCACCTTCTTTACAGCGCTAAGCGATCACGGAATTAATATTCTTATGATTTCCACATCCGAGATTCGCATTGCGGCGATTGTTCCAGTAAAGCAGCTCGACGAGGCGGTTCGCGCACTTCACACAGCTTACGGATTGGACGCAAGCAAAGTCGAAGCTGTTGTTTATGGAGGAAGCGGGCGCTGATCGCGCAAAAACACGCAAAAATAAGGGAGACAAAATGGCAATTATAAGCAACACAGGCGTAAACCTTGCGGTTTTAGGCGCCACTGGCCAAGTCGGAATGGTTATGCGCCGCGTATTAGACGAACGAGATTTTCCAATTAAAAACTTGCGATTTTTGGCTTCCGCACACTCTGCAGGAACTGTTTTGAATTATCGCGGCAAAGATGTTGTTGTAGAAGACGTGGAAAAAGCAGATTTAAGCGGAATAGACATTGCGATTTTCTCCGCAGGCGGCGGAACGTCTAAAGTGTGGGCGCCGCGATTTGCCGATGCTGGCGCAATAGTAATCGATAACTCTTCTCAATGGCGTATGCATAACGATGTGCCTCTTGTAGTTGCAGAAGTAAATCCGCAAGATTTGAACGATATTCCGCGTGGGATTGTTGCAAATCCTAATTGCACAACAATGGCGTGCATGCCTGTTTTAAATCCACTTTCTAAAGCTTTTGGCTTAAAGCGACTTATTGTATCTTCCTACCAAGCCGTTTCTGGAGCTGGCAGAGCTGGTGCGTTGCAGCTTATGAACGAAGCGCAAGCGGCTTTAGATCAGGGCGCAGATAAGCTTGTGTTTGATGGAGATGCGATTGATTTTCCGCAACCAACCAAAGTTGTGCGCACAATCGCATTCAACGTTGTGCCATTTATTGGCGCGACTGTTGATGACGGATCGCAAGAAACCGACGAAGAGCAAAAGCTTCGCAACGAAAGTCGTAAGATTTTGCACTTGCCAAAGCTCGCAGCAAGCTGCACATGCGTGCGCGTTGGCGTTTTTACAGGTCACGGAATGAGCATTAATGCCGAATTTGAGCACGATGTAACTCCAGATATGGCTCGCGAAGTGCTAAAATCTGCCGCTGGCGTTGCGCTAGACGATATTCCTACTCCTCAGCTTGCTGCAGGAAAGTCTGCAAGCTACGTTGGCCGCATTCGCCAAGATCAAGCGGTTGATGGAAAGCGCGGATTAGCAATGTTTATTACAAACGACAATCTTCGCAAGGGCGCTGCTCTTAACGCTGTGCAATTGGCGGAAATCGTAGCTAAAAAGCGCGGATTTGCGTATTAATAAAGCTAAGTCGCACTCGCGATTGTAGAAAATTTTACGTAAAATGTAACTATGTCTATTGCTTCGCAAGAAATACAAAAGCAGCTTGACCGCATTGTGGCCCTTGGCTACCCAGATGTTGCAGATATGAGCGCAGCGGCGTTCCGCGCTTTAGCATTGCCACTTATTCGCGCGCTTGAGCAAAGCGATTTGGGAACAAACATTCTTCTTGTGCCTACTCGCGAGCTGGTTTCACCAGAATCCTTGATTTCCAGAACTAGCATTGAGAGAATGGCCGGTTTTACAACAATGCCACCTCGAGATATAGCTAGTTTCTTGCCTCAAGATGGTTTTGAGCCTCCAGAAGGGCCATTTTACCTTGCGATTGACCCACATACGGGTACATCGTATTTGAATCGCGAGCCAGATGTTGCTAGAAAGCTTATAGACTCCGACGAGCGCCTTCCTTTGACTTTGGAAGAAGGATTAGCGATCGCAACGCAGCATCCTGATTGGCTTGAAAGCAAAAATGGCTTTAATCTTTTAGGCTCAAAAAGCTCCGATGGAAGAGTTCCAAGTATTTGGATAAGTCAAGGAGCCGCACGTCTTGGCGCTGTTTGGCCAAATTCGAGGCACACTTGGCTTGGAAACGCATATTGCACGGCAAGGCGTGGCGTATCGCTATTCCAATAAATAGAATTAAATATTAACCGAATAAATTAAAATTAAATAATAAATTAAAATTAAGCATTAATAGCGAAAGCATAATTAAGTAGTCAGTAAGAAAGGTGTATTGTGGCGTACATAACTTTTGATCATGTTGTAAAAGAGTACCCATCTGGATCAAGTGTTGTGCGCGCGCTAGATGATGCTAGTTTTACTGCCGAACGCGGAAAGCTCACCGTAATACTAGGGGCTTCGGGTGCAGGTAAAACTACAGCATTGAATATTTTAGGTGGCATGGATACAGCAACAAGCGGTAGTGTAACTGTTGGTGATTTAAATATTACAAAGCTAAATGGCAGCGGATTAGTAAAGTATCGAAGAGAAGATATTGGCTTTGTTTTTCAATTCTATAATCTTGTTCCAAACTTGACTGCATTAGAAAATGTGGAGCTTGCTTCACAAATTTGCTCAGATCATTTTGATCCAGCACAAACGCTTATTGACGTAGGTTTGGAAAAAAGACTTAATAATTTCCCAGCACAACTTTCTGGAGGCGAACAGCAGCGAGTTTCTATTGCACGCGCACTTGCTAAAAAACCTAAGTTGCTTTTATGCGATGAGCCTACGGGTGCGCTAGATTACGAAACTGGAAAAGCTGTTTTGCAATTACTTCAAGATATTTGCCAAAAAGAAGGCATGACGGTTCTTATAATTACGCATAACGCTGCACTTGCTCCTATGGCACACAAAGTTGTGCGATTCCATTCTGGGAAAGTCGTAAGCGAAACTGTTCAAGAAAATCCCGCTGCAATCGCAAACATTGAGTGGTAATGCAGAAGGGTGATGCAGAGTGGTGATTTATAGTGAATAACAAAACCGTAAAATCCAAGATAATCAAGCGTAAAACTGCGATTCGCACTAAGCGCGCACACTCCATTTTGCCAATAGTTTTTATTAGCGCCGTACGAATGTGGATTCATGAATGGCGCCGTTTTTGCATACTAGCAGTTATAGCAATGCTTGGGGTTGCTGTTATGACAGGCATCTACGCAGGCTGCAACGACATGCTTCTTGGTGCAAACAATGTTTACACAAATCTCAAAGCTTACGACTTGCAAATCGTATCTACTCTTGGATTAACTAAAAACGATGTTAAAGCAATCAAAAAATTGCCCATTGTTAGCGAAGCCGAGGGCGAAAAGTCTTTTAAAGCCACCGCCCACCCGCTAAATAATGCCAGTTTGTCTTACGCAATGAACCTCGTTCAATATAATCACAATTCTAAAAATCTAAATCGACTGCATCTACTGCACGGCAATATGCCAACTAATAATCGTCAAGCTGCCGTAACTGAACGATTTTTGCACGATAGTGGATTGAATATAGGTAGTACGCTGTTTTTAAGTGTGCAACAGAACTCTGGTTTAGCTAATGGTACTAGTCAAAAGCAAAAATATAAGATTTTAATCACAGGAAGTGTGTTGGATGTTAACGATTTAGACAATCCAAACGGGTATCAGTCAAAAGCTTTCCGTAACTCTGTTATATCGAGATATTCAATTTTCACATCTGCTGCTAGCAAAAGCACTAATAACCACCCATACACATCTATATCGGTGCGATTAGCAAAGCCTAGCCGCGTTAATAATTTTTCGCAAAAGTATCGCGCAATTGTGGCAGATGCTTCAAATCAGATTAAAAATAGCGTGCAAAATGATTGCGAAGAAGCGCGCACAAATCAAGTTATAGAAGACCAGACAAATCAAAAAGTAAATCAAACTATAGCCAACATGCCAATGCTTAAAAACGCTCCCGACTCGGTTTTAGCTAAGGCTCGTGCGCAAATTTACGCAAAAATTAAGCCAGAAGTAAAAAAGAACGTTCCTAAAGCAAAATGGTATATTGCTACTCGCGTTGAAAATGGAAGCTATGCTCGCTTGCGATCCGACGTAGCTTCAATTCAGTCGCTTGGATATGCCTTCCCAGTGCTTTTTCTTGTAGTAGCAATGATGATGAGCCTTACAGCCATGGCAAGAATGGTAGAAGAAGAGCGAGGGCTAATTGGAACGTACTTAAGCTTAGGGTATGGTCGTTGCGCAGCAATAACAAGACACGCTTTCTTTGCGATTTTTGCATGCTTTATAGGCGGCGGAATAGGCGATATTCTAGGATTCTTAGCAATCCCATCTTTACTACTCAAGATTTTACGCGGATTGTACACAGTTCCTGGAGTTGTTTTGCGATACGACTGGCTTTACGGCTCGCTTTGTGTGCTCGCGTTTGTAATACCAGTTGCAATATGCACAATAATCGTAAGCTGGAGGGAGACAAAGCAAGTTCCAGCGGCATTATTGCGTCCAAAATCTCCAAAAGCTGGAGCCCGCGTGATTCTTGAACGATTACCTTTTATTTGGAATCGTCTAAGCTTCCTAAACAAAGTATCTATAAGAAATCTAGCTCGTTTTAAAAGCAGATTATTTATGACGATTGGCGGCGTAGCTGGTTGCACGGCATTAATCGTATGTGCTTTAGCGTTAAACGATACTGTAGCAACTCTTGGAATACGCCAATATGACGGCATTTACCACTACGATATGATTTCTATTTCCACTCCAGATGCATTCCAAAATATGAAGAAAAGCGTGCAAAAAGATAAATCCAACAATCTTGTTGATGCCATTTTGCCTGCCTACATTAGCTCTGGAGAAATCGCAAAAAGCAATGCGAATAATGGTAATTCTAATAGTAAATCCAACAGCAAATCTAACAGCAAATCACATAATAGCAGCGTTGAAGATTCCGAAAGCGTGCAAATCGTAGTTGTTAAAGATTCGGCAACATTGTCTAAAATGATTCGCCTCCAAGATGTTAACAATAATTTGCAAAATATTTCGCTTGATGACTCGGGTCCGCTTCTTTCACAAAGCGCATCATCATCGCTGGGCATTTCTAGTGGAGACTACATTACAATAACCAACTCAAGTTTTAAGCGTGCAAAAGTGAAGTCGCGCGCAATCGTGCGTAATCTTATTGGTTCAAACATTTATATGACTTCTCGTTGCTATGAAAGAATATTCGGTTTTAAAAATGGGAAAAATGTTAAGAATAATGCACTAATGATGCGCCTTCGCGGAAACGATGACGCAAAAATGCGTTACGCAGATCAATTTGCAAACAGAAGCGGCATTCTAGCTGTTATGAGCATTACGCGCATGAAACATTCGTTTAGCTTCGATTTAATGAATGCTGTTGTAGCGCTTATAGTAACTTTGGCTGCTGGCTTAGCATTAGCCGTGCTATTCACGTTAGCAAGCACAAATATTTCGGAGCGCTCGCGAGAGATGGCAACGCTAAAAGTTCTTGGATTCTACCGTAGAGAAGTTCACGCTTACGTTCATAAAGAGATGTTTACTCTTACTCTAATCGGCGTGATTGTTGGCTTACCTCTTGGAAGATTGGTTGCAAGTCTACTAACAAACGCATTAAAGATGCCTGCACTGTATTTTGAGGTTGAGGTTTCTCCATTAAGCTATGCGATTGCTGGCTTTGCAACGCTAATATTTGCTTTGATTGTGCAATGGTCAACTAATCCCGCATTGGATCGCATTGACCCTGTAAGTTCGCTTAAAAGTGTGGAATAATCCTATATGCGTTAAAAATGTTTAACAATAATCCAAATAATCCAAATAATCCAATATTTAAGGGTTCCTATAAAATTGAAAGCTCACGTCTAAAAGAATGGAGTTATAGCAATGAGTGATATTGACCACACAAACAATGGTCACACTAACAAGATGGAGCGCAGCCTTACAAAAAGACATGTGCAATTCATTGCTATAGGTGGAACAATCGGCACTGGCCTATTCTTAGGCTCGGGCAAATCCATTAGTCTTACAGGGCCAAGCATTATGTTTGTGTACATAATTGTTGGCTTAATCATGTTTTTGCTTATGCGTGGCATTGGCGAACTCATGTATAAAGACCCAAACCAGCACACGTTTATTAGCTTTATTACGCGATATTTAGGCAAAGGCTGGGGCGATTTTGCAGGATGGTCGTATTGGATAGTACTTGTGCTTATTGGCATGAGCGAGATTACGGCGGTTAGCACGTATTGCGTTACGTTCTTCCAAACTTTTGGCATAGATGTTAGCAGCTGGAAATGGCTTATAGAAGTAGCGTTTTTGGCTGCTTTAGTGTGCATAAATCTGGTTGCTGTAAAGCTGTTTGGAGAAACAGAGTTTTGGTTCTCAATGATTAAAATCACGCTAATTGTGGCTCTTATTGCAACTGCTGCCGTGATGGTTATTATTGGCTACCATTACCCTGCAACGGAGATTAGTGGCGTTGCAAATCCTGCAGGTCACGCAGGCTTTGACAATATTTTCAACAACTTCTCGCTTATGCCAAATGGATGGCTGGCATTTTTGATGAGCTTCCAAATGGTGTTCTACGCATACCAGCTTATTGAGTTTGTAGGCGTTACAGTTTCGGAAACTAAGAATCCTCGCCAAGTTTTGCCAAAGGCGATTAACGAAATCATTATGCGAATCTTGATTTTCTACGTTGGAGCGCTTGCTTCAATCATGCTGATTGTTCCTTGGCAACAATTTAAAGCTACCGATTCTAAAGGCGTTTATATGTCTCCGTTTATAATGGTTTTCCATTATGCAGGGCTTCATTGGGCTTCGGCGCTTGTGTTCTTTGTGGTTATTACGGCTGCATCTTCTGCGCTTAATTCACTGCTTTATTCTGCAGGAAGGCACATGTATCAAATTGCGTTAGAATCTAATTCTCCTGTTCTTTCGCATTTGCGCAAAGTTTCGCGCACTAAGGTTCCTGCGCGAGCAATCATTTTCTCTGCTGCATTAATCCTTTTCTCGCCGATTATTAACTCGATTCCTGGAGTGCATGGCGCGTTTATTGTGTTTGCTTCGGCCTCTTCGGCAGTAATAATCATGATTTACATTTTGATTATGGTTACGCACAGAAAGTACCGCGCTTCGGCTGATTTTATGCCAGACGGCTTTGTTATGCCGCACTATAAGTTGCTTAATTCGCTAACGATTGCTTTCTTTGCGTTTGTGTACATAACACTGTTTATTAGCGAAGACACTCGCGGTTCTGCGATTGGCGGCCTTATTTGGCTCTTGCTTTTTGGAGGCTATTGCGCGTTGCATCAGCGCTGGCAGAATCGCGATTTAGAGGAAGCTTTAGGCAGATAGTTACGCGATTTAGAGGAAGCTTTAGGCAGATAGTTTTTTGTGAAGATAGTTTTTGTGCAAATAGTTACGCGATTTATGCTACGCTTTTTGTGTGCGAATTATTGTTGCGGATTGTAGTGCAAAATACACGGGTAGGCTTAACGCAAGTCTTCCAACAGCTAAGCGCGTTTTGCTTATTAAAGAAGACGGAAGCGTGCTTATTTTTTCGGAGATTGGATCATACAAGCCGCTAAATTGGATGGTTGCTCCATGCACGATGCGAGTTGAAAAGGATCCTTGCGATTCTGAAGAATCGGATAGTGAATCAGACGAATCTGGCGAATCTGAATTAGATAGCGAATCTAATGAATCTAATGAAGAATTAGACAAATCAGATAATGAATCTAATGCCGAATCTAATGCCGAATCTGTTTTTGCAAACGGAACTGTTCTAAAAATAGCAGCCAAAAAGGGCAATGACATACTTCGCATAGTTTTGCAACACGTTTATAGCGATTCTTCCTACGATTTAGGCGAAGACCCAGGTCTTGTTAAAGACGGCGTTGAAGAGCATTTGCAGCATTACTTAGCAGAGCAAATTGAACGCATTGGCAAAGGCGCAAAGCTTGTTCGACGCGAATACCCTACTGCGATTGGCCCAGTAGATATTATGGCTAAGGATTCTAACGGCGTTCACGTTGCTATTGAGATCAAGCGAAATGGCGGCATTGATGGCGTTGAGCAGCTTACGCGATATTGCGAATTGCTAAACCGCGACCCACTTCTTAAACCTGTTCGCGGCATTTTTGCAGCTCAAACGATTAGTCCACAAGCGCGCGTTCTTGCGCAAGACAGAGGATTTACTTGCCTTATTTTGGATTATGACGATATGCGCGGTGCTGATTCAAACGAGCTGCGACTTTTTTAGACATACTCGCGATTCGCGAATCGCTATCCTAGCGCATCCACGCATCCACACATCCACACATCCGCGCATTCACACAGTAGCGTCAGGCAGAATGACTGTCATAAGTCGACACATCTCGGTCAAAATGCGTAAGCTCACAGTCAAAATATAGTAGATGACAGTCATATATACGAAAATCACTGTCACGAACGAGAAAAATGACAGTCATAACACTTTTATATCAGTCATAACTGTGTACAAAATATAAAACATTAAAAATATAAAACATTAAAGCACAACTAAAAGTTGCTAAAGAAAAACGCTAAAATAGTGAATATGAGTGCAACAGTAGCGAAGAGATATGTTGAAGCAGCTGGCGGAATAATCTACCGCTTGCGCAAAACTACTAGCAAAGAAAGCAAGCCGAACAGCACAAATCCAAACGAAGATTTCGGTAATGTTGGCAGCGATTCCAACGCTTGCAATCAAGTGTTAAACGAAAACAACATAGAGCTTTGCCTTGTTT
>CAMPUL010000018.1 GCA_946997215.1 Gardnerella vaginalis
CACAAAGTGTCAGCACAGACAGTGCCCCGAAAAAAAGGAACTTGACAATTATTGAATCCGCGTACGTGGCGGTCATGTTGTTTGGCATGTTCTTTGGCGCTGGAAACCTGATTTTCCCAGTATTCCTTGGTGCTAACGCAGGAAACAATTCTGCTCCTGCAGCATTAGGCTTTATTGTTACTGGCGTTGGCTTGCCATTGTTAGGCGTTACGGCTCTTGCAATGAGTCGCGCAAACGGACTTTTTGAGCTTTCGAGCAAAGCTAGCAAAAAATACGGCATGTTCTTTACATGCGTTCTTTATTTAACAATTGGCCCGTTCTTTGCAATTCCGCGCTGTGCAACAACTTCATACACTGTTGGCTTGGAGCGAATTATTCCGCAAGACGGGAATGGGCAATTGTACTTGTTCTTGTTCTCTGTAGTGTTCTTTGCGCTCGCGTTCTTCTTTGCTATGAAGCCAAGCGGAATACTTACGTGGGTTGGTAAAGTTCTTACGCCAATCTTCCTTGTGTTCCTAGCGATTTTGGTATTTACAGCACTATTTTCTCCTGTAAGCGGCGCTTCTGCGGATGCTGCTCCTATGGGAAATTACGTTAATAAGTCATTCTTTACAGGATTCTTAGATGGCTACAACACAATGGATGCTTTAGCTAGCTTGGCATTTGGAATTGTGGTTGTTAGCACCATTCGTCAGTTTGGTGTAAAAGATCCTAAAGATGTGGCAGTGAATACTGCTCGCTCTGGTTTCTTTAGCTGCTTGCTTATGGCAGTAATCTACGTTGCGATTGTTGTTGTTGGTGTGCGTAGCCGCGCGCTGTTCCCACCTGCGGAAAATGGTGGCGTAACTTTGGCGCAAGTTGCACGCTACCATCTTGGTAACGTTGGCTTATTCGTGCTTGCTGCAACTGTAACTCTTGCATGCTTAAAGACTGCGGTTGGCTTAATTGTAAGCTGCTCGGAAACTTTCTCTAAGTTATTCCCTAAGGGGCCTAGCTACCGTGTTTGGGCTGTATTGATTACGCTTGTTTCGTTTGGTCTTGCAAACTTTGGTTTGAGCGCAATCATCGAATACGCTGTTCCAGTATTGATGTTCTTGTATCCACTGTCAATCGTGCTTATTCTTTTGGCTTTGTGCGGTCGACTTTTTGGAAATTCCAAAGTCGTGTACGCTTGGACACTTGGTTTTACTGGCGTTGCAGCTGTATTTGACTTTTTGAATAGTTCGCCAACAGCTTTGCGCAACGCATTGCATATAAACGATATGTTGATTGTTGCTCAAAACTGGTTGCCGTTCTCGGAATTTGGAATGGCTTGGGTTTGCCCTGCTGTTGTTGGATTTGTTGTTGGCTATGTTCGCATGGTTATATGTGACAACAAAGGTATGGAAGAAGTGGCTCGTGTAGCTGCTGGCCCAGATCTTGAAGGCAGTGTTGCTAGTAGCGATGACTATTCTTCAGGCAATGATGAGCTTGACGAGTCGGATGCGTTCGCTGTATCTGCTAAAACTACTGTTGACGAGCCTAATTTTAGCAATCAATCCTAATGACTATTTGTATCTATTTGTATAGATAGTTGTAATAATAAATAATCGCCATATTTTGGTGCGTATTTTACGTAACAAGATATGGCGATTTTTGCTACTTGCGACTAGAAGTTGCCGCCGTTCCAACCCCAGTCAGTGGTTGCAGTGTAGCGAATATAAGTGCGATCCTGTGGAATTCCAAGCTCGCGATTCAAAGCTGCCATAATCTGCTCTGTCAACTTTTCCCAAGCCGAGCCTGGAACGCTAGAACCAAACACGTTCACTTCAACGTAAGCTGCAGGCTTAGTATTATCTCCTGCAAAATAAATTGGCATGTTGTCTTCAAATGGGCACATAAGCCAATGCTCGCTTTTGCCTGGAACCGCGCTAATCGCCTTGCCGTACGCTGCTTTTAAGGCATCGCGCTGAGCAGGTGTAGTGCTTACAGAAACGTGAGTGTGAATAACTGGCATAATTGCTCCTTTGCTAAATTTTATGAACTTGCTAAGTTTTATAAACTTGTGTTACGCAACTTGCGCTACGCAATAATAAACTTGTGTTACGCAATAATTATAGTGAATTGTTAACCTCCGCGTGTTTAATTGAATGTATGAAAAAACTTATTGAACAGGTTGTTAAGTTTGGGATTGTAGGCATCATTGCGCTGATTATTGACGTAGTGTTGCTAAATCTGCTTCTTCTTGTGCATCTTAATAACGTTGTTGCTGGAACAATATCTTTTATAATCTCACTTATTTTTAACTACATTGCCAGCATGAAGTACGTGTTTAAGCATCGCGAAGACATGGCTCGTTGGATGGAATTACTAATTTTTGTTATTTCTGCAGTTATTGGTTTGCTTATTAACGATGCGATTATTTGGCTTAGCACGCTTGGAATGGCACAAACTTTGCGCGGTACTGCGATTTACATGCTTCGCACAAACATTGGCAAGCTTATTGCAACAGTTGTTGTGGCTATATGGAATTTTGTTATTAGAAAGTGGCTTTTAGACGATACAAAGTCGCAAAAACCTGGTTATGATGCCGCTAAAGACAATACTTTTGCGCATAAGTTGGGCGAGTGGTCGTTAAGTCACACTCCAAAAGGCTGGAAGTAGGTTTGGAAGTAGGTTTAGAAAATATGAAAGCCACGACTATTCATTTTGTGCGCCACGGAGAAGTGGAAAATCCAAATCACTTGCTTTACGAGAGACTCCCAGGATTTCACTTATCTAATCGTGGCTTAAAAATGGCTCAAGCTACAGCAAAATACATTGCGACTGTTCCACAAATGCGCGGAATTAGTGCTATTTATTCGTCTCCTTTGGAGCGCACGCAAGAAACGGCGCAACAAATCGCAAACGCTTTGCAAATTGGCCCGATTATTTTAGATAATCGTCTAATCGAAGCGGAAAACAATTTTCGAGGAAAAAGAATCGGCTACGGCGAAGGCGCTTTGTGGAAAAACAACAATTGGAAGCTTGTATCTAACTTGTGGAAGCCGAGTTGGGGAGAATCCTACAAAAGCATCGCAGCTCGCGTTGGCGATTTTGCGCGCGAACAAGTGAAAAATCACCCAGGCGAACAAATCGTAGCTGTAACGCATGAATCGCCAATATGGTCTTATCGTCATCTGCTAGAAACTGGTCACGCGGAGCACAATATGCTTTTGCGCAAAACGGCTTTGGCGTCGATTACGTCGATTACGTTCGATTGCGCAAATATGAATGTGCTTTCCATCACATATGTGGATCCTGCGGCGCGTGTGCAGTAGAACGTGTGGAATAATAAGCAGTAGACTTTAAAATATGCATAAAAGATGCGTAGAAACCGTGTTTTTTACGGCTAATGCGAAGGAGCGTTATTATGGGTGATTCTGTAGAAAAGCTGGATTCAAAAGCTTTAGATTTGCTTGAGTCTGCTGCAAAGTCGGCCGCGGATTTGACTAAATTGTGGCCTTTAAGCGAGGCTCGCCATTTAGATAATGACGCAAAATATGCAGAAAACCTAGAAGTTAGGGCGATTCGCGCTATTGCACGAATTATTACGGATTTAGACGTTACTGTTCCAGATGCAGAGTTTGTGTATGAAGGTGCGGATGTGATTCCAGGGCGCCCGCAGGAGATAGTTGACGCGCTTTTGGCTGCAGCAAACGCTTACGACGATATGGATTTATGCTACGACCCAGACTATAGCGAAGCGCAAGAAGAGCTAGAAAATAACACGAATGATGTTAGCGCTATTTTTAACAAGCTTGAGTCTAATCTTTCTAACGATGTTAATGCAATCAACGGTGCTGCGGATTCTTTAAGCGTTGCAGGGAATTGGAGCGTTGAGAGCTTGCAAGATGCGTTTAGATGCGCAAAACAAGAGTGTGAACAATCATATAAACAAGAGCGCGATTTTTACGGGATTAATCCTGTAGAATCGCAAAAAATTACGGCAATACTTTCTATTCTTAAAAGTCTTATTGAAAAAACCAGCAACATTTACGAGACTTTGCCTATATTCCTATATATTAACGAGGTGTGCGAGTGTGCTGGAGTTCCGCGAATGATGTTTAAATGCGATCAGTGGCGTGCGCTTGTTGATTGCGTAAAAAGTGGTAAGACTGGCGATGATGGCGAAAATGGCGAAAATAGCGAAAATAGTATGAGTGCGCTGGTTGAATTTGCAGCTCCATTGCTTGAGCGTGAATGGTCAAAGCATAAGGAAGACGTTCTTTGGGACCCAGAAGAGGCTAAGAAGCTTGCAAAAGAAGAAGACGATAGAAAGTCTCGCGAAGCTCTTGCTGCTAAGTTTGCGCATGTGGAAGGTAATAAGGAATCAACGCAAGCTCTTGACTAGATTGGCACGTCCGTAACGCGCGGCACAATGGAACCTATGACTGATACAGAGGAAACTCAAGAAGTTGCTAATAATGCAACAAAATCCACAAAGCCTGAACTTCCAAAGAATGTTCGCGTGCGTTTTTGCCCTTCGCCAACTGGTACGCCTCACGTAGGTATGGTTCGTACCGCGCTGTTTAACTGGGCGGAGGCTCGCCACACGCATGGCAAGTTGCTTTTCCGCATTGAAGATACAGATAATGAGCGAGATAGCGAGGAAAGCTATCAGCAGATTATTGAGGCTCTTCGTTGGCTAAATATTGATTGGGACGAGGGCATTGATGTTGGCGGAGATAATGGCCCTTACCGCCAGTCTCAGCGTATGGAGATTTATAAGGATGTAGCGCAAAAGCTTTTTGAAGCAGGATACGCTTACGAATCCTTCTCTACTCCAGAAGAGATTAAAGAGCGCAATATTGCTGCAGGTCGACCAGCTGAGTTTGGCTACGATGGCCACGATCGCAACCTTAGCGAGGGGCAGAAGCAAGCTTTCCGCGATGAAGGCCGCAAGCCTGCGCTTCGCTTAAAGATGCCAAATGAAGACATTACTTTTAACGATTTAATTCGTGGCGAAATCACTTTTAAAGCTGGATCTGTTCCAGATTATGTGATTGTGCGCCCGAATGGCGATCCGCTTTACACACTTACGAACCCTGTTGATGATGCGTTAATGGACGTAAACGTGGTCTTGCGCGGCGAGGATATTCTTAGCTCCACACCTCGTCAGATTGTGCTTTACCGTTATCTTATGGAAATGGGTATTGCTAAGGAAACTCCGCTTTACGGACATATGCCTTATGTTATGGGCGAAGGCAAGAAGAAGCTTTCTAAGCGAGACCCTGAGTCCAACTTGTTCTTGCATAGGGATAACGGCTTTATTCCAGAAGGCTTGCTGAACTACTTGGCTTTGCTTGGATGGTCGATTGCGCCTGATCGCGATGTGTTCTCTATGGACGAGATGATTGAAAAGTTTGACGTTCGAGACGTTAAGGCAAACCCTGCACACTTCGACTTAGACAAAGCAATTTCCATTAATGCTGAGCATATTCGCATGCTAGATTCGCAAGACTTCTTGAATCGCTCTGTGCCTTACTTGCATAAAGATGGCGTAGTAAGTGCCGATTCTTGGGATGCGTTAACTGACCGCGAGCGTGAAGTGCTCACCGCTGCTGCTCCTCTTGTTCAGCCTCGCGTGCGCTTGCTTGGCGAAGTTGCTGGCATGGTTGGTAGCCTGTTAAGCGAAGATGGCTACATTGAGCCAGATGACGATGCGCGTAAGCAGCTTAAGGAATCTGCAGGCGAGGTTCTTGATGCTGCGCTCACTGCTTTGAAGGGTGTTGATGCTTCTGATTGGCATACGGATTCTTTGCACGAGCTTTTGAATAAGAAGCTTGTTGAGGAAGCTGGATACAAGCCGCGATTGGCGTTTGGCCCTGTGCGAGTGGCTCTTTCTGGCCGCCGCGTTTCTCCGCCACTGTTTGAGTCCATGGAAATCGTTGGCAAAGACGTGACTTTGGCTCGTTTAGCTGGATTGCGTGAGCATTTGTAAAAAATGATTAAGCTCTAACGTGATTTGCCCCCAATGCTTGTTGATTTTTGCTTGATTGGGGGCATTTTTGTAGCTGATTTATGGTCGATTTGGATGTAGCGCGACACGCCGCTAGTTGCACATATTTGCATTATGTTGTAAAGTCGACATTTGTTGCGTCTAGAGGCGTAGCAAATAAATTAAGCCCCCGTCGTCTAGCGGCCTAGGACTACGCCCTCTCACGGCGCCAACACCGGTTCAAATCCGGTCGGGGGTACAAAGACGGAACGGTTCCAAGAGCCGCGACGCCTGCCAATTGGGGTATGGTGTAATTGGCAACACAGGTGATTCTGGTTCATCCATTCTTGGTTCGAGTCCAGGTACCCCAGCGAATAGCTCTCGTAATCGCGGGCGCGACGACCTGCTTTTTCGCTTAAAGCGTAGCGCGAATCGACTTGCATGAGCGCTTAAAGCGTAGCGCGCGAATGCACTTCGATTCGCTGAGCCGCTCAAAACAGAAGCACTGCTTCTGTGCGGCGAAGACGTTAGCGCGCTTAGGCCGCGCTAACGATTTTCCAATTCGGAGCGCTGAGCTTGCTCAAGGTTGAAAGCACGGTGTGCTTTCAACGCAAGCGAGGACGTTCGCGCAACTAATCCGCGCGAACGATGTGACGGGTTTTGTACCAAATTTGGCCTAGATTACGTACAAAGTGCGTCAATTGGTTTCTGTTTTGCTGCTTACGCGCCTCTTGTGCGAATATTCATCAGCTTAGCTTTACACACTTTTTGGCCTATAACTCATCTAACCCGCCTCTTGTGCAAGTTTTACGCAAAACAAAACCCCGAGTGATTGGCTCGGGGTTTGAAAGAAGAGAAGAAGAGAGGTTCAGTTATTAGTTCTAAATCACTGATTATTGTGATTTATTTCGTCTATGCTTTATATGTAAGCACTCTTTTCTTAATGCGAATAGGTTATTAGCTTAAAGTTATCTTAAAATATTGTAAAAAAACGCTATTTTTGCGGCGTTTTGCAGCCTTCTGCAGTGTTTTTCCGCGTTTTTCCGTGTTTTGTTGATACGCCAGATGCTGTGCCGTATGCTTGAACTATGTTAGAAATTGCAGAATCTGATAAAAGCGACTCTAAGATTTTGGAAAGTAGTCTAAATGGGCAGGCGACTTCTCCAAACGCTAAGTCGTCAAGTTTTGCTAAGTCATCTAATGCATCTGATTCGTCAAAGCTTCCAACATCCGTCTCTGCAAGATTAGGTAAGTTGCAATTTCATCTTTCGGGAAAATTCCGCGTTTTACAGTTTGCAGATGTTCAAGATGCGCCAAAAATCAGCAAAGACACGATTAAGCTAATAGAGTCTGCTTGCGATGCAGTTAAGCCAGATATTGTGATTTTTAGTGGCAATCAAATTGCAGGGTATGCTAAAGATTTTGCGAACACTTTTGTGCGAAGGCGCTGGGATGAGTCGCAAGATGCGCATGGAGTAGATGACCGTGGAGTAGATGCTCGCAAGTCTCATGAAAAAGATTTGCAAGATACGCGCAAAAAAGTCTTAGAGCATATTAAGCGCATGGTAAAGCCTTTAGAAGATCGCTCAATTCCTTGGGCGCTAACGTACGGTAATCACGATTTTCAGTGCGGATTAAGTAACGCGGAGCTGGATTCTTTGTATCAAGAGTTTTCGGGATGCTTGAATCGCCAGCAAACCGATGGGGAATTTTCTAGCGGATCCGCAATGTCTCTTCCAAAAAGCATTTTGCCAAAGCAAATCATATTTCCTTGCAAAGCAGGCACTTTTGCTTTGCCTGTTATGGACGTAAATCAAGAAAAAGTCGTATTTTCTATTGTGCTCGTAGATTCTGGCGATTACGAAAAGCGTGGTGGTTACGGAAGCCCTTCTAGTAATGCACTTGACTTTTTAGCGGATTTGCCAAACTTTTTGCCGCCAAAATTCTGCGTTTTTCAGCATTTTCCGCTTCCGCAATACTACGATTTACTACGCGAAGTTCCTAAAGATTGTGCTGCTAAAGAAAACGCAATCGAAGGTTACAGGCGTTTTGCTGGAAAATACTACGCTTTAGACGATAATCGCGTTTTGCCAGATGGGTATCTTGGAGAAGGCGTGAGCTGCCCAGATAAAGACAGTGGGGAATATAATATTTTGCAAAAGATTGGTGCTTTTGCTTTTTGCGCAGGGCACGATCACAGAAACGCGTTTGCGGGCAGGTGCAAGGATTCTGGCATGCTTCTAATGTCCACTGCAACGTGCGGATTTGCGTCTTATGGGCCAGTGGCTTCTAAATGCGGAGCAAGGCTTCTTGAGTTCGACATTCGTCACCCTTATGAGCCTAGAACGCAAATGCTGGAATTTGGCGATTTAGTTGGCAAAGCATCGTCTAAAAAAGCGTACACATATGGATTAAACGCGGATTGTAGTCACGATTTGCCAGAAGTTGATTTATTGCAAAAGCCTTCACTTTTTGCAAGGATTTTAAGAAGATGGCGGTCTATAGTTGCAAAATAGCGTGCGATTATTGTGCGATTGCAACGTCGTTTACATACGATTGGCACGCGTATCGGTATTATAGTTATTAGTTTTAGTTGCAAACGAAAGAGGTAAATGTGTCTGCGCAAAACACGGCTGAACATAACGAAAGTGGCATCGACGCTGCAGACGTTTTACATGTAGAAGGTGGCAAGCCGCTTAACGGAACGATTAAAGTTCGTGGCGCAAAAAACTTTGTTAGCAAGGCGATGGTTGCAGCGCTGCTTGCTCCTGGAAAATCCGTGTTAAAGAATGTTCCAGAGATTAGAGATGTTCACGTTGTTTCGGATTTGCTTCGATTGCACGGTGTAAATGTAAGCGTTGATGGTGCTGCAGGCGTTGTTAGCATCGACGCAAGCAATGTTCAACTTGCAGACGTTGCCGACGTAGACACGTTATCGGGGTCTTCTCGTATTCCGATTCTGTTTTCTGGCCCGCTTCTTCACAGGCTTGGCGAGGCTTTTATTCCAGCGCTTGGTGGGTGCAATATTGGTGGGCGTCCTATAGACTTCCATCTTGAAACTTTGCGCAAGCTCGGCGCAAATGTAAATAAAGACCACGAAGACGGTATTCACATTACTGCCCCAAACGGCTTGCATGGAACTAAAATCCATCTTCCTTACCCTTCGGTTGGTGCCACTGAGCAAACTCTTCTTGCTGCTGTTCTTGCAGAAGGAAAAACGGAGCTTTCGGGTGCAGCAATCGAGCCTGAGATTATGGATTTGGTGGCTGTTTTGCAAAAAATGGGCGCAATCATTTCTGTAGACGTTGATCGCACATTTAGAATTGAGGGCGTTGATAAGCTTCAAGGTTACAATCACACTGCTTTAACAGATAGGATTGAGGCGGCATCTTGGGCTTCGGCGGCGCTTGCGACTCACGGAGATGTGTTTATTAAAGGCGCAACTCAGCCAGAAATGATGACATTCTTAAACGTGTTCCGCAAAGTTGGCGGCCAGTTTGACGTTGCAGATAATGGTATTCGATTTTGGCATCCAGGTGGAGACTTGCATCCAGTTGCTATTGAAACCGACGTTCACCCTGGTTTTATGACAGATTGGCAGCAGCCGCTTGTTGTTGCTTTAACGCAAGCTAAAGGCCTGAGCATTGTGCACGAAACAGTGTACGAGAATCGTTTTGGCTTTACAAAGCCGCTTGTGCAAATGGGCGCTATGATTCAGCTGTATCGCGAGTGCTTAGGTTCGCTTCCTTGTCGATTCCAGCAGCGCAATTACAAGCATTCTGCTGTGATTTTTGGACCAACGCCTCTTACTGGTCAAGATATTGATGTTCCAGATTTGCGTGGCGGTTTTAGTCATCTTATTGCCGCTCTTACAGCTAAGGGGCCATCTAACGTTAAGGGTATTTCGCTTATTGACCGCGGTTATGCAGACTTTAGAGGTAAGCTCACTGCTCTTGGCGCAGACATTGATTAGTGTGATTAATACAAGCAATGCAAGCAATGTAAGTAATGTAAGCAATGTGGATAACTTTTCCCTTATTTTTCTAGGGCTTTGATGGCTTTGGTACACATTTTCCATTAAGTCTTTTCTTTGCATGAATTAGTGCATAGAGTTTAGCGCACAGGATTATTATCGGTTTGTTTTTATGAAAGTGCGGTAAATATGGTTTGTGTAGGTGGAAAATATCAGCTTTTGGGAAAACTCGGTTCGGGTGGAACTTCTAGCGTTTATCTTGCTGTAGATAATGTTTTACACAAAAAATGGGCTGTTAAAGAAACGTCTGATGAGCATCTAGATAGTGATAAAAAAGCTTTGATTTTGCAATCGCTTCGAGCAGAAGTAGAGGTTCTAAATCATTGCAATCATCCTTGTATTCCTAGAATTGTTGATTTTTTTGAGGAAAATGGCAGAGCGTACGCAGTTCGCGACTATGTTGAAGGAAGTTCGCTAAAAACGATTATTACGCAAAGCGGAGTTATTGCTCCTAGTCAAGTATGCGCTTTAGGAATCCAGCTATGCGAATTATTGCAATATCTTCACTCGTTAAATCCAGCTGTTGTTTATTGCGACTTAAAGCCTTCTAACGTTATGATTTCTAATGATTCTAGCGTGCATCTAATTGATTTTGGCTCTGCATTAGAGCTTAAAGGCGAAGATGGTGTTTTGGCGCAACCAAGTCGATTTAAGCAAGATGCACGTTTTGCAACATATGGGTTTGCTGCTCCCGAGCTTTTTGAGCAGGGTGCAAAAATTGGCATTTTTACAGATGTTTATGCGCTTGGAGCAACGTTGTTTTACGCGCTTACTGGTACGTGCTATTGCGAGAGTTCCAATCATTCTGATTCCTCTTTACGTTTTAACAATTCCGATTTTTCTAGTTTTTCTAGTAATAAGACTTTAGATTTTAAGGATTCTAATAAATCGCATCCGCTTACTAACTTCGACTTGAGCTGTGACGATTGCGATAGCGGTGTGCGATATGTGTTAATGCGCGCATTGGCGCATAATCCAAAGGAACGATACGAAGATTGTGCGGAGTTTTCTCAAGCGTTAAAAGATTGTTTAGAAGATTTAGAATTTGGCGAAAAAGTTGAGTCAAATATGGGAGAATCTGGTCTTGTTTTGCGCAATAAAAGGCGTGCGAAAGGTGCGCAAACTCGCAAAAAATATGATGCAAGTCGTAGTAGCCGTGCTCGCTCGCGATTGCGCGTGGAAAGTGGTGATCAAAATATTGGCAAAAGGCATAAGAAAAATGGTATTAAAAATGGTGTTAAAAATGGTAAGAAAAACATTTTTAAGATTGTTTGTTGCGCCTTAATGGCATTTATTGGATGTATTATTTTTGCATTTGCTTGTAAATCCGTAATAACAAACGCAAGTAGAGCAAAAGTAAGCGAACCGCGCTCATATGTAAAAAGCGGCAATATTCCTACAAAAAACAAGAACGCTAGCAACATAACAAGCAGTGTACAAGAATATAAAAAGTACATGTCTAAGGCTGCAAAATCAACAGATTCTAAGCAAATTGTTGAATATGTTAACAAAGCTATGTCTTTACAAGTAAAGCTTTTTAATGCAAATGTTCAGCCTATATCCATTCAGCCAGCGTTGCGACTTTTAGTAAACCAGATTGAAGATTTTCGATGGAGTGCAAGCGAAAGAGAAGATTTTACGTCGTTTGTTAATAAGTACAAGTCGGATCTTAAAAAATCCGAAGATTGGTATGAATTATGCTTATCTGTTGGAAAAGCGTATTGGTATTACGGTGTTAAAGATAAAGAAGAATCAAGTAGTGCGAATAGAAAGGAACGTATTGAACAGTCTGCAAAGTGGTTTGAAGAGGCGCTAAAGGGTGTTAAAGCAAAGGATTATGAGTCAGCGTTAATGTATTCCGCGCTTGGCAAAGGCTACTTAGATCTTACAAACTATTCGCAAGCTAAGCCAAAGCCTAAAGTGCGAGAGTATGCTGGAAAGTTGCGCGCTTTTGTTGAGAATGCAAAGAAAAACGAAAATGAGATTGTAAAAATAGATGCAAGTGAGATTGTGTTTGAGTCCCTGAACTCTTGGAGTGCGCAATTTAAGGCAGATGGCGTAAATCAAGATATTGTTGAAAAGATTTTTGACGATGCGTTGGATTTAGCGCGGTCTTTGAAGTCGCAAAATAAAAACGTTGATAACAGAGTTAAGAGCATAATGAGCCAGGCAGATCCGCTTATCGATTCGATTGAAAATACGTTCGATAACAGCGGTGCTTAGGATTTGCAAAGAAAAAGCCCACTGCGGTGGAATGAATGCAGTGGGCTTAGTGGAGCTAATGGTAATCGAAACCACGACCTCTTCGATGCGAACGAAGCGCTCTACCAACTGAGCTATAGCCCCATTTTTTACACAACTCTGCACACTGTACTACAAAATGCGTAAAAGTACAACGCTAGAAGTGATGGAGTGTTGTAAAACACGATTAATTTTGCTTAAGTTATTTTGCTTAAGTTATTTTGTTAAGCTAATTCTGGTGCGCTTCGTTTTCTAAGCATTTTTTGGCTTTGTTGGCAGCGTGAGCCTTGTAAAGACCAATAAAAGTTGGAACAAGAGAAATAAGCAAAATCGCCACTATAACAAGCTCAAAATTCTTTTGAACAAAAGGAATATTGCCAAAGAAGTAGCCGAGAAGAGTAAAAAGCGATGACCACACTATTCCGCCAAGAACAGAAAAAGGAGTAAAACGAGTCCAGCGCATGCCAGAAATGCCAGAAATAAATGGCATAAATGTGCGTATAAATGGGAAGAATCTGCCTAAGAACACGGCAATTGGCCCCCACTTATCAATCATTTGCTCTGTTTTAGCAATGCGTTCTGGCGTTAGGGCTTTAACTTTGCCTGATTCAACGATTCGCCTGCCAAAAAAGTGGCCAATAAAGTAGTTGCATTGGTCACCAATAATGGGCGCAAGCCAAACAACGGCGAGCAAAATCGCAAGTGGAAGCGAGCTTTTACCTGTTTGTGCATCTGGTGCTGCAAAGAATCCAGCAGCAAAAAGCAAGGAATCGCCAGGCAAGAATGGGAAGAACACAACGCCTGTTTCAATAAAGATGATTAGAAAAATCAATCCTAGTGCGGGTGCAGTTCCCATAGCAATCCAGCCAGCTATAGCAGAGCGCGGATCTTTAAGAAGGTTAAGAATAAAGTGAATAAAACCCATGTATGTACCTAAATCTGTTTGTGATTGCGCATTTTGTTGCAATCGCGTGGAGTATCATTATATTGCACGCTTTAGATAGGGGAATGTGGCTGGTAAGGTATTCACTAAGATTTGCCATTACTAGATTTGTTGTAACAAATTTAATCTAGTCTAATCAGCACTAAGAGTTTAGCACGTTAAAGGAGAGTGCAAGAGATGGATCAGCGTAAAGCAAACGCTAATGCTGCTAATGCTAACGCAGATGAAACCCTTGAGTCGCCTGGCGAATTGGAGTCGGAGCTTTCTATAGCAGATATCTCCAAGCGCCACTCAAATCCTAAGCGTTGGGTGCTTTATTTTGCGATTCTTCTTGTAGCGGTTGTTGTTCCTTATTGGGCAGGTAGAACTTTGGCAGTTCAACACACTGCTTGGGTTGTTAAGAATTTTTCTGGATTATCTGCACAGGGAGTTGTGTTTATTGCTTGGGTTACAACAGTTGCAACTGCTACAGCTTTGGCAATGGCGCTAATTGAGTCTAGTAGATGGCTTTGGCGATTCTTGTTTGTTGTTTTTCTAACGATTGAACAATTTATTAGCGGATTATGCTTGTTGCGCTTAAGTTTTTGGTATTCAACATACGTAGTTTACGGGCCAGCAAGTGGACTTGCAAATGCTGCAAATCTTGGAATAATCTCTGCTGGATTTGGCGTTGCTGTTTATGCGATTTTGTTTGTTGGATTGCTTGTAATGGTTCCTAAAAAGTCGCGATTAAACGTTTTGACTCGCAGCTGGGCTTCGTTCATAATGTTTTACGCTATAGAAGTTCTTGCGATTCTTGTTGTGATTTTTGGCGGATTTATGACTGCTATGTAGGCTTTATAAGCTTGTTTGGGCATAGTTGTAGAATCAAAACTCGGCGTGTAACGCCCGCGGATTTGCAAGCGCTGTATTAAAGGATGCAGCACCGCGCAGTAACTATATAAGGAGGACGCCGTGGCATTAACGGCTGAAGATAAGAAGAACATTATCAACGAATACGCAACGCACGAGGGTGACACGGGCTCCCCAGAGGTTCAGGTTGCTTTGCTCAGCAAGCGCATTTCCGACCTTACCGATCACTTGAAGGAGCACAAGCATGATCACCACTCTCGTCGTGGTATGATGCTCATGATTGGTGACCGTCGCCGTCTTCTTGATTACTTGAAGCGTGTAGACATCAACCGCTATCGTTCTTTGATTGATCGACTCGGATTGCGTCGATAAGTCTTTTTGCCCGAGCGTAAGCTCGGGCTTTTGTATTTATGCATCTGTATTTATGCGTATTGTTTATGCAATTCTAGTGAATTTAGTGTGTTTGAAGTAGAATTAAAAAGCTTGATTAAATGGCTGAATTTGAGGTTTGAAGATTTAGGTTTGAAGATTTAGGATTAACTATTTAGATTCTAAGCTAAATAATTTAAGAATAATTGATTTAAGGTTAAATGATTTAGTATTTAAGCGATTTAAGATTTAAGATTTAAGTGATTTAGTTTTAGCAAGTTCTTAAGTTTGTGGGATTTATAACTGAAGAATAAAACATAATTGAATATGGATGATTGAAGTAACCGAAACAAAAAACTACGAAATGTTGGTTATGCATTTTGCAAAGATTCGCGCGGATGTTAGGTAAAGGTAACAAAAAAGCGAGTCTGCCAATGACGACGCATGTTGGTTGATTAGGTAAGTTAAGAAAAGGAGGAACCCGTGGAGGGTCCCGAAATTAAGGCTGTAGAAGCCGTTATTGATAATGGTTCATTTGGTAAGCGCACGCTGCGCTTTGAAACTGGTCGACTCGCACAACAGGCAGACGGTGCTGTTGCTGCCTACTTGGATGACGATTCCATGATTTTGTCGACGACGACTGCAGGATCTAGTCCGAAGGAAAATTACGATTTCTTCCCACTTACTGTTGATGTGGAAGAGAAGATGTATGCCGCTGGAAAGATTCCAGGTTCGTTCTTCCGCCGTGAAGGACGTCCTTCTAACGAAGCAACATTGGCATGCCGAATTATCGACCGCCCATTGCGCCCACTGTTCCCACACACTCTTCGTAACGAAGTGCAGGTTGTGGAAACTATTTTGTCTATTAATCCTGACGATGCTTACGATGTAATCGCTTTGAACGCGGCTTCTGCATCTACTATGATTTCTGGTTTGCCATTTGAAGGCCCAGTTTCTGGTGTTCGTTTAGCTTTGATTGACGGCCAGTGGGTTGCTTTCCCACGTTGGAGCGAACGTGAGCGTGCAGTATTTGAAATTGTTGTGGCTGGCCGAGTGATTGAAAACGGCGATGTTGCTATTGCAATGATTGAGGCTGGCGCCGGCAAGAACGCTTGGAATTTGATTTATAATGAAGGCCAAACTAAGCCGGATGAGGAAGTTGTAGCCGGTGGTTTGGAAGCTGCAAAGCCATTTATTAAGGTTATTTGCGACGTTCAAAATGAGTTGAAGCGCATTGCAGCTAAGGAAACCAAGGAATTCCAGCTCTTCCCAGAATATACGGACGAACTTTACGCGCGTATTGACGAAATCGCACACAAAGACTTGGATGAGGCTCTTTCTATTGCAGAAAAGCTTCCTCGTCAAGATCGCATCGCTGAAATTAAGGAAGGCGTGCGTGCTGCAATCGCAGAAGAATTCACTGATATGGACGAAGCTGAGAAAGAAAAGGAACTCGGCAACGCGTTTAAAGAATTGCAGCGTCAAATTGTTCGTCGTCGTATTTTGACGGAAGATTACCGAATTGATGGACGTGGTTTGCGCGATATTCGTACACTTTCTGCAGAAGTTGATGTTGTGCCTCGCGTTCACGGTTCTGCACTCTTCCAGCGCGGTGAAACCCAGATTTTGGGCGTAACAACTTTGAACATGCTTAAGATGGAGCAGCAGGTGGATGCGCTTTCTGGCCCACAGACTAAGCGCTACATGCACAACTACGAAATGCCTCCATACTCCACTGGTGAAACTGGCCGCGTTGGCTCTCCAAAGCGTCGCGAAATTGGCCACGGTGCTTTGGCAGAGAAGGCTTTGGTTCCAGTTTTGCCAGGCCGCGAAGAGTTCCCATATGCTATTCGTCAGGTTTCTGAAGCTATTGGTTCTAACGGTTCCACTTCTATGGGTTCCGTTTGTGCTTCTACGCTTTCACTTCTTGCTGCTGGCGTTCCTTTGAAGGCTCCAGTTGCTGGCATTGCTATGGGCTTGGTTTCTGGAGACGTTGATGGCAAGCACATCTTTAAGACTTTAACCGATATTCTTGGCGCAGAAGATGCGTTTGGAGATATGGACTTTAAGGTTGCTGGTACGTCTGAATTTATTACTGCTTTGCAGCTTGACACAAAGCTCGATGGTATTCCAGCTGATATTTTGGCTGCCGCTTTGCAGCAAGCTCACGAGGCACGCACGACTATTCTTGAAGTGATTAACGAGTGCATTGATTGCCCAGCGGAGATGAGCCCATTTGCTCCACGCATTATTACAACTACGATTCCTGTAGATAAGATTGGTGAAGTGATTGGCCCTAAGGGCAAGATGATTAACCAGATTCAAGAAGAAACTGGTGCAGAGATTGCTATTGAAGATGATGGTACTGTTTACATCTCGTCCGAAGGTGGCGAAGCTGCCGAGAAAGCAAAGGAAATCATCGATTCTATTGCAAATCCGCGCATTCCAAAGGCTGGTGAGACTTTTACTGGTAAGGTTGTTAAGACTACGAGCTTTGGTGCTTTCGTAAACTTGACTCCTGGAAGCGACGGCTTGTTGCATATTTCCCAGATTCGTAATCTTGCTAACGGTGAGCGCATCGACACTGTTGAAGATGTGCTTAAAGAGGGAGATAGTGTAGAAGTAATCGTGCAAAGCGTAGATGAGCGCGGCAAGATTTCTTTGGCAATCCCAGGTTTTGAGAATCAGGAATCTTCTGCTCCAGCGCCTCGCGAAAACCGTGGTCGCGGATCTCGCGAAGATCGAGAAGATAGGGAAGATCGCAGAAGTGATCGTAGGCGTGCTCCACGCGACGATAGGGACGATAGAGGAGACAGAGGCGATAGAGATGATCGTCCTCGCCGCCGCGCTGTTCGCGATGATCGCGATTCGCGCTATGACGATAGGGAAAATCGTTCTGATCGTTCCAGCCGCTACGATGAACGCTCTTCTAGAAGGGATGATCGCAGAAGCGATCGCTACGATAACAACGATTATGACGATCGTCCTCGCCGCCGTAGCGTTCGCGACGATCGCGATTCGCGCTACGACGACCGAGACGATAGCTCAAGCGAGCGCGCAGAGCGTTCCGATCGTTCCGACGACCGCGCAGAGCGCCCTCGTCGCGGATCGGATCGCAGAGTGAGTGACCGCAATTTGCGCTATGCAGCAGACGATGACCACTACGATGAGTACCGCGCTGCTCGCGAAGAGCGCTCTGAGCGCCCTCGTCGCAGAATCCGCCGCGATTTTGACCCATTTGACGAGGATTAATCGCAAGCTAATCGCAGATTAATTGCAGACTAATCGCAAGTCAAAAATGCAAGCGCATAAGCGCCTAATCATAAGCGCTTAATCGCCTAATCGCATAAAATAAAAATAAATCTAAATGCCTTCAAGTTGCTTTTTGCGCTTGGGGGCATTTTGAAACATTTGAAGTATTTGAACAGGAGCAAAATGGCCATGAATCGCACTATAGGATCGTTCAACACTACAGCTATCGGCTTTGGTGAGATGCCATTAACGATTGAAAACAATCTTGGACACAGTATGGGCATTGAAACAATCCACGCGGCTCTAAACGCTGGATGCACGCATATAGATACGGCATGGGCGTATTATTGCTCGGGCGGCGAGGAACAAACTGGCGAAAAGCTTGTGCGCGAGGCATTGGATAGCTGGAATGGAGACAAGTCTTCGATTCTTGTTGCAACAAAAGTCGGTCACTTCCGCAACTTTACAGATGGAAAGCCAACGTGGGGTAAAGATGGAAAGCCAGAGCATTTGATTGCGCACGCTAAAGAGTCGGCAATGGCTCTTGGTGTAGATACGATTGATTTGCTTTACTTCCACAGGCCAGATCCAGAAGTTCCATACAACGAGTCGATTGAAGCAATGCAACAGCTGCTTGATGAGGGCGTTGCGCGAGAAATCGGCATTTCTAACGCATCTGTTGAGCAGATTGACATTGCGCGTGGGATTTTGGGAGAAAAGCTTGTTGCTGTTCAAAATCAGTATTCGCCAGTGCATCTAGAAAATGAAGACACGTTGCAATATTGCAAGAAGCTTGGAATTGCGTTTGTTTGCTGGAGTCCTCTTGGAGGGTTCCGTCACCCGTACGACGAGCATCTTTTTGACCCATTCCGCAAAGTTGCAAATGATCACAACGTTAGCTATCAACAGGTTGTTTTGGCTTGGGAGCTTGCTAAAGGAAACAATGTTTTTGTTATTCCAGGCGCGCATAGGCCAGCTACGATTTTAGATAGCTTAAAGGCTGCAGATTTGCAATTAAGCGATGAAGAATTAGCTTATTTGGGTTAGTTTAATTTTGATTAACTTTTACATCAAATAAGTTGTTACATCAAATAAGACAAAACGAATAAGACAAAACGAAAGCGAATAATATGCAAGAAACTAGCGTAGCAGGAATGCCACTTGCGCATGAAGACGAAGATGGCTTGCCAATTCCAGTGACAATTCCAGTGCCACTGGGCGCGCGCGCTCATGCTGTTTTTACAACGCGATTAGGTGGAATTTCCGAAGGTGCGTTTGCTTCGCTTAATTTAGGAGGCAAAGCTGGCGACGATGCTAAATCTGTGTTTAGCAACCGTTGTGCTTTGCAACGCGCGCTTAAATCTGACTTGTGTCTTGTTAGCCAAGTTCACGGAAATAGCGTTTTTGATGCAGATTCAATAGTTGATTCGTGGAATGCTCCGTATGGATTTGATGCTACAGGTTTTGCAGATTCACACGCTAAAATCGAAGCGGACGCGCAAGTTTCAACTGCTTGCTCACTTGCTTTAGGAATGTTTGCTGCGGATTGCTTGCCAGTTTTGCTCGCGGATAGTGAATCTGGTGTAATTGCTGCAGCACATTGCGGCAGAAAAGGTTTAATGGCTGGCGTGCTTGATTCTGTTATTGAAGCAATGTGCGAAAAGGGAGCCGAACGCTCGAATATAACAGCTGTTTTGGGACCATGCATTTGTGGTGATTGCTACGAAGTTGGCGAAGAAATAGCGTACGATTTTGAACGCCGATACCCGCAAACTGTAACGCAAACGCGTTTTGGTGGACTTGGAATTGATATTGCAGAAGCTGCTCGCATTGATCTAGCGCTTGCAGGAGTTGCAAACGTTGTTGACGCTTTGCCGCGCGTTACAGCTGCAACGCAATATTTGGCTAAAGACGAAGAGTTGCAAACGATTTGTAAGGTAGACGGCGAAGGTGAAGCGCTGGAAAGTCGCCTTAAGGTGTTGCAAAACCCAATGTGTACGCTGGAAAATCCATTATGGTATTCTCACAGGCGCGCTGGTCTTGCAGGAAAATCTCACGAAGGACGATTGCTTGCGCTTGTAGTTAAAGACAAGTAAAAGCTATTGTTAGAAAGCTATAGAAAGCTATTGTTATGAATCAAATTAACGTAGTGATTTCTGGGTTTGGGCCATACGAGGATTTAAGCATAAATCCTTCGCACGAAGTGCCGCTAGCTCTTGAACACGCCAAAAATGGCGATTTGCTTGCGGATTTTGATCTTCTAGAAGATGTTAGCGTAAAAATCACGTCTGTAATGTTGCCAATCAGCTTTGCAAATGCTTGGCCTCATCTTTTAGAAACGATTAACGCGCAAGACGCGGATATTGTAATTGCAACAGGCGTAAAGCACGCGGCTCGTGGAGTGCAACTAGAACGATGTGCTACAAACATAATGGATGCAAATAAGCCAGACGTAGATAACCACACTCCTCAAAGCGTACCAATCGTTGAAAATGGGCCTGCTGCGTACTGGACTAGGCTGCCGCTAAGAATGATTCTAAACGATTTTGCTCATAGTGGGATTGCATCCACACTAAGCTCGGATGCAGGAACATACGTTTGCAATTCGCTATTTTATAGATTGCTAGATTGGGCGTCGAATAATTCTAAAAAGCGCATAATTGCAGGGTTTGTAAGTTTTCCGCCAGTGGTTGCGTTGCATGATGCACGCCACGGGCTGCCATTGGACGCGCAGATAAAAGCTGGAAAAAGCATAATTTGCGAAGCTGTAAATTACTATATGAAACCTTCGTCTTCGGGAATATTGCTCAAGTAGTTTGCGCGACACGCTCGAGTGTTTTAGCAACTAAAGTGATAGCGTTATTGCTGATGGAGTGTGCACGATAAGTAGTAGTCGTGCGGGGGTTTGTGAAAGGAATAAATATGGTGCCAGATCGTTTCCCAACTGCTTTGCGAGGGTACGACAAAGATAAAGTCAACGAAGCCTTTACCAACTATGAGCGCACAATATCGCGTTTGCGTGAACAAGTGCGATCTAGTGACGAATCTATTCTTCAATTGCAAGCACAATTGCAAGAAGAAAAAAATAATGTAAAACGTGCAAAAAGCGGAAATACTTTTGCATCTTTGGGCGCAAATGCGCAACAATTACTTGCTTCGGCAGAACAGACGAGTGCACAATTAATTGAGCGTGCAAAGCAAGACGCTGCGTCTATTAAAAAAACGGCTCAAGCTCAGGCAGGAACTTTGCTGAATAATGCAAAATTAGACGCGGAACATTTGCTTCAAGAAGCGCAAACTAAGGCAGATACGCTGCTTTCTACGGCAAGTAATAAGGCAAATCAGATGACAAGCGCTGCGAAAGAGGATTCAGAGCGTTTGCGCGAAACAACGAGTAAAGATGTTAATGCACAAAAAGATGCTGCAACGCTAGAAATCAACAATGCGCGTGAAGAGCACACGAAGCGAATGGCATCCGAAAAATCCGAGCAAGAACGTGCAATTGCACAGCTAAAGGCGGATGCAGCGCAAAAAATCGCGGAACAAAGGTCGGCTGCAAACGCGGAAATCGCACATGCTAAAGCAGAAACGAATGATCAAATTGAATCGGCTTTAGCAGAGGCGAATAAGAAGCTTGCAGATATGCAAGAGCGCGCAACAAAGATGATGGCGGATGCTCAGCGCAAGGCTGGCGAAATCACGGATGCTGCAGCTGCAAAGGCCCAAGAGATTGCAGACGAAGCGCAAGTTGAGCGCACGCGTACTCTTAGCCAAGTTAGTGCAGAAGTTGAGCAAATTAGAAACGATATTGCCGCTCAGCAAGAAGAGGCCACAAAAAAGGTGAACGAGCTTATTTCTGGTCTAAAAGAGCGCGAGCGTGCTGCGCAAGAAGAGGCGGATGCGCTTGTTGCTAGAGCGAAAACAGTGCATCAAGATGCGGATGATTATGCTGCTCAAGCGCATAAGGATGCGGATGCTCAGGCTGCGCAAATCGTTCGCAAAGCTATGAAAGACGCTACTGCTCAAGTGGAAGAGCGTAGGGCGGCGGCTCAGAAGGAGCTGGACGGCATGACGGCGCGCTTAACGCAGTTGCAGCATAGGGAAGCGCAAATCACGCAGCGCGTTACTGAGCTTAGGTCGCTTTTTGCAAACGCATTCTCGGGATTTGACTTTGGAGATGCATCTGGCAAGCAGAGCAATTCTGGCGATTCTGCAGGTGATGATGCTTCGGAGCGTAGAGATGCGGATGCTCAAAAGCAGGCTAGAAAAGACGCTCAAGCTCAAGTTGAAGAGGCAATTGCGCAGGAGTCTTGATTTGCTGGCGTAGATGCGCGCGGTGTGATTTGGATGCGTGATTTGCGCGGAAAAATCGCAAGCAGACGCAAGATTTGCGAAAAAAGCTAAAATAAACTATAAAAAATAAACATAAAATAAGAAAAAACAAGAAAGGCTATACAGTGACTGAAATCTCTGAATTAAGTGCCGAAGCTTTGCAAGGTTTGCGCGACGATTTTGACGCAAATCCATTGAATCGTTTGGCAATGAACGGCGTTACGGCTGCAGGAATCGAAAAAGTGGCGCGAAATTACGACCGCGCTCGCTTGCTGCAGCGCCGATTCTCAACGGTTGTGGATAATGGCGACGCAAGGCATCAGGATCATTCTGGTCGCTGCTGGTTATTTAGCTCTTTGAATGTTGCGCGATTTGTTGCTAAAAAATCGCTTAAAGTTAAGGATTTTGAGTTTTCGCAAAATTACGCAATGTACTTCGATAAGCTTGAGCGAATCAACTACTTCTTAAAGGATGTTGCGGCTCTTGTTCGCTCTGGAGAGCCTTCCGATTCTCGTTTATTGCAGCATTTGCTCAGTGACGTTATGGGTGACGGCGGTCAGTGGACTATGGCTATGAACGTCTATAAGAAGTATGGCGCTGTTCCTAAGGATTTGTATCCAGAAACCGAGTCTTCTAAAGACACTGGCGATATGAATACTCAGCTTAAAAAGCTTTTGCATACAGCTGTGGCTCACATGTACGCCAACGCTGCCGACATTGACAATATTGTTGACACCACTATGGCTGCGGGGCATAGGATTCTTACAATCCACCTGGGTGAGCCGCCAAAGAGCTTCGATTGGGAGTGGACAGACGAGGACGGAAAGTTCCATCGCGATGGCGAAATTACTCCAGTTGAGTTTTGGAAGAAGTACGTTACTGCTGGTTTGGAAGACTACGTTTGCTTGGTGGACGATCCGCGTGCGGAGCATCCAAAGGGCAAGAAGATTGCGATTGAGCACTTGGGCAATGTTGCTGGCGGAGACTCTACGGAATATTTGAACGTGCCAAATCAGTTTATGAAGGATTGCGTGCGTAAGATTCTTGTTGAGCAGGGCATTCCAGTTTGGTTTGGTGCGGATTGCCACCCTATGATGGATCGCGATAATGGCGCGTGGGCTACGGATTTGTTTGAGTACGATCGCGTTTACGGCGTTGATTTTGATTTGAACAAGGAGCAGCGTGTGCGTTTTGCTGATTCGGCTATGAATCATGCTATGGCGTTTGCTGGAGTTGACGTTGCGGATGACGGCACGACTACTCGTCGTTGGCGCGTGGAGAACTCTTGGGGTGCGGATATTGCCGACAAGGGTTACTTTACTATGAGCGACGATTGGTTTACTGAGTACGTGTACGAGGTGGCTGTGCCTAAGGCGCTTTTGCCAGAAGAATATAAGAAAGCACTAGAAGAACCAGCAATCGTTTTACCGGCGTGGGACCCAATGGGCGCGCTCGCCTAGGCTAATTTCACTAGGAAATTAGCCTACTCGAGCGCGCCCGAGCTTGCTCAGGTTGAAAGTCCAGTGGACTTTCAACGCAAGCGAGGCCTGCTGCGTCTCGATTGACGCAGCAGGTGCCACTCTAAGTGTGTATGTGCTTTTTTGCGCTTCGCGTTACTCCAAAGCGCCCGAGCTGCTTAGGGCAGAAGCATCGCTTCTGCTGCAGCGAGGACGTTCGCGCGCTTAGACCGCGCGAACGATATGGCTTAGCTTGAAATCACTAGGATTTCAAGCTACTCTAATGCGCCCGAGCCACTTAAGGCAGAAGCATTGCTTCTGCGTGGCGAGGACATTCGCGCGCGTAGACCGCGCGAATGCAATGGCCTAGCTTAAGCGCCCAATGCGCTTCGCGTTACTCCAAAGCGCTTTTCGCGCCACGCTATTACTCACGGCTATTAGTAGCCGTTCGGCTGATTTGGCATGTAAAGTCCACTGGACTTTACATTTGAGCCAAATCACGCTTTGAAGGAGCTTGAAATGCGTTATGCAATTTCAAGCTCAGTCAAAGCGCAAAGTCAGGTCGGAGCGACTACATAAACTTGTAGTGCTTTTGTAATTACGTCAAATGCTTCCACATCAAGCGCAGCTTATTTTATAGGATGGTGACAAATGGAATCTACGCCTGATCAGCGTGTTTCAAGCGCAGTCAAGCAAGCTGTTGAAAACGGTATGAATCCGCTTGACTCGTCTAAATTCGAGCGTTGGGAAGACCAGGTTGGCGTAGATCGCATAATTAACCGCCGCGTGTTGGAGTTGGATCCGCTTCCCACTCCTGCTCAAGTTCTTGGCGAGTTGCCACTTTCTCCGTATGCGCAAGATATTGTTGCCGAGTCGCGCGATGAGATTCGCGGATGTCTTAACGGAGACGACGACCGCTTGCTTGTAGTCGTTGGGCCTTGCTCGGTTCACGACCCTGATGCGGCTCTTGACTACGCGTCTCGTTTGGCAGATTTGCGCGCAAAGCTCGAAGGTGAGCTTTTGATTGTTATGCGCGTTTACTTTGAAAAGCCGCGCACAACAGTTGGTTGGAAAGGTTTGATTAACGACCCAGATATTGATGGCACGCACGATATTCACAAGGGTTTGCTTTTGGCACGCCGCACGCTTCTTGGCGTGCTAGACGCTGGTTTGGCTGCAGCAACCGAGTTTTTGGAGCCAACTAGCCCGCAGTTTATTGCGGATGCGGTTAGCTGGGGGGCGATTGGCGCGCGCAACACGGAATCACAGATTCATCGCCAGCTTGCTAGCGGTCTTTCTATGCCAGTCGGATTTAAGAACGCTACAGATGGCTCTGTTACAGCCGCCGTCAATGGCTGCCTAGCTGCCAGCCAGCATCACACTTTCTTTGGAATTGACCATCTTGGACGCGCTTGCGCTGTGCAAACGCTTGGAAACCCTGATTGTCATGTTGTTTTGCGCGGCTCTAGCAAGGGTCCAAACTACGATGCATCTTCTGTTGCAGCTGCCGTTGCTTCAGTTCGATTGAGGCTTGGAGCGAATTGCGTAGCGTCTAATGGCGTTGTAATCGACTGCTCGCACGGAAACTCTGGCAAAGATGAACATCGACAGATTCAAGTTGTGCAAGATATTGCGGATCGTTTTGCGCACGGCGAAAAAGGCATTAAAGGCGTTATGATGGAAAGCTTCTTGCAAGGCGGAAACCAAGATCCTGCGCCTTTGAGTGAGCTTGAGTACGGAAAGTCGATTACGGATCGATGCATTTCTTGGGAGGATACTGAGCATTTGCTTAATACTCTTGCGCAGTCTGTTTCTGCTCGCCGACTTAAGTCTTGAGTCGCTCCGACCTGCCGTAGCGCTTAAAGCGTAGCGCGAAATTCTCTGTTTACTGTTACGCGAATTCCTGTTTGGTGTGTAGGAGGGCTGGGTGTTTCTACGCTCGCGCGGATTAGCCGCGCTCACGCCTTCGCCGCATGTAAAGTCCACTGGACTTTACATTTAAGCGGCTCAGCGAATCGAGGTGACTTCTCGCGCGCTATGCAGCTCGAAGTCGTCGATTCGCACAACGCTCCGCCTCTTACGCGTTGTCTGTTGTTGCGGTTGTTCCGATTTGGCTTTAATTTTTTGTTTTTGGTTGAAGTTTGTTTGTAGGCGTGTGCCATTGGATTATTTGGTATCGGCTGCCGCTCTTATACTGTTCGACCAAGAATCACCCAGCCCTCTTACGTGATTGAACAATTGCGTATTGCTTAAACGCCTGAGATTCTCGATTTTTCTTGCTGCTTCAGCGAATCACCATTTCATGCTGAGGCTCACCTCGCTCGCTGCGAAAAATCTCGAATCTCTACCTAGCTTGCGCTCCGATCTGCCTTCGAGCTTAGAGCGTAGCGCGAGAATGCACTTCGATTCGCTGCGACACGCCGTGTTTTTTTTTAGTTGCAAACTATTACAATAAATCCTCAAATGGTCAGCATTTTTGAACAAAGGAGTGCAAAATGTGTGAATCGCCAGCCCCAGAGCCTGCAATCGCACCAGCCCCCAATCGCAATAGTCTTTCCAAAGATAAAGATGGCGTTTTAAGCCGCGCTCTGCCAATCGCGCGATACGCGATTTTTGCGCTTCTGCTTGCTGGCGCGTTTCTTCTTGCGCTTGCGTGGTATCGAGGCACTCACAGCAAAGGCTACACTGTTGTTACCTGTTCTGCACTATGGTTTAGCGTTATTGTTCCGTTTATTACGTTGATTGTGCTTTGTGTTTTTGTGCGCGGATGGCGTCTTGTTGTTGGCTCTATAATTTGCGTTTTGCTAATAGCGTCTTTCTTTGGATTTATTGCGCTTCAAGATCAAATCATGGAGTTTTTGAATGTTCCCGCTACAAATCCTTGGTTTGAATTCACGTGCAGCGCTTTACTAAAAATCGCAACCGCGTCTTTTGTTATCATGTGTTATGTAAGCGTATTTTTGATTAAACGCAATGCAACGCACAAGATTAAAGGGATGATTTAACGAATGCCTAAGTTTACAAAAATTGCCATTATTGGCGCTATGGAAGAAGAAGTTGCGCACATTTCTGCCTCGCTTAGCAATGTAAAGCATGATAATGCCGCTAGCCTTGACGTATCTTGCGGCGTGCTTGAATGCGAAGATGGCGGAAAAATCGAAGTTGCTGCCACAGTTGGCGGAATGGGACTTGTAAATGCCGCTGCAACTGCGCAGTATTTAATTGACGCGTACAAGCCGCAGGCTGTAATCTTTTCGGGAATTGCAGGAAATCTCAATAAAAATTTGCATACGAATGATGTTGTTCTTGGAAAAACATTAAGATATTTAGACACCGACATGCGCATGATTAGTCAGTGGAAGCCGTTTACAAACGAGTACCATTCAGACGATTATCTTCTTAAAACAGCAGACAGCGTTTTAACAAAGATGGGCATTAATCACATTTTGGGAACAATCGCATCTGGTGGATATTTTGTAGACACGCCCGAAAAAGTGGCGGAAGTAATTGAGGCGACTCAAGCGGATGCTGTAGAAATGGAAGGCGCTGCGATTCTTCACGTTGCTGCAAGAAACGACATTCCAGCGTTAGTTGTGCGCGCAATGAGCGACAATGCGGACACAAAATACGAGGAGTTTCACACTTTCGACATATCCGAATACGCGGATACAGCTGCAAAAATGACGGTAAATATTGCTAGAAATTTGTAGAATTCAACACGCCGATGTGGTCGCCGACGCGTTGCGCCGTCAATCAAAAGACTAGTAGCGCTAAATGCCGCCATTTTCTAAGCTCAATCAGATTTTGGCGGCAAGGTTTTTACCCCTCTCTTAATATTGGCATCGTTAATAGAAGAAAAAGGTAATAAGAAATAAAAGATGCCAGTTTTGAACATTAGTTTAATTAATTTAAGAGGAAAATTTGCGGTAGGTTATACGAGAAACGCAGATTGGCTGGCATAATGGCAATTCTTCTTGAAAGGAATGAAGAATATGCGTAAAAATGCAGTAAAAAATACAGTAGAAAATAATACAGTAAAAAATCAATCAATAAAGTCTAACACAAAGTGGAATATGCGCGCGATTGCAGCAGGATTGTTAGCGTCCGCAACTTTAGTAAGCTTTGCGGCTTGTGGCGACAATATTCCTGCAAGCAGTTCGCAACCGTCCGCAAATTCTTCCGCAAAAATCGTAGGAAACTTCCAAGGATCTGGTGCATCTTCCCAGCAGGTTGCTGTAGAAGCGTGGATTGCAGGATTCCAATCTAAGAATCCTGGCGCCAAAATCGCTTATAATCCAACTGGCTCAGGCGCAGGAGTAACAACATTTATGACGGGTGCCACAGCTTGGGCTGGATCCGATAAATCGCTAAGCGACGACGAGATAGAAAAATCAAAGTCGGTTTGCGCTAATGGCACTACAGCTTTCGACGTTCCAGTATACGTTTCTCCAATCGCAGTAATCTTTAATCTAAAAGGCGTTTCGGATGCTGGAAAACACATAAATATGGACGCTTCTACAATCGCAAAAATCTTCGACGGCAAGATTACGCGTTGGAATGACGATGCAATTAAATCGCAAAATCCAAAGCTAAAGCTTCCAGATAAGCCGATTACAGTTGTTCACAGGTCCGATAAGTCTGGCACAACGCAGAACTTCTTAAGCTACATAAAAGACGTTGCTCCAAGCGATTGGTCCTACAATCTTAGCGAAAATTGGCCAAATAGTGTAGGCCAGGGCGCAAAAGGCACGTCTGGCGTTGTTTCCACAATTCGCATGGCAGACGGAGCGATTGGATACGCGGACTTTTCGCAAGTTGGCAAGCTTGGAACTGTTGCAGTAAAAGTGGGAGATTCTTACAACGAGATTAGCCCAGAAGGCGGCTCTATAACCATTAATGATTCAAAGATTGACGAAGATGCGGCCGCAAAATCAAAGCACCGCGTTGTTGTTAAAATAAACCACAAAACGGAAGAAAAAGGCGCTTATCCGATTGTGCTAGTTTCTTACGATATTGTGTGCAATGCGTACAAAGATGCTGCAACAGCGCGATTTGCAAAGTCGTGGCTTAGCTACGTTACTAGCAAAGATGGCCAGGCTGCGGCTCAAGGTGCTGCTGGAACTGCGCCTTTGCCAGAAAAACTTATGGGCAGGATTAATAAGTCGATTCAGTCGGTTGGCAAGTAAAAATAGTAATTTGCCAAGATTTTAGAGTAGTCAATATATTGCTGCTGATAGCATTTATATAATGACTACAAAAGGAGCATGAGTGAGTTCTAAACAAAGAACTGAAATCAGTAAAGATGCGCACAAAAGCGGCCATTTTGCCGACCGCGTGTTTAAAAGCGTAGCGCTTTTATGCGGATTGCTGATTTTAATGGTGCTTACAGCTGTGGCGCTGTTCTTGCTGTTTCAAGCGTGGCCGATTCTAGGCGCAAACAAAAGCCAAGTAAGTCAAGTATTTTTGGACTTTACGGGTGGCAAAGCGCATGATTTTCTAAGCTACGTAGCTCCGATGGTTTTTGGAACTGTTCTTATGTCTGCACTCGCTCTGCTCTTTGCATTCTTTGTTTCGATTGGAATCGCGCTGTTTATAAGCCATTATGCTCCGCCAAAAATAGTTCCACTTTTAAGCGGTGTTGTTGATTTGCTTGCTGCAATTCCGTCCGTAATCTACGGTCTTTGGGGCGGATTGGTGCTCGTGCCAGCAATATACCCGTTCTGGAAGTTTATTTCGCACATTTTTGGCTGGATTCCGCTTTTTGCAGGCCCTGCGGCAAGTCCTTCGCGTAGCGCTGCAACCGTTAGTATTGTTCTTGCTGTTATGATTCTGCCGATTATAACTTCTATGGCGCGAGACATTTTCCAGCAAGCTCCGCGATTGCAACAAGAAGGTGCTCTCGCGCTTGGTGCCACAAAGTGGGAGATGATAAAGCTAGCGGTTTTGCCGTTCGCAAAGTCGGGAATCGTCTCCGCGTCTATGCTTGGTCTTGGCCGCGCTTTGGGCGAAACAATGGCAGTTCTTATGATTTTGTCTCCAGGATTCACCTTTAAATTCAACATTTTGCAAGCTTCGCAAAACCAGACGATTGCAGCAAACATAGCAGCTCAATACCCAGAAGCCAACGGATTAGGCGTTAGTGCGCTTATTGCTACAGGTTTGGTGCTGTTTGTTATTTCATTCGCTGTAAACCTTATTGCTCGCAAAATCACGGGAAAGGCGAGTGCATGATGCAAAATTCGGAATCTTTGCAAGTTGGCTCTGTTGGGGTTGACCAGGCTGTTGGCTCTTCTGAAGCCAGCCGCGAATCTCCAAAAATCGACTTTAACAAGTTCCGCCCAACGCGCTCTAGAATCGCAAGTCGCAAGCGAAAAGACGCATTTATGCGCGTTCTAATCTTCCTGTCTTTTATAGTTGCGCTAATTCCGCTTCTTTCTTTGCTTTTTACGACTATTGCAAACGGCATTAAGCGATTAAACCTTGACTTTTTAACGCATAATATGACGTATGTAGTTGGCGGCGCTGCAACTGGCACAGGCGGTTACGGCGGTATTTTGCACGCAATTATTGGAACTTTGGAGATTACGCTTGGCGCAATGCTGATTTCGATTCCGATTGGAATTATGTGCTCAGTGTATTTGATTGAGTACGCGCGAGGAAGTCGCTTAGCTAGGGTGATTAATCTTGTTGTAGACGTTATGAGCGGAATTCCTTCGATTGTGGCTGGCTTGTTTGCGTTTTCTAGCTTTACGATTTTTGTGGGTCCTGGAACAATCAACGGTTTTGAAGGGTCGGTTGCGCTTTCGCTGCTTATGCTGCCAACTGTTGTTAAGTCGTGTCAAGAAATGTTAAAAATTGTGCCGAACGATTTGCGAGAAGCGGCTCTTGCTCTAGGCGTTACAAAGCAGCGCATGATTACAAAAATCGTGTTGCGAACCGCTTTGCCTGGTATTGTTTCTGGCTGTATTCTTGCTGTTGCGCGCGTTATTGGCGAGACGGCTCCGCTTTTAATGGCAGCTGGGTTTATTGCATCCACGAATTTCAATCTTTTTGACGGACAAATGACCACTTTGCCAGTGTACGTTTACCAGGAGTATTCAAAGCTTTCGGCGAATTGCCCAGCTAACGCGCCATCTTCGTGCGTTACTACGATTCCAATGGAGCGAGCATGGGCGGCGGCGCTTGCGTTGATTGTGATTGTTTTGCTGCTGAATATTGTTGGGCGAGTTGTGGCTCGCGTGTTTTCAGTAAAAGCAAAATAAAGCGAAGTAGAGCGAAGTAGAGCGAAGTAAAGCGAAGGATTTTAGAAAGTGAGGCGCAAATGGGTCAGCGCATTGATGTTAAGCATTTGAACATTTACTATGGCGATTTTCTAGCAGTAGAAGACGTTAACATAAGCATTGAGCCAAACAAGGTTACGGCTTTTATTGGGCCTTCGGGATGCGGAAAATCAACGGTTTTGCGTACTTTAGACCGCATGCACGAGATTACTCCAGGCGCTCGCGTAGAAGGTCAAGTGTTGCTTGAAGGCCGCGATTTGTATGGCAAAGATGTGGATCCTGTGGCCGTTCGCCGAGATGTTGGAATGGTGTTCCAGCGCCCAAATCCTTTCCCAACAATGTCTATTCGAGAAAACGTTCTTGCAGGAGTTCGCTTAAATAATCGCCATATTTCAAAGCAAGACGCCGACGATTTAGTTGAGTGGGCTTTGCGTGGCGCGAATTTGTGGAATGAGGTTAAAGATAGACTCGATAAGCCAGGAATCGGGCTTTCTGGCGGCCAGCAGCAACGACTTTGCATTGCGCGAGCTGTGGCTGTGCATCCGCAAGTGCTGCTTATGGACGAGCCTTGCTCTGCTCTAGACCCAATTTCTACTCTTGCTGTGGAAGATTTGATTAACGAGCTTAAGCGCGATTACACGATTGTGATTGTAACGCACAACATGCAACAGGCTGCGCGCGTGGCCGATTACACTGCGTTCTTTAACCTTAAGGCGGTTGGAAAACCAGGGCATCTTGAGTATTTTGCAGATACAACCACTATGTTCAACAATCCGCGCAATGCGGAGGCGGAACGCTACATTTCTGGCCGATTTGGGTGATTTTGCCGCGATTTTTGGGCGATTACTGTGTGATTTTTGCATAATTTTTGCGCTATTTTTGCGTGATTTTTCTTTGGTCAGCACGTGCGCGTAAGGTCGAACCTGTTCGGTTGTTCAAAGTTCTACAAGTCGTTTCTAATTCTCGCGAGTTTTCTAGAGTGTTTGTTCGGCTTGTGCTTTGTGCGCCGAGCGAGTCGCAGTAACCTCTGCGTGAATGCCCAAATGTAATTGCGTCCGCGATTGCTCAAGTGCTATCGCCACGCTTTTTATGGTCTTTTGCGCTTGTAAACCAAGGAACAGAGAGTTTATGGAAAAGTTCTTCCATCTCAAAGAAAACGGCACGAATGTATCAACGGAGATCACTGCAGGTCTCACTACATTCTTTGCAATGTCGTACATTATTGTTGTAAACCCAATGATTTTAAGCCAAACTGGCATGCCTAAGGGTGGCGTTTTCCTCGCTACAATCATCGCAGCAATTATTGGCACACTTGTTATGGGCTTGTTTGCTAACGTGCCTTACGCTCAAGCTGCTGGCATGGGTCTTAACGCATTCTTCACATACACAGTGTGCTTTGGCCTTCATTTTACGTGGCAAGAAGCCATGTGTATGGTGTTCTTGTGCGGTTTAATTAACATTATTATTACCGTTACTAAGATTCGTAAGATGATTATTCGTGCCATCCCAACTTCGTTGCAACACGCGATTGGTGGTGGCATTGGTTTATTCGTTGCATACGTTGGTATGATGAGCGTTGGCTTAATCACCTTTACTTCCAAAGATCCTGCAGCTGCTGCTAAGAGTAAGCCAACCGCTGCTATTCCAGGTCTTGCGGTTATGAACAATCCTGTTTTGTGGCTATTCCTTATTGGACTTGTTTTGGCTATTGTTCTTACTGTTCTTAAGGTTCGCGCAAGCTTGCTTATTACGATTATTGTAACCTCTTTGATTGGTATTCCGCTTGGCTTGACTTCGTTAAATAACGCTGTTTCTGTTACGGATGCTTTTGCTCAGCTTCCAACCACCTTTGGTGCTATTTTTGGCCCTCAAGGTTTCCCTGCTCTCTTCTCTAATCCAGCACGCATTCCGCTTGTTTTGGTAACTATTTTTGCCTTCTCTATGTCGGATACTTTCGACACTCTTGGCACGTTTATTGGAACTGGCCGCAGAACTGGCATCTTCTCTGAGGCAGATGAGAAGGCTTTGGAAAACGGCTCTGGCTTTAGCTCCAAGATGGATCGCGCGCTGTTCGCTGATTCGATTGCAACTTCGGTTGGCGCAATTTGCGGTACTTCTAACACCACTACTTACGTTGAGTCTGCTGCTGGTATTGGTGCTGGCGGTCGTACTGGTTTGACTTCTGTAGTTGTTTCCGTGTGCTTTGCGCTTTCGATTGTTCTTGCGCCATTTGCTAGCGCCGTTCCTGCGGCTGCTACGGCTGGCGTGCTTGTAGTTGTAGGTTGCATGATGGCAAGCTCGTTAAAGGAGATTGCTTGGGACGATATTTCCGAAGCTATTCCTGCGTTCTTCGCCGCAGTGTTTATGGCCTTCTCCTACTCGATTTCTTACGGCATTGCCGCTGGATTCATCATGTACTGCTTAGTTATGA
>CAMPUL010000019.1 GCA_946997215.1 Gardnerella vaginalis
GCCATTTAACGTATCAAGCGTACAAACATGAGTTACTTCTACGTTTGTTGCTGAAACCGACCCATTATAACATTTAAGAAAGACATCATCCGCCTTCAAATTAACAACTTCTACCTTGCCATTGTTCACTTCTACATAAAGCTTACCAATCTCAATATCCGTGATGAGCACTTGATTAGAATCAGATTCAACCTCACAAACTTCCACATCATGTGGCAAACTCACAACAATTTCAGGCATACCCTGAGTAAACCACCTCAGCCAATTCGAAGCTGAGACTTTTTTAGTTTGAATAAGCCTTATAACATTTTGCGCTTCCTCAACCCTCAATATATCTTGTTCACAGTTAACAAAGCTCACACCAAAGGTATCAGCACGTTTCACCGTTAAACGAACATCTTTCGTCTCTGCGATAAACTTCTTATTATCCATTCCTTAAGCACCTCCTCGTGCACATACTAATAATCAGGCCTCATTTTACCTTTTGAGCTATATTTCTTAGACTTGCGTTTGACCGTTCCGTCCTCTCCAACTTCCAAATTACTCCGAGCCGCCATCTCAAGCTCAACCGCTTCAAACTTCTCTTTAGAAATAATGCCTGCATGATGATCTGTATTCAAATACTGACAATCCGAATTTCCCGGAACAGCAATCGCCACATCGCCTGTATATTTACGCCTAGTCAAAGTGCTCTCAACAGCCCGTTTACTCCAAACGTCTTTCCCCTTGGGAGACTTAACACCTTTACTTTTTAACCTTTTAATAATACCGCCGATACTTAATCCTTTTAAATACCAGTCAAAAATATCTCTTACCACTTGCGCTTGGTCTTCATCAATAATAAGCATTCCATGCTTATCTTTTTTATAACCATAACAAACTCTGCTATAAAGACCTGATGTGCCATCTTCTGCTCTACGTCTTAATCCCCAAACAATATTCTCACTACGCCAATCATTCTCTGCTTGACTACAAGCCTGAACCACACTGATTAAAAGTTCATCATCGACAGTTTCCGTATCAATCTTATCTGTCTCAAAAATAATTCTCGTACCACATGATCGAATCTTTCTAATAGCCTCTAAGCCTTCTTTCGTATCACGACCAAAACGGCTCACACTTTTAGTAAGAATAATATCAATATTACCTTTCTCGCATTCTTCAATCATTCGGTTAAACTCGTTTCTTGAAGATCCAACCTTAGCTGAAGCAACATCAAGAAAAATATCTGCAACAAACCAAGTCATGTGAGAAGCAGCAAGACGAGTAAGACCAGACACTTGAGTCGAAAGACTATCTAATTGCTCTTTACGATTTGTGCTCACACGAGCATAAACCCCAACCGCATAATCCTTAATTACACGCTGAGGATGGATGACTATCACATCTTTATTTAGCTCATCTATCTTATCCATAGCCATCTCTCCTTATTTTTAGACTAACGAAACTTAGATTTCTTCTCCATGATAATTAGCCTAAACCTTATTTTCCCACTCCACAAGCTGGGTGCAGGGTGGGTGCAAAGTGTGTGCACCTTTTAACGTTAACATCTTGTGCACTCGACCCTAGAGCGTTGACATGTTTCCTCATACAGCCAAACTGCGCTCAAAAACCGCGAGAAGTAAGCTTAAAACCGCCGCGCATTAAACCTTTTAACGATAGCCCTCGCAAATCCCTGCTACATAAGGGCAAAAATGCACCCACCTAATCAGCCTTTGACATCAATACGACAGTCTCGACGTGGTGAGTGTTGGGATATATGTCGAACGCTCGCAAAGACTGAACGCTGTAGCCAAGCTCCTTAAACGTGCCAACATCGCGAGCAAGACTAGTCGGATCGCAAGCAACATACACAACAGCTCTTGCTCCAGACTTCGCAATCTGCTTACAAACTTGAGCTTTAGCACCAGCGCGCGGAGGATCTAACACAACAACATCAGGATGCGCAAATCGGCGAACAATCTTAGACGACTTACTCGCCTTAAACACATGCGATTCAAGCGTTTGCGCAACATCGCCTTCAAGAGCTTCAACAACATCCCTGCTAAGACCCGCGCGCCCAATGTTTCGCCTTGCATTCTTTACAGCAATCGGCGCACCCTCAATGCTAAGCACGCGAGCTGGTTCTGCAGAACCAATTGAATCCGCAGCACCAGAAGAATCTCCGCCAACATTAGCCAAAGTCGCAAGCGGAATCGTAAACAAACCCGAACCAGAATACAAATCCCACAAAACCGTATTCTTAGTGCGACCACCAAGCGCAGAACGGACTAATCCCAAAACGTAGTTCACTAAATGCTCTGGAGCTGCGCGATGAATCTGCCAAAAACCGCGCGCGTCAACATCGTAATCAAAAGTACGCACACGCGATGAATCGCCAGCAGCCGCAACGCGCACGCGCTCGCGCAACAATGCCGAACCTGCAACCAACTCATCATTTACTATAAGCGCATAATTTTCGCCAATCGCATCAAGAAGCGCAGCCTTGTCATTAAAATCCAAACCCTCAACCCGAGGCTCTGGAACAGCAAGGCGAATTTGCGCATTTGGCGAGAAAGAACGATTCCACAAGTCCAAAGAATCCGCAACTGCTAAAACCGCGCGCGACGCAAGTGGCATAGTATCAATCGCAATGCGATCATGCGACTCGCGCTTACGCATAGACAATCGGCCTTCATCATCCGCAACCAACTCCATGCGCGTACGCCAATTAAATCCGTTAAGCTCCTCGTCCCCTGGAATGCGCTCAACGTTAACATCACTATCCAAAACATCTATATGCGCTAAGCGCTGGAATTGATTGGCAATTACGGAAGCCTTCCAACGAATCTGACCAGGCAAAGAAACGTGAATTAAATCCGCTCCTCCAACTCCGCCGCCCTGAACCAAAGGACCAGCGAGCTTCCATTGCGGCTCCACACGATCCGCACTAGGCTCCAAAACTTCTACAACTTCGCCAGTAAAAAAGTGCGCTTTTGCACGCATCGGCTCATCCATGCGCACAACAACCAGCTCACCAGGGAGCGCAAATCGCACGAATACAACGCGTCCGTCAAGATGACCTACACATCTTCCTTGATCCGCATATCTCTCGATTCGCATCGTCACTTGCATGTACTACCCCTTAGTTCTGCGTTTTGTTAAGCTGCTTTTCGTCACGCTAATCCTCTAACGCTGATTTTAGTTAATCTGACTTTCTCCGATTGGATTTACACCACTCTGCTTTTCGTCAATCTGCTTTTCGTTGCGATTTTTATGATGAAGTCGCATAAATGGAGTTGCAATAATCAAGTAAGAAACCCAAATCGCGAGCGCCCAGAACGGCAATCCCATAATCAAACGTACTGTGCCAAGCCACACAACGTGATTCGTCAAATATAGTGGCACTTGCAAAACAAGCCTCAGCGCAAAAACAGCAATCCACAATCCAGTAACATACATGTATGCTCGCTTAAGCGGCTTATAATCAAGCCATTCGTGCAGCCACTTGCCAAAATTTTCCGTAGGCATTTTGCGAATCGACTCAATCACAAGCCCAAGCGCTGGCACGCGCACAATCAGCGAAATCGCAAGAAGCACACCATACACAGCGTTTGTAATGAAGCCCATCATATAGTAGTCGCGCGCTTGATGACTCGTCCACACCCAAATAAGGCAGATTCCAACGGAAACAAGTCCACTAATTGCTCCCATAAGCGACTGCTTCTGAATAAGACGAATCACAACTTGCAAAACAGCAAGAACAGCGGATGCAATAACAGTTGTATGCAAATTGTTTGTTACAACAAAGCAAATAACAAACAGCAAGCCTGGCAGCATGGATTCAATTACGCCACGAACTCCGCCAATGGAGTCAATCACAGAAAACGCTTTTCCATCGGATCCAATGGAAGCTAAAGAGGCTAATCCTGAGCGTTTTTTGTTGCGCGCGTTTTTTTCCAAGACAATATCCTTTGCTGCCTGACTTTTACCGTTCGACTTTTACCGTTCGACTTTTGTTATTCGACTTTTACTGTTTTATTTTACTAACGAACTTCGGAGAACATTGGGCCGCGAGTTAGCGTAGTTTTGACTTCTACTTGCTGATCTGCGCCAAGCGGACCCTTTGGACGGCCTGGAATTTCGCCAGAATCACCATTGTTAGAATCAACATTATCAGAACCACCATTACCAGAATCTCTAGGAACCGAAACATCATGCATTGGAATCATATCTCTTGGTGCTAATGGCTCACTTCCACGATCTACAACAATGTCACTAAACCACTTATTAAGCAAAACTGCTTCATCACTCGCCTTTTTTGAATCGCCAGCAACCGAAGAATCGCCAGCAGCTACACCAGAAAAGACTCCGCGAAGCATCCAACGCGGGCCATCCACTCCAACAATTCGCGTATCTACAGTTTTATCTTCCACTTTAACTGGCAATATAATCTCTTTGCCAAAAACGCCATTCACTTCCCTGGCATCAGCATTTCCCTTAAGCAAATCCGCGCGAACTTCGCTCCAAATTCCTTCTGTTTTAGGAGCCGCAAACGCCTCAACTTCTACGCTAGAAGACTTATACGTAACTGTTATACCAAGAACTTGATTAGACTCGCGTTGCTTTTTTACGCGCAACTCTATTCCTTGCAAATACGGAATGCGAATAGACCCAAAGTCAATGTACGTACTTAAATCAGGAACCTTTTCGTCTGCAATATCCCAAGGTCCTCTAAGATTTCCTCGACCCAAATACGTGTCTGCGCTGTATCCGCCTTCAATAAGCTCGTTTAAGGCTGAATTTTGGGATTGCAAATCCGCAAGATTTCCAGCATTTTTACTATCAGCTTTAGCCTTGCGCTTTGACTTAAACCATCCCATGATTCCTCTTTTCTAACGGCCAATGCCACTTTTGCTCAACTTCACTAGACTACCACAAGCAAAGCAAAATCACACATTGTATCTTATGCTTAGCGCAGCGTGATCCGACCAGCGCGAATCGTAGCTTGGAGCGCGATCAATCACAAATCCGCAAGCAGTTTCCGCAAGCTCTGGAGTTGCAAATTGATAGTCTAAACGCCATCCAACATTGTTATCAAAAGCCTTGCCGCGCTGACTCCACCACGTGTATGGTCCTTGAATATTGCCAGCAAGCATTCGCATAACGTCTACAAATTCATACTCGTTAATCCAGCGGTCGATGTACGCGCGCTCCTCTGGCAAAAATCCAGCACTTTTCTCATTCGCTTTAGCGTTTTTAATGTCAAGAGGCGTGTGTGCAATATTAAAGTCACCACACAAAATCGCCTGATTTCCGCCACTTGCAGCAATATCTCTAAGCTCCCCTAATCGCGTAAGCATAGTGTCTAAAAAGCGGAATTTTTGATGCATTTTTTGCGGATCGTCAACATTTCCAGCGTGAACATACACGCACGCAACCGTAATATCATACCCTTCAGGCGTATGTACGTCGGTTTCTATCCACCGCCCAGAATCCACGTCTTCGCTTAAACCAGGCAAACCGTAACGCTGCTCTACGACTGGCAAAGACGTTACAAGCGCCACTCCAGCACGCCCTTTTATATTGCAAATCTGATTTGTAACGCAAAATTGCCCATTATTTTGCGCAGACTCATTTTGCACGGATTCACCACTTTTAGACGCATACAAATCCTTGATTTTGCACATAATTGGGTCAATCGCATCTTGCGGAGCACGAACCTCTTGCATACACCACACATCTGGAGTGTGATTTTGCACCCAATCAAGCATCCCCTTGCGCTCGGCAGCGCGAATACCATTCAAGTTTGAAGTTGCAATAGTAATCATAAAATCCACTCTAATCGAATATGCGTATTACAAATGCGTATTACAAAATAGCAAGTATTAAATAGAAGATATTAAATGGCAAGTATTAAATGACAAATATTAAATGACAAATATTAAATGACAAATATTAAATGACAAATATTAAATGACAAATATTTTAATCTTTGCGCACAGCTTTGCTACAGATTTTCCACTACCTTGACGCAACAGAAAGCATCCAATTTGCACGATTTTCCGCTTCTTCGTTAGAAACACAAACCATAAGCACGGTATCATCGCCAGCAACCGAACCTAAAATCCCCTTTAATGGCTGCCTATCAATAACACTAGCAACATATTGAGCAGCGCCCGAAGGAGTGTGAATCACAACAATATTATTAGCAAATCCAACTTCTGTAATAAGACCAGAAAGAGTTCTTGCAACTTGTTGATCAATCCTGACTGTGTCCATTGCGTGGCGATTGCCAGTGCCATCCCCCAAAACGTATGCAATTCTGCCATCCGTAAGGCGAATTTTAACAGCATTTATCTCGTCTAAATCGCGACTCAAAGTTGCTTGAGTAACATCAAAACCGTTATGAGCCAAGACTTTAGCTAGCTGAGATTGAGAAGTAATAACCTCACTTAAAAGCGCCTGCTCAATCGCGTTTAATCGCGCAGCCTTAGTTGCAGGACGTTGCTTGCCAGCAGAGTCATTATCATCAAAATTCCCAAAATTCTTCTTTGCGTGAACCATAGCTGGCAAACCTTTCTAAAAAAACTATTCCAATCTAATATACATGTATATATGCATAACTTTACGTATATTTAGCAATAATGGCCAATATTCACTAATATTTATTAATCTTTACTAATATTTGCATATTGGATATAACGAATATACTAAATAAAATCACAATAAAAATCACAATAAAAATGCGGCCAAACAACTAAAGAATAGTTATTCAGCCGCATTAATTAAAAACGATAACTTGCGATTTTACACGCGCAAAGTTGCATGCAAATCTTTAGCCGCTCTTGTAATTGCATCTCGAACAGCTTCCATTTCTTCTCCAGAAAGCGTACGATCTGCAGCTCTAAACGTTACCGAATAAGCAAGAGACCGCAAGCCATCTGAAAGCTGCTCGCCTTCATAAACATCGAACAACTCTACAGACTCCAGCAAATCGCCAGAAGCTTTAACAATGGCTTTCTCTAAATCGCTAGCGCTCAAAGAAGAAGGAGCAACAAACGCAAAGTCCTGCTTAACAGGTGGGAATGTAGAAACAGGCTTTGCTTGAACAGGCTTAACTTGCATTGCGTCAAACAATGCGCTCAAATCAAGCTCGAATGCTGCAGAATGCTTTGGCAAGTCCAAATTCTCATTCACGCTAGGGTGAAGCTCTCCAACAATGCCAATTTCCACATCGTCGCCGCCATCAACAGCAACAAACACTTTTGCACTTCTTCCTGGATGCCAAGAAGCAGGAGCATCGTTCGCACTAAGCTGACGAATCTTAAAATCAACGCCAATGCGCTTTCCTAAACGCTGAACAGCTTCTAGAGCATCGCTGTAATCAACGTCTCGATGCGTACCAAGCCAACCAGTTTCTTCTGCTTTGCCAGTAAAAAGCGCTGCAACATGCAAAGGCTGCTTAGGCAAACCAGCATCCAAAGCTGCAAGTTGAGCATCCGTAGGACGAACTGATCCAGGCAAAGCAGGAATTGCAGGAGCATTAGGATCTGCAAAATACACGTGACCAAGCTCATAAAGCGAAACATTGCTTAAACCGCGGCGAATATTTCTGCGGACTGTTCCAGCTAAAGTGGTAAGAACATTCCTGCGAAGCCAAGGACGATCGCCAGCCAAAGGATTTGCGATTTTTACGCTAACTTTAGCAATCGAATCAGCATCTTCGCGGAAAGCATCAAAATCTTCCTTACCAACAAATGGGTAGCTCAAAGACTCAACTAAGCCCATTTCTGCAAGCTCGTAAGCAATAGCTCTACGAGTTGCCTGATTTTGTGTTAAACCAGTTTTGCCAGTAACAGGAACAGCTGGAACCTTAACAGGAATCTCATCGTAGCCAACAAGGCGCGCAATTTCTTCAACCAAATCGCATGGAGCATTCAAGTCTGGGCGCCAAGTTGGAGGCAAAACAGAGAACGAACCATTTCCACCGCCAGCAACCGAGCATCCAATATCCGTAAGAATATCGCTAATTCGGTTCAAATCAATGCTTAATCCAGAAACGCGCTCTACCTCGCTAGCTTTGAAAACAATAACGTTTCTATCAACAGTATTGTTTACATCTGTAGGCGTATTAGAAGGCTCTCCAAAGCCAATCTCGCTAAGCATTGTAACAGCCATTTGAGCAGCTGCAGGCTGAAGCTGAGTATCTACTCCGCGCTCAAACCTACGAGAAGCTTCGGTTGGAAGCTTGTGTCTACGAGCTGTACGCGCAATAGAAACGGGATCAAAGTGTGCAGCTTCAACAAGAATATTCTTTGTTTCGCTCGTCACTTCTCCATACATTCCGCCCATTACGCCAGCAAGTCCAAGAACACGCGAACCGTGATTTCCCTTTGGAGAATCGCAAATAAGCAAGTCCTCAACGTTAAGCTCTCTATCTTTGCCATCTAAAGTTGTTAAATGCTCTCCAGCTTTAGCGCGGCGAACAACAATAGGGCCTTCGATCTTATCTAAATCATAAGCGTGAAGGGGCTGACCTAAGTCGAGCATTACGTAATTTGTAACGTCTACTGCAAGAGATATTCCACGCATTCCAGCGCGAGTCAAACGCCTACGCATCCAATTAGGGCTTGCAGCTTGTGGATTAAAGTTGCGAACTACACGCGCGTAGTATCGATCGCATCCAACAGCGCCATGAATAGGGTTTGTATCTTCAATGCTAACTTCAATATCTGTAGACGCGTTTTCAACAGAAACTTGACTTGCCTTATTATTAAGTTCCACCACTGGATCCGTGTATGCAGCACCAGTTGAATGGTGATATTCGCGCGCAACACCCCTGTAAGAGAACGCGTATCCGCGATCAGGAGTGATGTTAATCTCTAGCAAAGGCTTGTTTAAGTGAAGAAGCGACATTGCGTCGTCTCCAGGCTTTAACGCCTCATATTCTGCTTTAGAGAATCCATATTCGCGAAGCAAAATAATGCCATCGTGACTATCTCCCAAACCAAGCTCGCGCTCGGACGCGCACATTCCATTAGAAATGTGGCCGTAAGTTTTGCGAGGCTCAATCTTAAAATCGCCAGGCAAAACTGCTCCAGGAAGAGTTACAACAACCTTTTCTCCAGCAGCCATATTTGGAGCGCCGCAAATAATACCACGAGGAACCTTATTGCCATTTTCATCTACCTCGTTGTATTTATCTCCAACATCAACATGGCACCAATTAATAACCTTGCCATTTTTTTGCGGCTCTGGAGTAGCATCAACAACGTAACCTACAACAATAGGACCTGTAACTTGAGAATCGTGAATCTCTTCTTCTTCCAAGCCAACTCGCACCAAATCTTTAGCAAGCTGCTCGTAAGTCAAACCTTCTGGCACTTCAACATGATCTTTAAGCCAGTCAATATCTACCATTGGCATGAGTTACTCTCCCATCACAAACTGTTCTGCGAAGCGCTTATCGCCTTCAACCAAATCGTGCATATCGTTAATATCGTGACGAAGCAACAAAGTGCGCTCCAAACCAACACCGAAAGCAAATCCCGTATAAACATCTGGATCTAAGCCTGCAGACTTAAGAACGTTCGGGTTAACCATTCCGCAACCGCCCCATTCAATCCAACCTGGGCCACCCTTCTTATCAGGGAACCACAAATCAAGCTCAGCACTAGGCTCCGTAAATGGGAAGTAGCTTGGGCGCAAACGGCTTTTTGCATCTGGACCAAACATTGCAACAGCAAGGCGATCGAGCACGCCCTTTAAATCTGACATGCTTAGGTGCTTATCTACAGCTAAAGCTTCGCATTGATGGAAAACTGGCGTATGCGTTGCATCAAGCTCATCCGTGCGGAACACACGGCCTGGGGACGCAATGTACAGAGGAACGCCTCGCTCAATTAGCGCGCGAACCTGGTCGGAAGAAGTTTGCGTACGCAAAACCATGTTGGATCCAACAAATCCTGCAGCATCCTTTGCCTGATTTCCTTGCACGTAGAAAGTATCTTGCATTTGGCGAGCAGGATGATCTGGACCAAAATTCAACGCGTCAAAATCGAACCACTCAGTTTCCACTTCTGGACCTGCAGAAATCTGCCAACCCATAGACACAAAAAAGTCTTCAAAATCTTCAATAATACGCGCAATCGGGTGGCGAGCGCCAAGCGGCTTACGATTTATTGGCAAAGTCATATCGACTGTTTCTTTTTGAAGCATATTTGCTTCTTCAACAGCTTTAATACGCTCTTGCGCAGCCGCAAATTCCCTACCAAAATCAGCACGCAAAGCAGACATTACTTTGCCAGCTTCTTTCTTTTCTTCTACTGGAAGACTTCCAATAGCTTTGCTAGCAAGTGTCATTGCAGACTGAGCGCCAGCATACTTAGTTTTTGCCGCTTTTAGATCTTCCATTGTTTTAGCGGCTTGAACACAAGCAATGCCCTCTTTTACTACCTTTGTAATTGACTTTGCGTCAAATGGCTGACTCTTTGCCACAGCACCCTTCCTATCCGTATATGCGTACTTTTGTGAAGCATTCAAAAAACGTCTCAAATCCCCATTTTTCGCTCATGACTAGACATAGCCAAGCCCATTAGCATTACTGCAGCACTGGTTGCTAAGTTCATTGATTCCGCTTTTCCGTAGATTGGTATTACCGATATTTCGTCTACTTTATTTAAGACTTCTTGCGGCAATCCCCTGGCTTCATTTCCAAATAATATTGCGATATTAGAGGTATTATTAGATGTATTATTAGAGGCGATATTATGCGCATTAGACACATTATTAGACGCTATATTAGACTCATTTCTAAAGGAATCTAAAACACTCGCAAACGACTTTGGTTTTTTATTTTCCGTTCCGTAAATATCTGCAGCAATCACTTTGATTTTTGCATTTTTTGCCCAATCAAACCATTCGTTTTCGCTCATTTTTACTACTGGCAAGTGGAATAACGATCCTGCACTAGATCGAACAAGCTTTGAGTTAAATCGACTTACGCAATCGTCAACAAAAACAACAGCATTGCATCCAGCTACGTCTGCAACGCGAATAATCGCCCCAGCGTTGCCTGGGTCTCTTACTTGCCAACATGATGCAATTAATATGTCTTTATTGTTGCAAGATTTAGCATCATCGACAACTTCTTTCTCAATCTCACTAATCTCATCGATTTCGCTAATCTTGCCAATCTTATTAAATTCTTTACTAAATTCTTCGTCTAAAACCTTAGAATCGCAAAGTGCAACAATCCCCTGGCAATCCGTGCTGATTTTTCGCATAACTTCTGATGTTGCAGGATGAACATAGCAATTATTCTTTAATGATTCGTCAACGATTTTAGCGATAACTTCTATAGGGCCACCACTACTGACGCTACTATATCTACGATTACTGCCACTATTAACAGCATCTTGCAAAACATAAATGTCTAAAATCGACTTATGCGCGTACCTTACAGCTTCCCTAACGCTTTGCGGTCCTTCAACTAAAAAGCGCCCATCCCCTCGCGATTTTGCGCGACTTATTGCACAAATGCGCTTAACGCGATCGCTATGCGCGTTGTCTATTAACTCTTTTAACGGCATAATATCACTCTACTTTATACGTATTTACAACACGCTTAACTGTTACAATACAAGGCTACTCAACAAAACTTCGCGACAAAACTACTCGTGATGCTCCGACGAACTTTGAGTAGTATAGCCCTTTGGCTCCAACTGGAATGTTGTGTGCGAAACAGAAACTGGAAAATGCTCGCGCAAACAATCTTGAAGCTGGCTCAAAATATCCGCACACTGCCCCATTGTTAAATCGCGCTCAACAACAACATGAGCCATAAAAATAGGCATTCCTGTAGAAACTGTGCTTGCGTGCAAATCGTGAACAGCAAGAACGTGCGGAACATGTTCAAGATGGTCTCGAACTTTTTCTATATCCAATCCTTCTGGAGTTTGCTCAAGCAAAACTTTTACAGCATTTTTAAGCAAGTGCAAAGCGCGTGGAATCATCAAAATCGCTATAATTCCGCCAGCCACAGCGTCAAAACCACTCCAATTGGTAGCTATCATAACAACTGCAGAAATAACTACCGCTACAGAGCCTAAAGCATCGTTCATAACTTCCAAGAACGCTGCTCGCATATTCATATTGTCTTTAGATTGAGAAACCAAGATTATAAGCGAAGCAATATTTGCAAGAAGACCTAGAATACCAAAGAAAAGCAGCTGATTTACACTGTGGATTTCATTATGACTTGCGCCAAAAAGACGCATCCCCGACTCCACAATCGCATAAACGCCTACAAAAAGAAGCACAAGAGCGCCAGCTGCAGCAGTAATCACCTCTAGCCTTGCCCACCCCCAAGTGCGCTTTGCATTAGGCTTTTTGCGCATTAAAATCGCAGTAACCGTAGATGCAGCCAAAACGGAAATATCCGTTAGCATATGGCCAGCATCAATTAGCAAAGAAATCGAATTAGTTAAAATAGAGCCGATTACTTCTGCCAAAAACACAATTGACGTTAGCGCTAGAGTTAGTGAAAGCTTATGCTGATGCGCGTGACTTGCGCTAATAGCGTCTTTAACAGAAGCGGCATTAGCGCCTGAATTTTCTAAATGATTATGCACAAAAATCTCCTATTTTAATATTCACTTTTAATATTCACTTTTAATATTCACTTTTAATATTCACTTTTAATATTCACTTTTGATATTCACTTTTGATATACGCTTTTATATACATTTAGCGCACATTGTGTGCAATTTGTACACACTTTGTTTCCACTTTTTAGTATTCTCATTGCAATTCACCAAGATGATGAGAAGTTGATTCAGCAATCAAATCATCTTTGAAATTGCCATTATCCGCCGCGTCGATTATTTCCATAGCATCGTCAACAACATTTGACTTCAAAGCATTAATCCAATGAATACGCGAGTCTCTTCCAAACCAGCCCATTTGCTTGCGCGCAAGTCGCCTAGTTTTTTGCGCAATATCGTCAAATGCTTCGTCTTCACTACACAAGCCGTCTAAATAGTCCATTATCTGCTTGTACCCCAAAGCCCTGCTAGCAGTAACACCAAGCTTTGAGCGAATCGCCTTAACTTCGTTTACAAAACCCTGCTCGCGCATCATTTTTGTGCGAAGATCCACTCGCGCATCCAAATCTTCTCTGCTTAAGTCCAATCCGATTTGCACGCAATCAATCAAATACTTGTATTTTGGCAAAGTTGCAGAATACGGCTTACCTGTTAGCTCAATAACTTCTAGCGCGCGAATTGTTCGGCGCGAATTTCTTGGATCCATATTTTTAGCTGCAACGGGGTCTAACTTTTGCAATTCTTCAAAAAGCGCCATTGCTCCTTGCGATTTTTCGCGCTCTTCCAAAGCTTTGCGAACATCAGGATTTGTGCCAGGAAAAGTTATATCGTCTACGGCAGCGCGAGCATATAGGCCAGATCCTCCAACAAGAATCGGGCGAATACCTTTTTCTTGCAAATCACGTATGCATTGGCGTGCAAGCGTTTGAAACTTTGCAACGCTCATTGCCTCTTGCGGGTCAATAACATCTATTAAATGATGCTTAATCTCGCTTTGCTCTTCTTTAGTAGCTTTTGCTGTACCAATATCCATGTAACGGTACATTTGATATGCGTCTGCGTTTATGATTTCCGCTTTTACACCGCGTTCAGCAAATTTCTTTGCAATTGCAATACCAAGACTCGTTTTGCCAGATGCTGTTGGCCCTACAATCGAAATCACTTTCGGCGGTTTGCACACAATGCGCTCCTACGTAGCAAATTTAAGCTAATAAAATTTAAGCTAATAAAAATAAACTTACTTCTTTTTAGCTTTTTTAGACTTTTCCGCAAGCAATCTAAGAGTATCTGCAGCAGCTTCTTCTGGAGCATGAGTATGATGTTCTTCGTCTCCTGGCAAAGGATTAGCATATCCAAGATTCACATTAAGCAAACGTTCTGCTTGAGTCTCGTCAATCTTTTCCGATAATGCGATTTCCGAGATAAGAATACTGCGGGCGCGAGCAAGCATGCGCTTTTCTCCAGCAGAAAGTCCATGTTCATCAACATCTCGCTGCGACAAATCGCGAACAACTTCCGCAATCTTATTAACATCGCCAGTAGCAATTTTCTCAACGTTAAGCTTGTATCTTCTAGACCAATTCATCTCTTTTTCAATGATTGGCGTACGCAAAATCTCAAAAACTTTAGCAACTTCTTTGGCGCCAACAATGTCTCTAACGCCAACTTTTTTAACATTATCTACTGGAACGTTAATCTCTAAACCATCTGAAGACAATACGACTAAGCGCAAATATTGCCTAGTAACACCCTTAACAGTACGTTCACTAATTTCCTCGACTCTAGCCGCACCATGACGAGGATAGACGACCATATCGCCGACTTGATAACCCACAGAACCCTCCGTATGCACAGAAAAACTCATTTCAGTTTCCCATAAGGCAAAGACTTGAGCGCTGTTAAATTATTTTTTTGACTTATTAGCCAAACTTTACTCAAAACACACAAGACATACGCAAATAATGTTGTATGATAGACAACATGAGTACAGTATCTAACATCAATGAAGATGCAATCGCAGTAGCCGTTCGTCAAGACGTGCTTGCTGCGGTGAGCAATGCAGAATATTACAATCCGCACGAGGTCCTTGGTGGACATCTCGGAACTGGCAAAGGCGCTGGTACTGCCACGGTTCGCGTTTTGCGACCAATGGCCAAGAAAGTAACAATTCTCACTAAGAGCGGCGAATACGAAGCTCAGCACGAATACAATGGCATTTTTGTTGCCACTATTCCTGCTACCAAACACGCTAAGAGCAAAGAATGGTCTGTTCCTAGCTATCGCATTCGTACCGTAGAAGTAGACGGCACCGAGTCCGTAGACGACGATCCGTACCGCTACTTGCCTCAAATCGGCGATATGGACATGTACCTGTTTGGCGAAGGCAGGCACGAAAGACTTTGGGAAGCTTTAGGCGCTCATGTTAAAAGCATTACTGATTCTTGGGGTCTTGTAAGCCCAGAAACAGGCAAAATGGTTAAAAAAGTTACTGGAACATCCTTTACTGTGTGGGCCCCAAACGCTCGCGCTGTAAGAGTTGTTGGCAACTTTAACTATTGGAATGGCCGCCGTCACGCAATGCGTTCGCTTGGCTCTAGTGGCATTTGGGAGCTTTTTATTCCAGGAGTAGGCGCAGGCGAGGTTTACAAGTTTGAGATTATGACTCAAGCTGGAAACTGGATTATGAAGGCAGACCCAATGGAGCGCTCGCACGAAGTTCCACCTAACACTGGTTCTGTTGTTGTTGACTCCGACTTTAAGTGGCACGATAACGAGTGGCTTGAGCATCGCGCAAAGACGAATGCGCATGATGGCCCTGTTAGCATCTACGAAGTTCAAGCAAATAGCTGGAATCGCGATTACGACAATTATCGCGAGCTTGCAGATCACTTGGTTGACTACGTTCAGCAAGAGGGCTTTACTCACGTTGAATTTATGCCTCTTACACAATATCCATTCTCGGGATCTTGGGGATATCAAGTTACTGGCTATTACGCTGTTGATTCTAGGCTTGGAAGCCCAGACGACTTTAAGTACTTAGTAAACAAGCTCCACAAGGCTGGGATTGGTGTGATTATGGATTGGGTTCCAGCACACTTCCCTAAGGATGACTTTGCTTTGGGTAGATTCGACGGCACTGCGCTTTACGAAGACCCAGATCCACTTCGCGGCGAACACCCAGATTGGGGAACGTACATATTCAACTTTGGCAGACACGAGGTTCGCAACTTCTTGGTTGCTAATGCGTGCTTCTGGCTTAGCGAATATCACGTTGATGCTTTGCGAGTAGATGCCGTGTCTTCTATGCTCTACTTGGATTACAGCCGCGAAGCTGGCCAATGGCGTCCAAACATGTATGGCGGACGCGAAAACCTTGAGGCTATTGACTTTATTAAGGAAGCAAACGCTACTGCATACAAGAATAATCCTGGAATTATGATGATTGCAGAAGAGTCCACTGCATACCAAGGCGTTACTGCTCCTACAGACATGGGTGGCTTAGGCTTTGGCTTAAAGTGGAACATGGGCTGGATGCATGACACTTTGCAATACCTTAAAGAAGAGCCGATTAATCGCCGTTGGCATCACAACGAAATCACATTCTCTATGGTTTACGCGTATTCCGAGCATTATGTGTTGCCACTTAGCCACGATGAAGTTGTGTATGGCAAGGGATCTCTTCTTGGAAAGATGCCTGGAGACGAATGGCAACAGTTTGCTGGCCTTCGAGCGCTCTTGGCGTATCAATGGTCTCACCCAGGAAAGAATCTTCTGTTTATGGGCGGAGAAATCGGCCAGTCTTGCGAATGGAACTTCAACAATTCGCTTAATTGGCACGAGCTTCAATGGCCATTCCATCAAGGAGTTCAAAAGCTGGTTGCAGATCTTAATGCTTTGTATAAGAGCTCTAGGGCATTCTGGAGCCAAGACTTTACGCCAGACGGATTCCAGTGGCTTACTAGCGACGATTCCGACCACAACACATTAAGCTACATGCGAATCGGAGACAACGGCGAAGAAATCGTTGTTGTTGTTAACTTCTCTGGTCAAGCATGGCAAGATTACCAAGTGGCATTGCCTAAGGGCGGAAAGTGGCAAGAGATTCTTACTACCGACGACGCTAAGTATTGCGGATCCGATATTCACAACGGCACATTTACTGCTGCAGCCGAAGAGTATCATTCTAGGCCATATTCTGCGAGGATTACTGTTCCAGCACTTGGAGCTGTATTCCTTAAGCCACTAGATTAAGGTAATGATTAAATAGCTAAAAAGGAATCTAAACTAGGTAAAATGTTGGACACTCCATCACAAACAAGTGCTCCTCGAACAATTCTTGTTGTAGAAGACGAGCCAGATTTAGCTACAGCTATAGCGCAAAGAATTGCTGCTAGAGGTTGGAAAGCTAGAGTTGTTTGCGATGGAGTGTCTGCCGTTAAAGCAGCGTTAAGCTTAAAACCAGACCTTATAATCATGGATATTATGCTTCCTGTTATGGATGGCATAGAAGCAACGCGAAGAATAGTATCTAAATGCCCGATTCCTGTTCTTATGCTTACAGCAAGAGACTCAGAAGCAGATAAATTGGCTGGACTAAGCGCAGGAGCAGACGACTACGTTACAAAGCCATTCTCCCCTAGAGAGCTTATTGCAAGATGCGGTGCGCTTTTAAGAAGAGTTGAGCGTGCTGCAATAATAGCAAAAAGAGAACAATACAACACTTTAATTAAGTTTGGAAACTTGATTATTGACACAAAGCAAAGACTTGTTACGATTGGCGAAAAAGCAATCCACTTTACACCTACAGAGTTTTCTTTACTTACGACTTTTGCAAATCACCCTCACGAAGTGTTAAAAAGAGAAACGCTTTTAGAAAAAGTTTGGGATTGGCCAGATGCTTCGGGAACGCGCACAGTTGATTCCCACGTTAAATCTTTAAGACATAAGATTGGATCTGATTGGATTCGCACAATACATGGAGTAGGCTACGCTTTTGAGCCACCTAAAGAAGATTATGAGCCAGAATTTGATTCTCAAAAATAGCAAAGATCATAAGAACATAAAAAATAGCAATCTACTAAAGAGTTCATTAAAAAATTCGATGAAGAACACTCTAAAGAATCCACTGCCTCATCCTAAAAGCGCAATAGGATTTTTTACGTCATTAAAAGGCGAATTGTCTGCGATTATTGTTTTTGCAACAGCTATAGCATTTGTTATGGCATGGTTTTTACTAAAAGTTGGATTAAGTGGTTGGATTGCAATGCCACTAACTCTTGCAGTTGCATTAGGAATAACATACGCATTTTCTAGAGGATTAACTTCCCCACTTAGACAAATGCGCGATGCTGCAGAGACTATGGCAGATGGCGACTATTCTGTACGTGTTCAGATCGAAAGCAGAAAAGACGAAGTTGGAAAGCTCACTCTTGCTTTTAACGAGATGGCAGAAGAACTAGAGCACGCAGACAATATGCGCCGAGACCTTATAGCAAACGTTAGCCACGAGCTTAGAACGCCTGTTAGCGCTTTGCAAGCAATGGTAGAAAACCTTGCAGATGGCGTTGTGGAGCCAACGCCTTCCAATATGGAAGCAATCGTAAATCAAACACATAAATTAGCTGATTTAATTACTTTTCTTCTTGACTTATCTAGAGTAGAAGCAGGCGCAGAAAGCCTTGTTATTACAAGCTTTGACTTTAAAGACTTTATTAACAACATTGTAGAAACGGTAAAAATCGCAGACGCGGGTCACAATCACAGCATAAGTCTTAATATTGAGAACAACATTATGCTTGTTGGAGACAAAAATCGCCTATCTCAATTGTTTACAAACGTAGTATCTAACGCAATCAAGCATTCTGCAGACAACACTAAGATTCTTATAAGCGCTAAGTCGAATCACGAAAAAAATATTTTAGTTTGCAATGTTATTAATTTTGGAACGCAAATTCCTGAAGAAAATCGAGCAGACATTTTCCGCAGATTTGTTAAGGGAAATCAAGGAATAGGAACAGAGTCTGGCGGAACTGGATTAGGACTTTCGATTGCAAGATGGGCTGCGCTGCTTCATCACGGAAACGTTAGAGTTGTAGACGATAAGCGCGGAGTTAATTTTGAGATAACATTGCCGCTTACATATAGCGAATAGCAAAGTCGCGCGAGCTTTAAGAGCTAAACATACAAGCTAAACACGCAAAATCCTTAAACACGCAAATCTAAGAGTATAAAACGCTTTCTTTAGACCACACTCCAGCCAGCGCAAAACACGCAAAAACAGCAACACCGCTTTTATTTAGCTCTTTAACACAGTTTTTTAGCGTAGACCCCGTAGTAATAATGTCGTCTATAATAATCACTTTGTACCCGTTTTTAATGCCACTTGCATCCACCAATAAACCTTTAGACGTGCGCAAAGACCTTTGCCTACTCCCACTTAGTTGAACAGACTTTCCTCTTACATTAATCATTTTAATTGCTTTAACAAAAGTAGCATCAATGCCTTGTTTTTTAAGGCTTTTAACAACATTTTTAGCTATTGGATCCATATGACTTCTGCCGCGCTTTCTTTTAGACGCAAAAGACGAAGGAACTGGAATAATGGCCACTTTGCTTGAGCTTCCAACAACACTAATAATCAAGCTAAAAAGCAAGTCCGAAAAAGGCTTATCTAAAAGTTGGTTTCCATGATCTTTCCATTGCAAAATACACCTTCTTACAGTCCATCCGTATGTTGCACAAGAATAGATGTTTTTGCAAAATACGCCACTAAACGGGTCTCTATGCCATTTACTAAACTTTGATTTGCATTCGTTGCAAAGCACGCAATCTGCCATTGAGCAGCCAGCGCAGCAAATTGGAAAAGCAAGATTAAGAATAGTATTAAGCACATTTACCCAAGAAACGTTGGAAATAAGCCGATTTTGTTTGCTTTTATTAAGGTTTTTGTAAATCATAAAAAGACGATAGCAACACTAAAAACAAATAACAATAAAATTAGAGCAATGTGGTTAAAGGCTTTTTACTTAAGACTTTAATTAAGACTTTCCAATAGCCTAGAGCACAATTCAAAAGTATTATTAGGGTTTTTTACGCAAATCGCAAGCGCTCCTGTTAAAGAAGTTGGGTAATCGTTACCGCCTTTGTACATGCGATCTCCCACAAAAGCAACAGATTTTAGCGAAATGTCGCAAATCTTACAAAGAGAATCAAGAGCATATGCTTTATTGTTTCCTTTGCAAACAATATCAACACTTGTCTCTCCACCAGCTCGAACAGAAAAGTCGGGCAAATCTTTAGCAATTTGTTCAGCTAGCTGTTCCTTTAGCTTGCCACTAGGATCCCAATTCTTTTTAAGTTCGATTGGAGCAAGCTGCCCTAGTGCAGAAAAAGTGATTTGAGTACCACGATTTTCTATTTGACTACCCCAAAGGTCTTTGTCTCCAACGCCTTTTAGCAATCCCATTTTTTTAGCGCAATCTTTAACAACACAAATAATGCGATTTGCGTCTTTTACGGAAATCGTGTGAGAATACACACATTTAAGATTGCCATCAACAATTCGATAATAGCTTGTTCCATTAGTTGGCATAATGTGAAAATTGTCTAAATTCGTAGAAGCAGGCAAGACGCTTAGAACTTGACTTTTAACAAGTCGCAAGTCTCCACCAGTAATTAGCGCAATTGGCATTTTATTGATTAAATCGCCAAAAACCTTGCACATTGGACTAGTCATAGGCTTTTTAGAACATGCAAGAGTGTTGTCTAAGTCAAAACCAATAAGTGAACACAAAGCAAGACGCTCACAAAGCCCCTGCTCATTGTACTCATGAATATTTGGCTCCAACGATTTCCTCCTGTACAAACTGTGCAATTCAAGTATTCCATATTATCAACATATTTACTACACCGTTTTGTGTTTGCACATTAATCAAATGCCCTAGCGTACAAATAAAGTTAAGTGTATGACGTCTTTAGTATGGGAACAAAAAAGATATAGAAACCGCCACGGACGCGGTATGCGTGCGCCAATGTTTGGCACGCGACTTCCTAGATACAGAACAGCCAGCGGAATGTTCGATTCAATGGTAGCAGCTCAAATTAGAAGACTTAACAGTGCTTGGTCAAATCTTATAAAAGACGTTCAATTTGCTGTAGAAGATGTTCCTCCAAGCCAGCCCGTTTTGTGGGAAAGCAATAAAAGAATAATGTCTCAAGCTTTTCCTGCATCTAAAGGAATACCACAAAGAGTAGTTTTATACAGGCTTCCACTATGCACACACGTTACTAGCAGAGCGGAGCTTCAATACGCGATTAGAGACGAGATAGTGCAACGTTTAGCAGAATTGTACGGAAGAAGACCAGAAGAAATCGATCCGGATTGGGGATTGTAAATATTGGGGATTGTAAATAGCAACCTAAAAGCCCTAAGTCTACTTTACAATCGAAGGATTTGAGCGAACTTTAACACTTATGCTATTAGGGTCAAGCGACTTAGAAGGAAGCCACGCAACGCTTGCAAAACCAGCGTCGTTTACTGCTTTTGACTGAATTCTAGACGCAAACGAAACTCCAGATTTAGACTTAAGAGTAAACATAACAGCTTTAGGATTAATATCTTTCGCTAAAATTGTTGAAACAGTATAAGACTTAACTTCAATAGTTTTAGACGCTACTTTTAAGCCAGAAGAATCGTAAGCACTAAGCTTTACATTTGCATTATCAACAGATCCATTTGCAATATGTAGCGAAGCTTCGTCTGCAGAAAATGGGGAAACAAGTGCACTATTTGTAATAGAACGAACTGAATTAACAAAAGCAATATCGCTTTGACCATCTTTGCCACTTCTTTCAACAGAAGCCATAACAAAAATCGGAACGTTACTTTGAGCAAAAATCGCCCCAACGCCCTTAGGTACTTCTTGTAAATCAACAACTTGAATCTGTCTTGCACTAAAATCTACTTGCTTTATGCTCTTTTTTCCAAAATCATCGAGCCAATACAAATCGACTTTTCCGCTTTTATTAGACCAAATATAAGCTTTAGCTTGATCACCCTCAATAACACCTGGCAAAACAGGCTCTAAAGATGCTGATTCTTGCGGAGAAATAACATCCACGCCTTTAGAAACAAGACCGGATGAACGAATAAACTTAACAAACGACGAGACTGGAGCTTGCTCACTTAAAACTTGAATATAAAGGCCATCCGACTTTGCTGCAGCTGCAGAAATGTTAAAGTAAGCGTCACTATGAGCTGGAACAGTAAAAGTGCTTCCTGTAGAAAGATTTAGTTGCGCGCCCGATTTATTAGTTGACCACGCTTTAACGCTTACAACAGTAGGCTTAGACGAAAGATTAACAGAGTTTAATCTTACAGAAACACCTTCCGCTATTCTTGGAATAATAAAGTTTTGGCGCATTGAAGGAGATACGCAAGAAGTGGCAGATAAGCCTTTTAAGTCGCCGTTTGTAGCCCAAGATGCAACAGATGCAGCAGACCCAGTTCCAGATTGCGCACTTAAAAGACTACTTTCCAAAACTTGAGCGTCTTTATCTACATTACTTTCTGCAAAATAAGCTCTATTTTGGCTTTCACTTGAATCACTAGGATCACTAGAAGAACTAGAAGGATTGTTAAAAGATTTGTTAACTAAATCTTTAGAATCGCCAGCATATTTTACGCCATTAAGAGTGGACTTGTAAACGCTTCCAAAAGATGCATATTTCGATATTGACTTTAAGTCTCCTTCGGATTCTTGAAACTCGCTATCGCCATATTTTGCTGAATCCGGTAGAGCTATTCTGCTAGGGCAAACTGTTTGCAAATTTGTAGAACTAACACGCTTTTCCACGCTTCCAATAGGAAAAATAGGGTCATCTGTTAGCTGTTTTAGTGGGCATATGCAAGACGCAACAACAGCGCAAGAAACCAGTATTGCTGCGCTTAAAATAGACAAAGACCACAGTTTGAATCTTCTAAAACGAACAGAAGCGCTAATTGAAGCAGCATCTTGTGCATGACGATGACTATTTTTAGAATTCGTATTTGACTTCATTAATCTACCTGCCATTTATCCGTCTAATCAATCATAGCTTCTAACTAATCATCCTAATTATTCACGCTCTATTATTCACGCTCTATTACGTTATTGCTGTTAAAACGAGGCAAAGCAACCAGGCAATACAATAGCAGCACTAAAGCAAAAACAACAATCCATGGAATTCTCCAAGAAAGTGGGCGCGAATGACTATAAATCGAAGTTTTAGAAGAAGACATGTCTGCTACATCGTCGAATCTGCAATACGTTCCATGACTAGATGAAACAACAAGCTGAGTTCCTTCCGAAGCGTTTACGTTTGCAATCAACTTTTCAGTTGCGTCTTTATTTGCATACCCTTCTAAAGCAATCATTGAATTATTAGCAGCCAAATTATCTTTAGCTTTAGAATTATTAACAATGTAAATTCCGCCAATACCAAGCTGCTTTAAGGTTACAATCGACTCATCACTTGCATGAGAAAGAAGCTTGGAAGCTGCGTAATAAAGCGTATTTGTACTAGGAGAATATCCGTATAAAACATCTCTAACTTGCAAAGATGGAGATAAGTCAACTAAATCGCCACGAGCGGTACGCATAAGCGAAATATTCAACTCACGACTATTCACAGCTTTAATCGCAAGAACGCGATTTGCACTATTCTTATTCAAGTAGTCCGAAACAACCATCGGCAGGCCACTATCGCTTGCGTAAACGGATGTTACAGGTCCGCTAATAATCGCGAATAATCCAAGCAAAGCAGCAACAGCAAAAATTCCAAAAGCTAAAATTCCTCTTGCAATATGAATAAGCCTTTTCATCATTGCCTTAGCAGAACGATTCATAGCTGCACGCTTAGAAACACGCGTAGTGTAATCGTCTGGATTATTGTCTTGATTAGCAGAATTAGATTTTCGCAAAGGCTCAAACCTACGAACAGCTTTTCCTGCAACCATGCACATGCATGCAAGAACACCAAGCGCGCTTAAGCTTACGCCTGGAAGAACACTTGCGCTAATAGGACCGTCAAAATCTGAAGCAACAACAACGCGGCAAGCGACTAAAGAAAGCGCCATTCCGCTAACTATTACAACCCACATCATTCTTGAAGCTCTTAAAGCAAACGGAAGAGCAAGTGCGCATAAAGCCATTAGTACAGCTAACGCAGCAAACACAATCATGATTATTCCGCGAAGTTGCAAAATTAGCATTGAACCCGAAGAAAAATGATTCAAATCAATGTTAAATGCTCGAAGCAAAACGTCTATATAACTGCTAGCTCTAGGAGCGCCATTTATTTTTTGAGAAGGCAAAGCCATACTAGCAAAAATTTGACGCCACATTCCAGTTCCAAAATAGCGCACAACGCTACCAAGAGTTGGCAAAAGAACCAAAACAGATGGAATAGGCATTAGCGCAAGCATAAAACGATGCGAGCGCACCATAATTATTGATGCAACAAAAATAACAAACATTGGCAGCAAAAGCTGAGGACTTGCAGCAAGGGGAACCATAAAGCACAAAGATGCGCAAGCTGCGCTTTGGATTGACGCAACTGGAACAACAGGGTCTTCTGTAACGTACATTCCTACAGCGTGGAAAGCGAACGCAAATGCAGCTGGCAAAAATACCATTGTTAGAATCATTGGCAAATCGCCTCTAGCAAAAACTCCAAAAGCCATTGCAATCATTGCCCAACAAAGGCCGGAACATACTCGCACAATGTCTGATCTAGTAAACACACCTGCTAGCGCCCAAAAACTTAGTAGCATTGCAGGGGCAGCAAGGAAAAATATGGCGTTTATTGCAGCTAACGTATTTCCGCCAAACACAATGGAAGCTAACATCCAAATCATAAGAAGCGGAGATGGAGGAAGAGGAGACGCAAAACCGTCGTCTGGAATGTATGCTCCAATCGCAGCATTAAATAAATCGCTAAAACTTGTTCCAGTAGAAAGAAGCTGGCTTGAATAAAGCGAAGAGCCAGAAAGAATCTTGTTAATCGGCGCTCCGTAAAGAAGTATTACGGTTGCAAAAACAAGAAGAGATGCACAAATTGCTGCGCTCCATCTAAACAAAACTCTTCTATGCAAGTGTTTTCTTGCAAGTGGACTTAAAATAACACCCTTTTTTTGAGTCTTAAAAGCAATAGTTTTGTCTTTCCAACGCGTAATTTGACTACGACTTGCTATAAGAGAAGTGAGTCGTTTTAAGGAAACTTTTGAAACTCTAGACACTCGTCTTCTTGCAAAAATAGCGCGAGGTAATTGTGCTAACGCAATCCAAGGAAGCATAAGACGCATAAACGCAACATACGGCTGCTTAGCAAACAAAGATTGCAGTGCTCGGATTATTGACATTGGAACAGAGCAAAGCCAAATAAGAGGCCACATAATAACGCTAACATCTGTATACATGTATCTTTGCTTTGCCATAATCGAATAAGCGAGACCGTAGCAAACATTGGTTTTTTCTGCATCGCGCTCTTCGCCACTCCTAGTGCGAAGACCGTCAAAACGCGCTCTTCTATGCGCGATTCTGGCTTGTGGTACAACAACAACTCGCCCACCGCTTAAAACGACTCGCCTACAAAAATCGTTAGACTCTTCAAAAGTGGTAAGCCAAGGCTGAGTTCCTCGCATTGTTTGCCAAGTGCTAAGCGAAACTAAAGCGCCTGCAAGAGAAACAGAATAGACGTCTCCCCTAAAATCGTATTGCTCTTGATCTGGCTCGCCTTCTACGCTAAGTGAATGCACTTTATGCTTCCACGCATACATGCCAACGTTGTGAAGAATTTTTCCTTGCCAATCAACTTGTTTTGCACCAAGAACGCAAGCTGTTGGAGTGTTTCGCCAAGTCTCTCTTAAAGCTTCCAAGCATTTTGAATCGCAAGGTTTTGAATCGTCGTGCAAAAGCCACAGCGACTTAACTCCTTGCAATGGTAAGAGTTTTCTTAAAGACTTTTCTACGGCATCGCCGAATGATTTTGCAGACTTAATTGGAAGAATAACAACTTTTACTTGTTTATATTGTTTATAGGAATCAGTGTTATAGTCGTTAGCGTACCCGTTACCGTACAACGGATTACTGTTGGAAAAATCCGCACTAGAAATTAATTCTGCTAATTGAGTTGGCTCTATTTGAACGTTAAAAGACTTTACTAACTCTTTTTGTGTTTTACTAGCGCAATCAGCTACAACAATAGTTCCAGGAAGAACACTTTGATTTATAACCGCTTGCAAAGTTTCTTCGTAAAACCGCGTATCTTGCTCAACACTCATTATTGAAACAATAGAAGAATCAACCTCGCGAGGCTTTATTCTATTCATAGCAGAAAAGACTTGTAAAACATCGTTTTCAAAAGTGCAAGTTTCAGCGGTTATTGAATCCATACATAATAGTTTACGCAAGGGGTATGTATTATGCATGTTAAAATCTCAATAGAATACACTACAATGGTGATTTATATGTGCATTTACGAAAGAAGGAAGCATGGCAGCCTCTCGGTATAATCAAGACCGTCGGTACCAAACTAACTATTGGGACTCATCTGCACCACACCATACTCTCAATAGCCAAATGCTTAATAATTCTCGTAAAATCATTTGCATGGCGATTATTGCCGTTCTAGTCTTTTTAACTACAATAATCGCATCCGTATGGCTTGACTTTTCTTCTACTATTAGTTCACGCGTTATAACCACCATTCCAACAAGCAGCAAGCAGATTCAGTCAATAGACCCTAATGCTGGTAAAACTATTAATATTCTTGTTCTTGGTCAAGATACTCGAGAAGGTAAGAATCGCGCTTTTCAGGGCGGCGGAGAAGACGAAAATCATCAATCAGATACAGCAATGATTGTTCAAATCAGCGCAGACAGGTCTTATATAAACATTGTTTCAATTCCTAGAGATTCAATGGTTAAAGCCGCATCATGCAATACGACTAACGGCAGAATTCCAGCTAGACGTAAAGTTATGTTTAACTCGATCTTTGCACTTGGCTACGCTAAGGGAGGTGACTTAGCAAGCGCAGCATCATGTACGCTTGCAACAGTAAACGAGATTACTGGCTTAAACATAACAGATTTTATTGTTGCAGACTTTAGTGGCTTAAGCGATATGATTAACGCGATTGGCGGAGTAACCTTGTGCATTCCTGTAAACACTAGGGATTATTACACGGGCGTTAATCTAAAGCGCGGACTTCAACACCTTGATGGCGTGCAAGCAACACAATATGCAAGAATGAGGCACGACAGCGCAAGCGACGGAAGCGATATTATGCGAACAACGCGCCAGCAATATCTTCTTAAGCAGCTTATTCATCAAGCTCTATCAAAGAATCTTCTAACACAGTCGAGTCAGCTTTATCAACTTGCAAAATCAGCTCTAAAGTCACTTAATATGAGCCAGGGTCTTGCAAACCCTACAACACTGGTTGGTTTAGCTGCAAGTCTTCGTAATCTAAAACCTTCGAACATTTACGCGCAAACAATACCTATTGCGACCGACCCATACGATGAAAATCGTGTTATTTTAGACGAAAGTGCGCAAGACGTTTGGGATTTAATGCAAAAAGATAAGCCTTTAACTAAAGATTTAGGCGAAAAATCAAGTAAAAGTGAAAAGTCTTCAAAAAAGAACTCAAAGAGCAGTAAAAAGTCTGATTCTAAAGAGAACTCCAATTCGTCTAGTGCAGATTCTAACGACTCTGCGGAGTCTACAAATTCTGGCGAGAATAGCCTTAATTCCTCTAATTCCTATGCAGATTCAAATGCAGTTAAAATTGGGCGCGTGGATCCAAAAACTGGATTAGCAAAAGACAGCTTAGGCAGACTTATTGATCCAAATAGCGGCGGAATCGTTAACCCAGAAGACGGAACAATAAGAAACCCGCAAACTGGTCACTACATGGGAATTGCAGATAAATACCTAAATAATACAGTATGCGCTGTTCCAAAAGGAAAATAACGCGCTTATAAAACTTTGTTAAAGCGTTTATAACTACGTTGCTTTATAATGCCATTGTTAGTTTTTAGCAATAAAAATAAACAATAAGCAAGCAATAACAAGCTATAAGCAAAAACAAGCTTACAGATAAACGCTGAACGTTAAACATTAAACGCTGAACGATGAACGCAATCAAATTTGCAAAATGCTACGGGAGGATAAATGAGCCAGCAACGTCCAGAAGACGCTTTGGGGAATCAAAATAATCCACCTAGCTTTGTTCCATCGAATAAACACAACAAAAACGCAAATTCAATACCGAGTTTTCCGCCTAAGAATGCACACAATAACGCGCATAAAAACAACGAACCAAACAAGCAAGAAACTATTCAGCGCGCACCGTCGTTTGAGCCAAAGCCTAGAAAAGTAAACCAAAATTCACAAAGCTATCGAGCACAAAATCACAGAGCACAAGGCTACAGCTCGCAATACTACCCCGAACAAAATCAACGTTTGAGTCAAAATAATGCAAGTGCATCTAGCTTTACTCCAAACAGAATCCAAAACTTTAGTCAAAATGAAATTAGGCCAATAGCAAGTAATTCTTCTGTTGGAGCTCTTGCTTTTAGAAAAAAACATCGCTTACTAAAGTATTTATCCTTGCTTTTAGTAATAATATTGATTCTTGTAGGAGCAAGCGGCGTTTTATCTTGGAACTGGATTGACTCTCAAATTAAGCGAGATAATTGGCTAACGGATACTCCAGATACTCAAGAAACAACTTGGCTAATCCTGGGATCGGATCAGCGAGAAGGCGAAGAAGCAAAAGAAATAACTGGATTTAGAACAGATACGATTCTTGTTTTAACAAAACCAGTAAGTGGGCACAGCTCCTTAATATCCATTCCAAGAGACTCGCTAGTTTCTGTAAACGGCCAACAGATGAAGATTAACACAGTTGCACAAGATCTTGGAAATAGAGCACTAACAAAAACTGTTGAAAAAATTACGGGTCACAAAATAGACCACGTTGCAGAAATAAAATTCGCAGGACTTACAAACGTTGTAAACTCACTGGGAACAATAGACTTATGCTATGATCGCACAGTTAGCGATGCCTACAGTGGACTTAATTGGACTGCAGGATGCCACAGTGTAGACGGAAACGTTGCATTAGCATTTTCTAGAATGAGATATGCGGATCCTCAATCTGATTTTGGAAGAGCTGCAAGACAGCGAATGGTAATTAGCGCAATAATGAAAAAAGCTTTATCTAGTAGCACGCTTACAAACTTTTCAACAGTAAAAGGCTTTGCAAAAGCATCGCTTGATTCTGCAACATTAGACGAAAACTCAAATCCTGGAACACTGCTGAACATGGGTCTTGCTTTTAAGGAAGCAACAGGAAAAGACGGCGTAACAGGCACAGTCTACTGGACTAATCCAGATTATTGGGTGTATTCAGTTGGATCATCCGTTTTGTTAGACGATGCTAAAAACATTGAACTATTCGATCAATTATCTGCTGGAACGCATGCGCCTGGAAACGTTGGAACGCTTGCAGAGCAATAAACATAATTTTGGCTAATCATAATTTAGCCAATTTAGCCTTTAACCACATTTATAGTTTTTACTTGCATATTTCTTAATCGCAATACACTATTGCGTTATGGAATACGAAAACAATGCAAATAATACTAAAAGCATAGCTTCAAAACCAATGTTTTGGATGCAAATAATGGCAAATATTGTGCCTATTTTAGCCAATATTGCTCTTGCTATAATGGCGTTTTTGCAAAAAAGTTGGATGATGCTTGCAATGATTGTTCCTAGCATAATGATGTATATTGCTTGCTTAATACCGCAAATTGTTCAATATAATTCAAACAAAAACAACAAAAGTTTAGTAAAGAATAATACGAATCAAAGCATTCACTTTAGCAAAACAACAGTCGACTCTCATATTAAAGGTGTTCCAGAAACTCTTGTTCCAATCAACCTAGAAGCAATGCTGATTAATAACGCAAATCAAATTGTTTCTACAAATTACTCTAAAAACATGCAAAATCGTGTTCCTCCATGGAAAAATGTTGTATACGCTTGGCTAGTGTCTTCTAAAAACTCTTTAGAAGCTCCAATCGGAATAAACAGCAGCGGTTATTTTTGTATAGATCTTGTTAAAAATGGGCCGCACGCGCTTGTAGCAGGAACAACAGGATCTGGAAAATCCGTTTTACTAACATCTTGGTGTTTGGCTTTAGCTTTTAGATACTCACCTAAATTATTGCAATTTGTGTTTATGGATTTTAAGGGAGGAGCTACATTCGATTCACTTTCTACGCTTCCACACAGCGTTGGAAACGTTGGAGACTTAAATCTTAAGCATGCTGCAAGAGCATTGCGAGGATTAGAAATGGAATTAGACAGGCGAGAAAGATTAGTTGCAAATCAAGGCTGCCACGATATTAGTCAAGTAAAACCAATCGAGCCTTCAATGGTGATTGTTATAGACGAGTTTCATGCCCTTAAAAATCAACTACCCGATTACATGAATCGCCTAATACGCATAGCTTCGGTTGGAAGGTCCCTTGGAATGCATCTTATAGCGTGCACACAAAACCCAATGGGACAAGTAAACGCAGATATGAAGGCGAATATGTCTATAAACATTTGTTTAAGAGTTAGAGACGCAATGCAATCGCACGAGCTACTCGGGTCGCAAGCCGCAGCAAGCATAAACCCAAATAAGCCTGGAGCAGCATATTGCAATACAGGAGACGGAATAGTAGCATTACAATGCTCACAAAGTCAAAATAAAAATTCGCTTATAAAAGCAATCGAATTGGCTGGAAAATTCTATTGCTACAAAACTCCTAAACAATTGTTTAGCACTCCCCTACCAAGATACTTAAATAATTCAACTCTTAATAAATATTGCAAAAACACAAAAGATAGCGAGTTTGGACTTTTAATCGGCTTAAAAGACGATGGAATTAACTTAAGCGAAGCAATTTTGCCAACAAATCTTGGAAACATAGCGATTATTGGCGGAAGCAAACGAGGAAAGTCTAATCTTATAAATGTGATTAAAAATGCGATTAGTATGCAAAGTCTAGATTCAAAAAACATTCACATTCAAGACAACGCAGACTCACTTTTGGAGCCTTTTAACAGCGACGAAAAATCTCAAGAATTCCAACACAAATTAAAAGACACTAGAACAACAGTAATATTTTGCGCTCAAAACGCAAGATACATACGCATACCAGATCAAGCGCCAGTAAGAATAATCTTCCCAACAGGCGATGCTGCAACAGACTCAATGCTTGGAATACCTACCGACTTACTAAAAACACTAAGCGTGGAAGATTATCAAACACCAGGAAGATGCATAATGGTGATTCCTGGAAAAGCTAATTTGCTGCAAATATTGAGTTTTACATAAAAATATGACTTAAATCACTCAAAAGATTAAAAAAATTTTTGTAAAAGTCTTGAAAAAAAGTTATATTCATGCTTTCCTGGAGTGCGGATAGTTTTATACAAAATCTAACAAATTTAGTCAAAACATACGCGTATTAAAAAGAGGTTATTTACTTATGAGTAGCGCATTCGACTGGCGTGCAAAAGCAGCTTGCCGAGATAAGGATCCTGAACTTTTCTTCCCAGTAGGAAATAACAGCGCATCCAATCAGCAAGTTGAAGAAGCCAAAGCGGTGTGCAGAACTTGTAATGTGGCGGACAATTGCTTAAGATGCGCTCTAGAAACAAGCCAAGATTACGGCGTTTGGGGCGGACTTAGCGAAGATGAAAGGCGCTCGCTAAAGCGTAGAGCAATGCGAGCGCGCAGAAATCAAAGCACTGAATTTTAAGTAAGAGACTACTCTACTACTCTACTCCAGGCACGCGCAGCTTAATATCTAGCAGAACGCGAGTTCCGCCTTCTCTGCGCGATTCCCACTTAACAGTGCCACCAAAATCGTTAGTAACAAAAGTGTTGATTAGCTGAGTGCCTAATCCAGATCCAGAAGACTTTGCCATTCCATGCAAGGATTCGCTTTCGATTCCGCCGCCATTGTCTTCTACAACAATACTAAGGTTGTCTCCACCACGACCAACAGAAATCGTAATATGACCTTCGCTCATTCCTTCAAAACCATGCTCAACTGCATTTGTAACAAGCTCGGTTAAAACAAGAGAAAGAGGCGTTGCATCTTGAGCTGCAAGCTTGCCGAATTTACCACAAAAATCAACCGTAATATTTTGATTTTGCGAAGCAAGTTCAATCGTCATTTTAAGCAAGCTAGAAATTACTTTGTCGAAGTCAACAACCTCATCGGCAGTCTGGCTTAAACCTTCGTGAACAAGAGCAATAGTTTGAACTCGCCTTTGAGCTTCTTCTAGCTCTTTTCTAACTTCGTACGACTTAGTTTTTCTAGCTTGAAGACGAAGCAAAGCAGAAACAGCTTGAAGATTATTCTTAACGCGATGATGAATCTCGGAAATGGTAGCGTTCTTAGTCTGAAGCTCCTTTTCTCTTCTAAGAACCTCCGTAACATCTCGGCAAAGAACAACTGCGCCAGTTCTATCGTTAGGCCCATAAAGCGGCAGCGAGCGCATAGAAACAACGGAATTATTTACTTCTAACTCACAATCAACATCTGCTTTACCGCTTAAAACTAAAGGCAAGCTTTCGGGAACAACATCGTTTGTGTGAAGAAGACGCGCTCCAAACTCGCACAAGAACTCGCCTTGCATAGTGTTTAATCCGCCAAGTCTGCGGAAGCAGCTGATTGCGTTTGGAGAAGCATAACGAACAACACCGCTTTCTTCTAAAATAATAAAACCGTCTGCAACTCGAGCATTGTGGCGCTGATTTAGCATTGAATCGTGGTACGGAAACTGCTCGCGCGCAATCATGTCGAACAACGTTTTGCCAGCATTAATGCTTTCCGTCTCGTACCTACCGTTTGATTCTCTTGTTGCAAGATTTGTTTCCCTAAGAACAAGACCAAGCGTTTTGCCGTTGTGGCGAACTGGAGCGTAAACGTTGCAAACAGTAGCTCTGCCAACAGTTCTTAAAACCGAAGAGTGGAAACTTGTTTCTTTACTCATTGCTGCTTCTAGCTCATTATGCATTGATTCGTCTAGCTTTACGCCGAGTAAATCTTCGGTTCTAAGTGTGATTGCTGTAGATGGACGGCATTGTTCTGCTACAACGTAATCGCCATTGCCATTTTGAATAACTAAAAGCAAGTCTGCAAAACTTAAATCTGCTATTACTTGCCAATCTGCTACGAGGTGATGCAACCATTCGCGATCCGAATCGTCAAAATCTGGACGCGTTGCAAGAATATGAGAAAAATCAGCCATGTTTTAATAATATAAACACGCGAATATAAACACGCGAATATAAACACGCGAATATAAGCAGACTAAATAAGCAGACCAAATAAACAGACCAAATAAACAGACCAAATAAACAGACCAAATAAACAGACCAAATAAACAG